>JAFTHP010000027.1 GCA_017457305.1 Clostridia bacterium | reverse complement strand
TGTATTGCAAAATAATCCTTATGTTGTAAAGGGTGTAAAAAAGAGTGTTGTAAACACAAAACCACAACCTCCATTTACAACAAGTACCATGCAACAAGATGCTGTTAACAAGTTGCGTATGTCAAGCAACGTTGCAATGAGTGTTGCTCAACAACTTTACGAAGGTATTGATATCCCTGGTATGGGACACGTGGCTTTGGTAACGTATATCCGTACCGACTCCGTTCGTGTATCTGATGCAGCAGCTGCAGCAGCAAAATCTCTTATTGCTCAAAAATATGGTGCAAAGTACGTTCCTTCTAGAACTAATATTTTTGCCAACAAAAAGCAAGCACAAGACGCTCACGAAGCACTTAGACCTATCAATTTGGAGTTGACACCAGAGTCAATCAAAGACAAGGTTCAACGCAATCAATATTTGCTTTACAAGCTTATTTACGAATGATTTTTGGCTAGCCAATCTGTTCATGCAGTTTAAAACAAAGTTGCTGTAACAGTAGGTTGAGTCGAATATGGTCTTACCGCAACAGGCAAAACACTTGCTTTTGATGGCTACTTGGCAATTTATGGTGAAACCAAGTCCAAGGATAAGGAAGTAGAAGAAGGAGAAAACGCTGTATTGCCACCTTTGGAAGAAGGGGACGTTCTAAAGCAAATTAAGCTAACAAGCGATCAACGTTTTACAAAACCACCTTCAAGATATACCGAAGCTAGCATTATCAAGGCAATGGAAGAAAAGGGTATTGGTCGCCCAAGTACTTATGCAACAATTATGCAAACATTGTATAAGCGTGAGTACATTGAAAAGGATGGCAAAGCGCTAGTTCCTACTTCCCTTGGAATCCAAGTAACTGACTATTTGTGTCAGTATTTCAGTTCTGTAGTTGACATCAAGTTTACTGCTGAAATGGAAACTCGTTTGGATAATATCGAAGATAATGGTCAACCTTGGTATGAAGTTGTTGATGGATTCTTCAAACCATTGTTGAAGGACGTAGATGTTGCAATGCATGGCGAAAAGATTTTTGTCAAAGATGAAATGAGTGACGTTGTGTGCGACAAGTGTGGCTCTCCTATGCTTATCAAGAGCGGTCGTTTTGGTAAATATCTTGCTTGTAGCAACTATCCTAAGTGCCAAAACATCCGCAGTCTAAAGGAAAAAACTCCACCCAAACCTACAAACGAAACTTGCGAGATTTGTGGCGGTGTAATGTTGGAAAGAGAAGGAAAATTTGGCAAGTATCTTGCTTGTAGTAACTATCCAAATTGTAAAAACACTCGACCTATTATTGAAGTTGTATCCAAGTGCCCCAAGTGTGGCAAAAATGTAATTAAGCGTGTATCAAAGCGCGGAACCATTTTCTTTGGATGTTCTGGTTTCCCAGCTTGCGACTTTGTATCTTGGGATATTCCAACAGGCAAATTGTGTCCACAATGTGGTCAACACCTTGTTTACAAAACAAGTCGTGGTAAAAAGGTAATTCGTTGTTCTAACAAAGATTGTAGTTTTGATGGTGGTGAAGCAAGTGAAAGCTAAGATTATTGGTGGTGGCTTTGCCGGATGCGAAGCGGCATATCAACTACTAAAACGGGGCGTTAGCGTTACAATGGTGGAGATGAAACCCATCAAAAAATCGCCAGCCCACAATTTGGATACTTTGTGCGAGGTTGTTTGTTCCAACTCCTTCAAAAGTGACGATTTTGGCACATCAAGCGGTCTATTGAAGGCGGAAATGCGTCTTTTGGATAGTTTGGTTATTTCAGTTGCAGAGCAAACTAGGGTACCAGCTGGCAATGCACTTGCGGTTGATAGGTACGAGTTTTCTTCGTTGATTACACAAAAACTTCAAGAGTTTGATAACTTTACCCTTGTTAACGAAGTTGCTACAACATTGGATGCAGATGACTTCGATTTTGTAATTGTTGCTACAGGACCATTGACAGATGATGCACTTATTCCAGCTTTCCAAAATGTTTTTGGCAAAGAGTTTTTGCATTTCTTTGATGCAGTAGCACCTATTGTTACGGCGGACACCATTGACTACGATAGCGCCTTTGTTGCAAGTAGATATGGTAAGGGGGAAGCAGATTACTTGAATTGTCCAATGAACAAGGAAGAGTATCTTGCTTTTTACAATGCCCTTGTTTCTGCCGAAACGGTTCAGCTTAAGGACTTTGAAAATAATGTTTTCGAAGGCTGTATGCCCATTGAAGTAATGGCAAAACGTGGCGAAAACACAATGCGTTTTGGTCCACTCAAACCAGTTGGATTGCGTGATCCACGAAAGGATGAAAAACCCTATGCAGTGTTGCAACTACGCATGGAGAATGAACAAGGAACGTTGTACAACTTGGTTGGATTCCAAACAAATCTCAAGTTTGGCGAACAAAAGCGAGTGTTTAGTATGATACCAGCTTTAGCTAATGCCGAATTTGTTAGATATGGCGTTATGCATCGCAACACATACATAAATGCGCCCAAATTCTTGAATAAATATTTTCAACTAAAAAACAACAACAAACTGTTCTTCGCAGGACAAATTACCGGCGTGGAAGGATATATGGAATCTGCAATGAGTGGTTTAGTTGCAGGTTTGCAAGCTTATCGTATATTTAGTGGACAAGCTCCGCTAGAATTTACAAATGACACAATGATTGGTGCACTTTGTCAACATATTTCTACCGAATTTGGCGAGTACTCTCCCATGAATAGTAATTTTGGCATTTTGCAACCATTGGATGTGTTAATTAAAGATAAATCACAACGCAAATTGGCTTACTCTCAACGAGCATACGCCAAGATGCAAAGCATAGTAGAAGGAATTTAAGGAGGTTATTTTTATGGCTACAGTTTTTGCCGATACAATCAAAGGCACAACCATTTGTGCTGTAAAAAGAAACGATAAAATAGCAATCGCTGGCGACGGACAAGTTACACAAGGCGAAAGCGTAATTATGAAGGGTAATGCTGTAAAAGTTAGACGCATTTTCGATAACAAAATTGTTATTGGTTTTGCAGGAACAACAGCAGATGCCTTTACATTGTCCGAAAAGCTAGAAAGTATGTTGCAAAAGTTTAGCGGAAATTTGCTACGTTCTACTGTTGAGCTTGCTCAACTTTGGCGCAGAGATAACGTTATGCGCAAGCTAGAAGCAATGCTTATTGTTGCTGATAAAAACAATATCTTTTTGCTATCTGGTGCTGGCGACGTTATCGAACCAGATGACGGTATTTGCGCTATTGGAAGTGGCGGAAATTATGCCCTTGCTGCAGCTAAAGCATTGATGGCTAACACAGACCTTTCTGCTAGAGAAATTGCACAAAAATCCCTGCAAATAGCAAGCGAAATTTGTGTTTACACAAACGGTCACATTACCGTTGAGGAGGTTTAGTATGACTCCTAGACAAATAGTAACAGAACTTGATAGATATATCGTAGGTCAATTTCAAGCGAAAAAGGCAGTTGCTATTGCACTTCGCAACAGATACCGCCGCAGTAAGCTGTCGCAGGCTGATCGTGAAGAAATTACCCCCAAAAATATCATTTTGAAGGGACCAACTGGTGTTGGTAAAACGGAAATAGCAAGACGTCTTGCTAAACTTGTAAAAGCTCCATTTTTGAAGGTGGAAGCAACAAAGTACACCGAAGTTGGTTACGTTGGTCGTGACGTAGAAAGCATGATCAAGGACCTTGTTGAAGTAGCAATCAGACTTGTAAAGGACGAAAGATACAAGGAAGTTGAAGCTAGAGCTATGGATATAGCCCTTGATAGACTTGTAGAAGTGCTACTCAAAAAGAAGGATGAACTTCCCGAAGGTATCAACAAGCAAACCTTGAAGGATGAACTAGCTAACCATCATCTAGACCAAATGCTTGTGGAGATTTCCGTCCAGGATAACCCAAAACCAGTAGAACTTCAACCGGGTGCTGGGGAAATTAACCTTGGTAGTATTTTTGGCGATATGTTGCCAAAGAAAATGAAGAAGCGTACCGTTACAGTTGCGGACGCATTGAAGATATTCTCTGCCGAAGAAAGTGAAAAACTTATCGACCTTGATAGTGTAGAAATTGAAGCTTTGCGTCGTGCTGAAAACGATGGAATCATCTTCATTGATGAAATGGACAAAATTGCAGGTAAATCCAGCAATAACGGTCCAGACGTTTCTCGCGAGGGTGTTCAACGTGATATTTTGCCTATTGTAGAAGGTTGTACAGTTTCCACTAAATATGGTATTATCAAAACTGATTATATCTTGTTTATAGCAAGTGGTGCTTTCCACGTAAGCAAGGTTAGCGATCTTATTCCAGAACTTCAAGGTCGTTTCCCTGTTCTTGTTCAACTTGATAGCCTTTCCGTAGATGATTTTGTAAAAATCCTTACTGTTCCAGAAAATGCCATCACCGAACAATACAAAAAACTACTTGCGGTAGACAATATCACTTTGTCCTTTACCGAAGACGGTATTCGCGAAATTGCCGTTGTTGCCTACGAACAAAATAACACATTGGAAGATATTGGTGCAAGAAGACTTCAAAGTATAATGGAACATATCGTTGAGGATATTTCCTTTGAAATCACAAGCGATGGCGCACCAAGAAATGTTGTAATCGACAAAGCATATGTTGAAAACAACTTCCGTACCGAATCGAGAAATCTTAAAAAATACGTATTGTAATTGTACAGGAGAAGAATTATGTCAGAACTATTGTGCGGTCAAAAAAGGACCGTTATGTGTGGGGATGTTTCCACAGAATATATTGGCAAACAGGTAACTTTGATGGGTTGGGTTCATCGTCGTCGTGACCTTGGTGGACTAATCTTTTTGCAACTTCGTGACAGAAGCGGCATTACCCAAGTTGTATTTGATACTGATGTTTGCTCACAAGAACTATTGCAAAAAGCATCTTCAATTAAGCTTGAATATGTTATTAGCGTTGTAGGTAAGGTTCGTCGTCGTGTTGGTAACAATATCAATCCTAATATGAAAACTGGCGAAATTGAGCTTGTAGCAGAAGAACTAAAGATTTTGTCCGAAGCAGATACAACTCCATTTTCTATTGGTGACGAAGGAACAAACGAAGCTTTGCGACTAAAGTATCGTTATCTTGATTTGCGTAGAGAAAAGCTTCAACAAAATTTGGTTGTTCGCAGTCAAATTTGCCGTATTACACGCAATTACCTTGCTGATTGTGGCTTCCTTGAAATTGAAACACCAATGCTAGGTAAATCCACTCCAGAAGGAGCTCGTGATTACCTTGTTCCAAGTCGTATTCACCCAGGTAGTTTTTATGCGTTGCCACAATCACCACAAATTTACAAACAACTACTTATGATTGGCGGTATGGATAGATACTTCCAAATTGCAAAGTGCTTCCGCGATGAAGACTTGCGCGCGAACCGTCAACCAGAGTTTACTCAAATCGACCTTGAAATGAGCTTTGTGGACCAAGAAGAAGAGGTTATGCAACTTACAGAAGGTTTGCTTGTAAACATCTTCAAAGAAGTTAGAGGGGTAGATTTGCCTGAACATTTCTTGCGTTTGTCTTGGCATGAATGTATGAATCGTTTTGGTTCAGATAAGCCCGATATGCGCTTTGGTATGGAAATCAACAAGTTGGACGACACTGTAAAAGATAGTGCTTTTGTTGTATTCCAAAATGCACTTAATGCAGGCGGAACAGTTAGAGCAATCGTTTTGAAGGATGGTTGCGACAAGCTATCTCGTAAAGAATTGGATAAACTTGTAGAGTTTGTTAAAACATACAAGGTTAAAGGTCTTGCTTGGTATGGTCTTGGTAAGGATGGTATCAAGTGTAGCTTTACAAAAGCTGTATCTGCCGAAGAACTCGATGGTATTGCTAAAGCACTTGAAATGCAACAAGGGGATATTGCTCTTATTGTTGCTGACGAAGAGTGGCAAAAAGCTTGTGTTGCACTTGGTGCCCTTCGTTGTCACCTTGCAGCTAAGTTCGAAATGTACAAGCCTGGTCAATTTGCTTGCTTGTGGGTTGTTGACTTCCCATTGTTTGAGTACAGCGAAGAAGATCAACGTTATGTAGCAATGCATCACCCATTTACCAGTCCAAAGAACGAAGACTTGGAGTTTATGTCTACCGATCCTAGCCGTGTAAGAGCTAAGGCTTACGACGTTGTTATCAACGGTGACGAAATGGGCGGTGGTTCAATGCGTATTTACAATAGAGATATTCAATCTTTGATGTTCCAAACAATTGGTTTTACGCAAGAACAAATTGTAGATAAGTTTGGATTCTTTGTAGATGCTTTTAACTACGGAACCCCTCCTCACGGTGGACTTGCATTAGGATTAGATCGTTTGGTAATGGTTTTGACTGATACATCCAACATTAAGGACGTTATTGCATTCCCCAAGATGCAAAATGCAAGCTGCATGATGTCCAATGCTCCATCTCCAGTTGAACAAAAACAACTAGACGAATTGTTTATTTCCTGCGAGGATATTAATGCTTGAGTTAGCTGTAGTAACAAAAATTAACAAAAAGTACGCAAAAGTACGCATTGGACGCAACTCTGCATGTGCTGCTTGTGGTAAGTGCGGAATGACACAAAATCAAAAATATATTGATATTACTGTGGAAAATAGTTGCAATGCTGTTGTTGGGGATACTGTTCAAGTGGAAATTCCCGAACAGAATCCCGCTGGTTTAGCATTTATTGGGTACATAATTCCTTTGTTGCCTGCATTGTTGCTTATGTTCTTGTCCATACACTTATGGCAAAAGGACTGGCTTGGAATTGTTATGTTCTTTGCAGGGTATGCATTGGGTGTACTTATTGTTCATTTGTTAGATAAACGTAAAAAACACGGTTGGGCACAAGCACCCAAAATGGTACAAATTATATCTAATAACCAAATAATACAAAATAAAGGAGAATAACTATGAGTAAAATTAACGATGTTACTGCTAATTTTGACCAATTTATAGCCGAAGGTGTTGCAGTAGTTGACTTTTGGGCAACTTGGTGTGGCCCATGCAAAATGCTTGCTCCAATCCTTGATGACGTTGCAGATTCTGTAACTGATGCAAAATTTGGCAAAGTTGACGTAGATAATGCCCCAGAACTAGCAAAAAGATTTGGAATCATGGCTATTCCAAATGTTTGCATCTTCAAGGATGGACAATTGGTTGACAGAATCGTTGGCCTTTGTGACGAAGACGAGCTATCTGAAACAATCAAAAAGCACCTATAATATTTGATTGATTTTGTAACTGCTTAACTAATTATTAACAATAGAGTAACAGCAAGGTTAGTGAACCAAAATACAAATGTATTTTGCTCAGCCTTGCTGTTTTTTTATAAAAAATAATTGCATCTATATATAATTTAGTTGACTGTTGTAAATAATGGTAGTATACTAATCCTAGCAAATTAGTAGGAATTAATTTTTGGAGCGTTATTGATATATGAAGATGTCTTCTAAAGCAAGATATGGTTTGTATGTGTCGGTTGAGCTTGCACGTAGATATAACAATCAAGAGATTGTTACTGTTTCTTCCTTAGCACAAGCTACCGGCGTTACAGAAAAATATCTTGAACAAATAATTGCCTTGATGAAAAAGGCTCAAATTGTTGTTTCTAGCCGTGGTGCCAATGGCGGTTACAAACTAACTGATGAGCCATCAAATATCTCTGTAGGACGTATTTTGCGTGCCGTAGAGGATAATTTGCAAATTGTTGACTGTATACACAAGGATTGTGCAAATGGTTGCAATTGTGTATCCAGAAACCTGTGGACTAAGCTTCAAATCAATATCAATAGCTACCTAGATACAATTTCTTTACAACAATTACTTGAGGATAACCTATGAGAATTTATTTTGACCACGCAGCTACAACTCCATGTGATAAACGCGTTGTTGATGCAATGATTCCATATTTTTACGATAACTTTGGCAACTCCCACAGTCAACATTTCTTTGGCAGAGAAACGGAAAAAGCCGTTGCCGAAAGTAGAGCTACTATTGCCAATCTAATTGGAAGTTCTCCCAATGAGCTGTACTTTACATCAAGTGGAACAGAATCGGATAACTGGGCAATAAAAGGTGTTGCTCTATCTAGAGCAAACAAAGGAAAGCATATCATAATTTCGGAGATTGAACACCATGCAATTCTTGCTAGCGCCGATTGGTTGGAAAAACAAGGATTTACAGTTAGCAAGTTGCCTGTTTTACCATCTGGTGTAGTGGACGTTGATGCTCTTGAAGGTATGATTACGCCAGAAACTACACTTGTTTCTGTTATGTATGTAAATAATATCGTTGGAACAATTCAGCCAATTAAGCAAATTGTGGAAATTGCACACAAACATGGTGTGATAGTTCACACCGACTGCGTTCAAGCAATGCCCTATATGCGTATTGATGTTAAAGATCTTGGTGTGGACTTGCTAACCTTTTCTGCGCACAAGTTTTACGGCCCCAAGGGTGTAGGCGCTTTGTATATCCGCAATGGTATCCGCATTGACAAGCTAATTGGTGGTGGTGGACAAGAGCGATCTCAACGTGGAGGTACAACAAACACACCTGCTATTGTTGGTATGGCTAAAGCCTTGCAAATTGCTGTGGACGAAATGGAACAAAACAATAAGCATATTGAAAGTTTGCGTGACCATTTTGTTCAAAGAGTACTCAACGAAATTCCATATGTAAGACAAAATGGTGACTTGACTCGCTCTGTCCCTTCAATTGCAAATTTTAGCTTTGAATTTGTAGAGGGTGAAGGTATTTTGATGTTCTTGGACCTAAACGGTATTGCTGCATCTTCTGGTTCTGCTTGCAGTAGTGGAAGTTTGGAGCCAGAGCACGTTTTGCTAGCTATGGGTGTTCCAATTGAAGTTTCTCATGGTACAATTCGTTTTTCCTTTGGAAAACACAACACTATGGAAGAAGTTGACTACACAGTAGACAAACTAGTTAATATTATTTCAAAATTGAGGGAAATGTCCCCTTTGTTTAACCTAAAAGATGGAGGAACATACAATGTATAATCAAAAAGTTATGGAAGCATTTGCTAACCCACAAAACGTAGGTGTAATTGAAAATGCCGACGGCGAAGGTATGGTAGGTAATGCGTCTTGTGGCGATATAATGAAGATAACACTAAAAATTGAAAACGATATTATCGTTGATGCAAAGTTCCAAACATTTGGTTGTGCAGCTGCTATTGCAACAAGTTCAACTGCAACACAAATGATTATTGGACTGTCACTTGACGAAGCTTTGCAAATTACAAATGCAAAAGTAGTAGAATACCTAGAAGGTTTGCCACCACAAAAAATTCACTGCTCCGTTTTAGCAGAAGAAGCCATCAAAAAGGCAATTGAAGACTACCGTGCTAAGCAAGCTGCAAAAGCCTAGTTGTTGTATTGATTGTTTATATCTAGACAATTTTCTTTAAGTATTCTTATAAAAATCTTCAAATGATGTTAAAAGAGCACTGTAAAATGGTGCTCTTTTTGTTTTCTCTAATTTTTGGGGTATGATTGCTTGTTTTAGTCAAAATGGTGTAAAAGTACGAGATCAATACTCGAATTGTGCATTATACATACTACTATTACACGCATAATATTGCGATTTTTACTTTTTTCTTATATTTTTGAACAAATTTCACATAATATCGATACTACAAACAAGGAGGAGAATTATGAGAAAATTGGTTGTTGGTCTAACTGTTGGGATGATTGCAGGATTGATGCTATCGGAAGTTCCACAAGTAAACAAAGCATTGCAAAAGGGCAAAAAGACAATTAACAAAGCTACGAAATAGTGTAGGATGTTTTTTTCATTTTTTATTTGATGCACCTTTTAATAACGCAAGATTATTATTGATGGATTATTCTTGCTTGAACTAGATTATCAATTTATTAGGATTAGTTTATTCGCCGAAACGTTGTAATCGGTAGGAGGATTTATCTTATAGAATCGCCACAATACATTTTTTATTCATAAATTGATGCAAAACGCTGTATTCTTTTTTCTATTCGTGATATAATGTTGCCATTATGGGAAGAATAATGTCATTAGACGTCGGCGACGTTCGTATCGGAATAGCAGTATCAGATTTGATGGGTGTAATTGCCAATCCATTGGAAACCTACACCAGAAAAGGTAATCTAGAAGTAGATGCCAAGTATATTGTAGATTTGGCTAAGAGTAAGGAAGTATCTTTGTTTATTTCTGGTTTGCCACTTGGATTAAATGGGCAGGAAAACGAACAAACAACAAAAACACGTTTGTTCATTGACGAGCTTGCAAGGCAATGTGATATTCCCGTAAAATATATGGATGAACGTTTTACAACCTTATCTGCCGAAAGAGTTCTTATTCAAGGTAACGTTCGCAGAGAAAACCGCAAAAAGGTTATTGATAAGGTTGCAGCGACAATAATTTTGCAAAATTATTTGGATCAAAAAAGATAAATAAACGGAGGAAACATTAAAATGCTTGATGAAAACAAAGTTCACACATGTGATTGTGGCGACGAAGCTTGTGATTGCGTAGAAGATGATATCGTTATGTTGGAAGATGAAGATGGTAACGAAATCGCTTTCCATCACGTTGCGACACTAGAAAGAGACGGAAAAGAATATGCTTGCTTGCAAGAAGCTGATGACGAAGAAGCAGTAGTAGAAATCTTCGAACTTGTAGAAACAGAAGAAGATGGAGAAAGCTATTACAATTTCTTGATTGTTGACGACGAAACATATGAAGTTTTGTATAGACAACTACTAGAAGAAGTTGCTGCTATGAACAACGGCTGCGATTGCGACGAAGATGGTTGCGATTGTGGTGATGATTGTCATTGTCACAGAGATTAATTGTTATACAATTACTATCAAAACACCCGCCAAAATGGGTGTTTTTTGATGCTTACAGCAAAATGTTTGCAAAAGCAAAAATTGATAAAATTTTTTAGCTATTTTTGTTGTCAAATAGACTTTGCTGTGCTATAATCTATTAGGTTTAATTCGCATTCGTGCAATATTCATTCGTTTGTGCCAAGTTGCCACTTGGTTGCGTGTGGAGTTTGACGGCACGAAGAGGTTAAAAACATATATAAAAAAGGAGAATTTGAAAAATGGCAGTTGTATCTATGAAACAACTTTTGGAAAGCGGTGTACACTTTGGACACCAAACCAGAAGATGGAACCCAAAAATGAAGAAGTATATCTACGCAGAACGCAACGATATCCACATCATTGACCTTGCTCAAACAGTAGCTCAAGCAGAAATCGCTTACACTTTTGTTCGCGACATCGCTGCACAAGGCAAACCTATTTTGTTCGTTGGAACAAAGAAGCAAGCTCAAGAAGCTATCAGAAGTGAAGCTGAACGTTGTGGTATGTTCTATGTAAACAACCGTTGGCTCGGTGGTACACTTACTAACTACAAAACAATTAAATCTCGTATCGAAAGACTTAACCATATCAACCAAATGGAAAAGCTTGGCGAACTTGATCTTCTTCCTAAGAAGGAAGTTAGCAAACTTTTGGAAGAACGCGATAAGCTTGAAGCTAACCTTGGCGGAATCAAGAACATGAAGGGTATGCCTGGTTGCATCTTCATCGTTGACCCCAAAAAGGAAGCTATTGCAGTAGCAGAAGCTCACGCTCTTAATATCCCTATCGTTGCTATCGTTGACACAAACTGTGATCCAGATCAAGTTGACGTAGTAATCCCAGCAAACGATGACGCTATCGGCGCTATCAAGGTTATTTCTTCCATTATCGCTGGCGCAGTTATCGAAGCTAAAGAAGGCGTTGTAATGACAGCTCCAGAAGAAGAAAATACAGCTAATGAGGAGGCTAACAATGGCTAATTTCACATCTAAAGACGTTATGAAGCTACGTGAACAAACAGGCGTAGGCATGATGGATTGCAAAAAAGCACTTGTAGAAACAGATGGTAACTTTGACGAAGCAGTTAAGTACCTTCGTGAAAAGGGTATGGCTTCCGCAGCTAAGAAAGCTAGCCGCGTTGCTGCAGAAGGTTTGGTAAAATGCCTTGTTGCAGAAGATAAGAAAACAGCTGTTGCTGTAGAAATCAACTGCGAAACAGACTTCGTTGCACGTAGTGATCAATTTATCGCTTTGATCGATAACGTTGCTAATCACATCCTTACTTCTGATGCTCAAACAGTTGAAGCTCTTATGGAAGAAACATACGTTGGCGACAACAGCAAAACTCTCAACGTTTTGTTTGCTGAAGCTACAGCTACAATCGGCGAAAAGATCTCTTTGAGAAGATTCACAAAGTATGTTCTTGCTGAAGATGGTATTATCGCTAGCTACATCCACATGGGCGGTAAGATTGGCGTATTGGTAGAACTCAAATCTGCTGGTAACGTTGACGTATTGCAAGAACTTGCTTTCAATCTTAGTATGCAAGTTGCAGCAAGCAAACCACAAGTTGTTGCTATTACTGATGTTGATCCTGCTCAAGTTCAATCTGAAAGAGAAATCCTTACTGTTCAAGCTCGCAACGAAGGCAAGCCAGAAGCTGTTATCACAAAGATGGTAGAAGGTCGTATCCACAAGTACTACAAAGAAGTTTGCTTGTTGGAACAAGAATATGTTCGTGATGGCTCCTTCTCTATCAAGCAAGTTGTTGCCCAATCTGCTAAAGATGCTGGTGCAGAAATTGTTGTTACAAGATTTGTACGTTACGAAATGGGTGAAGGTATTGAAAAACGTCAAGATAACTTCGCTGCAGAAATTGCTGAACAACTTAAAGGTCTATAATATTTGATTTAGATTTGGGGAACAATGACACGATTGTTCCCCATTTTACAAATTTAGTGTTTTTATTTTACTGATTTAGAGGGTTTTATCATGACAAAGTTTAAGCGTATCATATTCAAAATAAGTGGGGAAGCACTTTCTGATGGAAAGGCTCCTATTTCACCAGCAAGCGCAAAGCTTGTATGCAAACAAATTGCTGATATTCTTGCTCTTGGAGTAGAAGTTGCCGTTGTTGTTGGTGGTGGAAACTTTTGGCGTGGCAGAACAAGTGAAGAAATGAATCGTGCAACAGCTGACCATATTGGTATGATGGCGACTGTAATGAACGCATTGGCTCTGGGTGAATATTTGACTGCTAGTGGTATCCCTAACAAAGTAGTTAGTGCATTTCCTGTAGAAAAGGCTGCCGAAACATACTTTATCCCCAATGCAGAACAATATCTTGCAGAAGGCAAGGTGCTTGTTCTTGGTGGTGGTACAGGAGCGCCATACTTCTCAACAGATACAACACTTACTTTACGTGCCTGTGAGTTGCATGCGGATGCAATTTTCCTCCTTAAAGCAGTTGATGGTATCTACAGCGCTGATCCCAAACTTGATCCAACAGCCATCAAATATGATGAAATTTCTTATGACAAAATTATTGCCGACAACCTCAAAGCTTTGGATTTGACCGCTGTTGCAATGTGCAAAGAATTTGCTTTGACTGTTGTAGTTGTAGGCAAAGATGAGCCAAATGCAATCATTAGAGTGTTAAATGGCGAAAAACTTGGAACAATTATTAAATAACTATTGAAATTTTGTTTCGTTTATTGTAAAATAATTATATTATTCTAATTTATAGGAGATTGACTTATGAACTATGCTAATCCACAAATTGAAGAAATTTTCCTTGAATTCGATATGGATTGTGAAAAAGCCATTGAATATATGAAGGGTGAGTTTAACCTTATGCGTGCCGGTCGCGCTAATCCTAAGCTTGTAGAAAACATCAAGGTTGACTACTACGGAGCCATGACACCTATCAACCAAATGGGCAACATTTCTATTCCAGAACCAAGATGTTTGCTTATTTCCTTGTGGGATAAATCTGCTTTGAAGCTTGTTGAAAAGGCTATCTTGGCAGCAAATATTGGTGTAACTCCACAAAACGATGGTACAGTTATACGTTTGACTTTCCCTGTTCTTACAGAAGAACGTCGTCGCGACCTTGTTAAACAAGTTAAAAAGCTTGCAGAAGAAACTAAGGTTGTTTTGCGTAATGCTCGCAGAGATGCTATGGACGGTCTCAAGAAAGAAAAGAACGCTAAAACTGTAAGCGAAGATTTGATTGCAGATTACGAAAAGGAAATCGATAAGCGTCTTGCTAAGCTTATTGAAACTATTGACCGTCTTGCTAAAGAAAAAGAAGTAGACGTAATGTCTGTGTAATTTGTAAATGAAATATGAACATTTGATTGGACTTGAAGTTTGTGAAGCTACCGAAATTTTGAACAATTTAGGTATAACAAACTTCACGTTTGTTTATTATGTAGATAGAAAGCAAGCAGAATACGACAAGGAGCTTGTAACAGCCGTTCAACAACATGGTGAAGAACTTCACCTAATTGTATGCCGTTACAAATTAAGTGTGTAGATGGTTCCAGCGCACGTTGCAATTATTATGGATGGCAATGGTAGGTGGGCAAAGTCAAAGAACAAGCCCCGTTCCTTTGGTCATCAACAAGGACTAAAAATAGCCGAACAAATAATAGAGCAATCACGAAATTTGGGGATAAAGTATCTTTCTCTTTTTGTTTTTTCAACAGAAAATTGGAAGCGTCCCAAAGCCGAGGTTGACTCTCTTTTTGCGTTGGCGGAAATATACATTTCGCACTTTAGGAAGTTTACTGCTAACAAAATGAGAGTTGTTGTAAGTGGTGATAAAACCGCATTACCTGCTTCTCTTGTAACAAAAATAGATAAAATTGAAAATGAAACGCAAAATTGCACAGATTTTTGTGTGAATTTGTGTATTAATTATGGTGGGCAAGACGATATTGTGCACGCCGCCAAAGTTTTGTCGCAAAGTGGACAAGACATCAACCAGAAGTCAATTGCAAACAATCTATACAATGGTTTTTTGCCAGCTGTTGATATGATGATAAGAACTGGCGGTCAAAAAAGACTATCTAACTTTTTACTGTATCAATGCGCATATGCCGAGTTGTTCTTTGTGGATACTCTTTGGCCTGATTTCAGTGTTGAGCAGTATAATAGTCTAGTGGAAGAATATGCTTGTCGCACACGTAACTTTGGAGGATTAATTGATGCTAAATAAAAAGAGCTTTATTCAACGTACCATTATTGGAATAGGCATTTTTGCCGTTATGATTGGTATGATATTATTGAATATATTTTTGATTAATCCATCTAGCAACCAAAATAACATTTTTTTGAGTGGTAGGGCAATTAACTCGCTTATTTTGTCCGTTCTAATTGTCCTTGCTGTTGTAGAAATGCGTAGAGCTATTGGTAGAGAACGTATTCCTGACTACTACAGTTGGATTATTTGGGCATATGGTATTGGCCTTGGACCTGCATATGCATTGTTTGGATTTAGCGGAATTGTTTTCTTCACTTTGCTGATTTTTGCTTCATCTGTTATCACAGCGCTGCTACACAACAATGTACAAAGCTTGTTTTACGTTGCTTTTATGTTGGTATATCCAGGCTTGATGATGGCTTCTTTGTTGTACATAAACAGATGTGCTTCCACTCAAGCTATAGATCCAACAAATCCAATTTACCAATATTTGGAAAACGACATTTGGTCACTTATTAGTCAACATCGTGTAACACAGTTATTGCCATATAATGCAATAGGTTTGGCTTTTGTTTTTGCCGTATCCTCTTTTACCGATGTTTTTGCATACTTGGTTGGAAGTTTATTTGGCAAAAATAAGCTTTGCCCACAAATTAGCCCTAACAAAAGCGTAGAAGGTGCAATTGGTGGTGTTGTTGGCGGTTTGCTTGGTTCAACAATCGTTTACCTAGTATTTGAGCTGTTGCTTCCTGCAGTAGGTATGCCACAATTTGGTCTATCTTCCTTCAATTTATCACCATTTAATCGTATCTTGGCATATGTTTTGATTGGTTTGTTTGGTAGCGTATTAACACAAATTGGCGATTTGCTTGCAAGTCTAGTTAAAAGATACTGTGGTATCAAAGATTACAGCCATATTCTTGGTGCGCACGGCGGAATATTGGACCGCTTTGACGGAATACTATTAAACTCCGTATTTGTAGCAACAGTATTTATGTTTATTATCTAATGAAAAAAATTGCTTTACTTGGATGCACCGGTTCGGTTGGATCCCAAACATTGGACATAGTTCGTTGTAATAGCGACAAGTTGAAGATTGTATCTCTTGTCGCATTTTCTAATGAGCAAAAGCTTGCACAGCAAGTAGCAGAGTTTGCCCCAAACTACAGCGCTTTGATAAGCAAACAAGGAGAAGGTTGTCTAATAGAAGCTGTAAAAAATTGTGATATTGCTGTTGTTGCAACTAAAGGTATCACGTCCATAGATTGCATATTGTATTGCTTGGATAACGGCATAGACGTTGCCGTAGCTAACAAAGAAGCGTTGGTTTGTGCTGGCTCTTTGATTATGCCAAAAGTGGGAAAAGCAAAGCTATATCCAGTAGATAGTGAACACTGTGCAATTAGTCAATGTTTGTTAGCTTCAAACGGCATGCAAGTGGATAAGTTGCTACTAACAGCTAGCGGTGGTCCATTTTGGAATACCGACCAAGAGCAACTTCAACTAGTTGATGCTACCAAGGCTTTGCAACATCCAAACTGGAACATGGGCACAAAAATAACCATTGATAGTGCAACTATGTTCAACAAAGCGCTTGAGGTTATTGAAGCAAGCTGGTTGTTTGGCATCGACGTTGATAATATAGATATTGTTGTCCATAGACAAAGTATTGTTCACTCGGCAGTTCAATTTCAAAACGGTGGTGTTGTTGCTCAACTTGCCAACCCGGATATGCGTTTGCCTATCGCTTATGCTTTGCTAAACGAGGCGCAAGTTCCTGTAAAAAGGTTGTCATTTGATCAATTGATGACGCTAACCTTTGAAAAGGTAAATACATCTAAATTTCCTTGTGCACAGCTAGGGCACGAGATTAAAAGGTATTATCCACTAGCTCCTACTGTAATGAACAGTGCTAACGACGTGTGTGTGGATAGTTTCCTAGAAGGTAAAATTAAGTTTACCGAATTTTATCAAATTATTAAAAATACAGTGCTACATTTTGAAAAACAATTTTCTAAACTTATCGTTAGTGTAGATAATATCAAGATAGTTGACCAAGTTGTTAAACAATATGTAATGGCACAGATAAATGGAGATATATGTTAACATTATTGTGTGATTTAGGTTCCGCAGTTAAGTCTGTAGGCGGAGTGATTTTAGCTTTTGTTGTGCTTATGTTTATGGTGCTTGTACACGAAGCAGGTCACTACGCTGCAGGTAGAATTCTCAAGTTTCAAATCAATGAGTTTTCTGTTGGTATGGGGCCAAAACTTTTGCAAAAGACAAGAAAAGATGGTCAAAAATTTACATTAAGATTGCTTCCCCTTGGAGGATATTGTGCTTTCGAAGGCGAAGACGAGGACAACAATAATCCACGTGCTTTTAACGCGCAAGCCCCTTGGAAGCGCTTAATTGTACTGTTTAGCGGTGCTTTTTGTAACTTTATTTCTGCTTTGCTTATTTGTGTTATCTTGTTTTCTTGCTACGGCGAAACAGTTGCAAAGGTCAACTATGTGTTTGACTACGCACCAGCATATACACAATCATCACTACAAAGTGGCGACATTTTGTACGAAATAAACGGAAAACAAGTTTTTGTTTTGGACGACATTAGTCGCTATATGGATGATGACACACTGGATGTTGTTGTCATTAGAAATGGTGAAAAAGTTGAGATAAAAGGACTTAGCAAAAGTACATTTACCAATAACTACGTTGCAACTATCAAAGGGGATATTTACACAACGTCATCCGAACAATCGGTAGTACCTGGTGGAGTAATCTATAGAGTAAACAATCATATTATGGAAGCAGGTCAAAACGTTGTGGCTTACCTTAACGCACCTGGTAAAGATAATAAAATTGTTATTTCTACGAATGCCGGATGTTACTTGTTTAACATTGAAACTGATGAATTTATCGACAGCTTTAAGCTAGGCGATAACAATGGTGTTGTGTATGTGGAATCTGTAAACAAAACATATTCTAGTAACACCAGAGTGCTAATTGTTGGAGATTCCGTTGTTAAAGTAAACGGTGTTATCCTTCAAAGCGGAGATAATCTATCCGACGCACTTGTCAAAGATGCCGATAACGTATTGTCCGTTATCGATAATCAAGGCAAATACCACGATTACACATTAACTTACGACCAAATTCAACAATCACTAACCTTTTCGACGGAACAATACAAAGGGTTAGGTATCAGTGTTGCATACGACAACTACAAGTTCTCCTTTGGCAAGAGTCTTGCTCGCACCTTCCCATACTGTGGCGAAGTTGCAATGCTTGTACTTCGCACGTTGGGCGGATTGTTTACAGGACTAGTAGGGTTTGATCAAATTGGTGGTCCAATTACAACAATCAGTATAACAAGTCAAATTGTTTCTACCTTCAATATGCAAAGCATACTTACGCTCATCGTTTTGATTAGTGTAAACCTTGGTGTATTTAATCTTTTGCCTGTTCCATCTTTGGACGGATGCAGAATGGTATTTGTTATCATTGAATGGATTCGTGGTAAACCAGTCAATCGCAAAATCGAAGGCATTGTCAATGGCCTTGGGCTGATTTTGCTCATAGGTTTTATGATAATTGTCGATTTACTAAAACTATAAGATTATGAAAAGAATTGTACCAGTTGGGAATATAAATATTGGCGATGGTAAAATTTCCATACAGTCCATGACAAATATTCCTGTAGAAAAAATTGATGAAACATTGCATCAAATAGATAAATTGCAACAAGCGGGTTGTGATATTGTTCGTATTGCTGTTCCTACAATGGCAGCTGTAAAGGCTTTTGAGCAGGTTAAAAAACAAGTAAATATCCCACTTGTTGCTGATATTCACTTTGATTATCGTTTGGCAATTGCAGCTATTGAAGCGGGCGCTGATAAAATTCGTATCAACCCAGGCAACGTAACAAAAAGCCAGCTTGACAAAGTAATTGACTGTGCAAAAAAGCACAATATTTCCATAAGAATTGGCGTAAATAGCGGTTCTGTAAACGCAGAAGAGCTAGCTTTGGCAAGTGGTAACAGAAGTGTTGCATTGATCAATAGTTTAAAAGACTATGTTAAATATTTTGAAAGCAAAGATTTTTATAACATTGTTCTTTCTGTTAAAAGCTCCGATGTAAGAGAAACTGTGGAACTAAATCGTATGGCTGCGCAACTTGGTTATCCATTGCATTTAGGTGTTACCGAAGCCGGCCTTCCACAACAAGGTATGATTAAAAACGCCATAGGTATTGGAAGTTTGTTGCTTGATGGCATTGGCGATACAATCAGGGTATCATTAACTGGGGATCCTGTGGAAGAAGTGCAATGCGCAAAAGATATACTGCAATCACTTGGATTGCGTGAAGGTGTTACCTTTGTATCCTGTCCCAAATGTGGTCGTTGTTCCATCGATCTTGAAAACGTGGCAAAAGAAGTGTATAATTATGTTAAGCACATCGCTAAGCCACTTAAAATAGCTGTTATGGGTTGCGAAGTTAATGGTCCAGGGGAGTGTAAGGAAGCTGACCTTGGTATTGCTGGAGCAAACGGACAGTTTGTCTTTTTTAAAAAAGGTGTACTGTACAAAAGAGTAGATGCTACTTGCGGCATTGAAGAATTCAAAAAGGAAATTGATTTGTTGCTATGATTATTGATAAATTGTATGCAAAATATCCAAATATGACCGATCTTAGGGCTAGGGAAATACGAGTTGACAAACAACTACGTAAAGTTTTTTGCATACTTTCTTATCCAGATTTGCCTTCGGTAGAAGGTGCATTGCAAAACGAAATCGTTGACTACGTAAAAACTTTGACTCCAGTTGGTTATCATTGTTCGGTGAGTCTAGTTAACGATACCTTTACCGAAGTTACTTTCCGCAAATTCCTTTTAGATTACTTAAAGAAAAATTATCCCATTTTTGCCATCAGCGGAAGAGATGGTATCTCTATCCAAATAGAAAATAGAAAAATTAATGTAACCTTTTATGTTGATAAGGTTACGAAAACCAATATGGAGCTAGCTGAGTTTTGTGAAAAACTTACAGAAAAGCTAGCGGTTATAACTTGCTTTGAACTCAACATTACATTGCAACTTGATGAAACCATCAACAGAGTAGTGGATGTAACGGAACAGGAAAAATTAGTTCGTTTGGCAATTAACCGTGAACTTTTGAAGCCCTCTAGATATATGCAAGTTGCCAATGTGGAAAAGTATATTGGTAAGGAAATACTCACTTCGCCAATGTATATTTCCGATATCCGTAAGGCTATGGATAGTTGTGTTATTTGCGGTAAAATTAGCGGAAAAACACTTAAAGCTTCAAAAAAAGATCCAACAATGCACATATGTAAGTTTACCTTGACGGATGACTCTCAAGGTAGCATTAACTGTGTTATGTTTGTTCAATTCCAGTTGGAAGACTTCAAAGTTATCAAGGAAACAACAGGCAAGTCAGACTCGGAAGTTCATACTATATCCAAACGTCGTGCTGCGGCAAATGACAAAAAGATGAAGATGCTAATGGCATTGTATGACGGCACGGAAGTTGTAGTAAGGGGCAAGGTTGCATTTAGTGATTTTAGCCAACGTCTGGAACTTAGAGTTTACGATTTGTGCAAGTGTGTCATTGTAAAGCAAAAGCTACAAACAAATTTGAATAAGCAACCACCAGCTAATTATTCCTTGGTAAGTCCTGAGTATTTTTCCGAATACAGACAGCTTGGTTTTGTTGATCAAATTGTTGAACAATCCATTTTGAAGGATAAAAAGGTTGCAATTTTGCATTTCAATTGGACGGGCTCGGTTAAAACGGAAGATAGAATTTTGTGTGTATCTGCTGTAAGGGTGGATAACGGACACGTTTCTCAAAAATTCTTTACATACATCAATCCCGAAAAACCCATTGAGGACAAGCAAATGACAAATCTACTTGCAACGTCAAATGATTTGGTTTTGTATCCAACCCTATCGGAAATTGTTCCGGACTTGTACAAGTTTTTGTACGGATACGAAGTTGTAGGCAAGGACCTAGATTTGTTTTTCGATTTTGTCAATTACTATGCAGCACCTGTTGGTTATGCGTTTTCTAACAAGACAATCAATCAAGCAGAAATGATTTCTCAATTGTTCGAAAACAGTCTCATTACCAAAAAGGTTAATCTGCTCAAACTTGAAGATATTTGTAAAGCATGCAAGGTTACGCTTAATTCTTCCGTTTTTTGTGGAGAAACAGCCTTGGCTTTGGCAAAGTGTTTTGCTTTTCTTGCCGAAAACAGCAAGTAGTGCATATTGTTTTTATAAAAACACTTGTCAAAGATATTTGCTTATGATATAATATCATTACACAGAATTGTTTTTAAAATTAGCCATTAATTTGATAGTTAGTTTTAGTCAATTCATCGCCTTAGTTTAATCAATTACTACGGTGAGAGTGGAGATTTTTTTCTCCGCTCTCTTATTAATTATTATGGGTTTGTTGGAGGAACTCTATGGGAAAAGTATCTGATCAAGTTTTTGAACTTGCAACCCCTATTGCTCAAGATTTGGGCTTGGAAGTGTTGGAAGTTTTGTATGAAAAAAAGTTTGATGGAATGCATCTTACAATCATTATTGACAAAGATGGTGGTGTTTCCATTGATGATTGCGAAAGAATGCATCGCGCCATTGACGCCCCACTGGACGAGCTGGACCCAATTGATTGTAGTTACACACTAAATGTATCTTCCCCTGGTATTGACAGACCACTCAAACTTGAACGTGATTACCGTAGAAATATGGGTTTGAAGATTTTGGTTAAACTGTACAAGCCACTAAACGGCAAAAAGAATATAGAAGGTGTACTTGTTGCTTATGATGAAGAAACCTTCACAATTGAAATCGCAAACAATCAAACACTTACATTTAACAAAAAAGATGCGGCAAAAGTAGAGCCCGTTATTGAATTTTAGGAGGAAACTAATATGACAAGCAAAGAGTTTTTTATTGCTCTTGATCTACTAGAAACAGAAAAGGGAATTAGCAAAGATAAGGTTATTTCTTCCCTTGAAACTGCACTTGCAATTGCTTGCAAAAAGAATTTTGGCGAAGCTAGCAACGTTGTTATCAAAACAAATCCAGACAAATTTACTATCCGTGCGTACATTTGTAAGGTTGTAGTTGCCGAAGTTGAAACACCCGAAAAGGAAATCTCTTTGGAAGAAGCTCGCACAATCAAAAAATCCTACAAAATCGGTGACGAAGTGCTTACAGAAATCGATCCAAGAACTTTTGGCCGTATTGCAGCACAAAATGCTCGTCAAGTTATCATGAACGAACTTCGTCAAGCAGAAAAGGACATCACATACAATCAATTTGCCGACAAGGAAAACGAATTGATGGTTGGTGTTGTTACACGCGTTAAGGAAGATGGTACAATTTACGTTGAAATTGGCAAAAACCAAATGGAAGGTGTTCTTACAGTTCAAGAACAAATCCCTGGCGAAAAGTACCATGCTGGTGACCGTATCAAGGTGCTTGTAAAGAGAGTAAGAGATAGCGTTGGTGGAACACAAGTAATGCTTTCTCGTGCATCCTTTATGTTTATCAAGCGTTTGTTTGAAAGTGAAGTTCCAGAAATTCGTGCTGATATCGTACAAATTAAGAGTATCGTTCGTGAAGCTGGTTTCCGCACAAAGATGGCTGTTTACTCTACAGACCCCGAAATTGATGCTGTAGGTGCTTGCGTTGGTAACAAGGGCGCACGTGTAAATGCTATTGTTAACGAAATCAACGGCGAAAAGATTGATATTATTCCATGGAGCAGTGATATTCTTGACTTCATCGCTCGTGCTCTTTCTCCAGCTAAAGTATTGATTGTTCAAGCTGACGAAGAATTGAAAGAAGCAAAAGTAATCGTTCCAGATGAAAAGCTTAGCTTGGCAATTGGTAAAGAAGGTCAAAATGCTCGTCTTGCTGCTAAACTTACAGGTTGGAAGATTGACGTTAAATCCTACTCTGTAGCTATGCAAAGCGGCATGTTTGACGAAGAAGACTTGGCTGTTAATCCAGACGAGGTATAATTGTGAAAACAGTAAAACGTATTCCTGAAAGGATGTGTGTTGCTTGTAGACAAATGAAACCCAAAAATCAGCTTGTTCGCATTGTTAATACCGAAAATGGTGTTGTTGTAGATACAACTGGTAAGTTGAACGGTAGAGGTGTTTACCTTTGCAAATGCAAAGAGTGCATTAATCGTGCTACCAAAAACAAGGGTTTTGCCAAAACAAATGGTTTTGCTTTGGATGAACAAATCGTTTCTCAACTGGAGAGTCTAATTGAACAATAAAGTAGAAAGTTATATTGGTTTTTCAATACGAAAGGGAGCGGCTGTTTTTGGTGTGGACAATATTATCGTCACAAGAAAACACGTTCACGTAATTTTGCACACATCAACACTTTCCCCAAAATCCTTATCAAATCTTTGCTTTTTTGCGGAAAAGATAGGTGTTCCTATTTTCTGCGTAGAAGAATTTGATATTTTACAAAAGAAAAATTGTAAAGCTATTGCTGTTTGTGATAAATCACTAGCAAAAGCTATTATTGAAAATTTGAAGTAGAGTTGTCGGAGGTAATAATGGCAAACACTCAACCAAACAGAAGTTATGAAAATGTCAGATCTGTAAAATCTAACGTAGTTAACGTTGCTAGAGAAATGCAACAAGCTACAAATAAGATAAAGCAACAAGCTAACAGTTTGACAGAGGCAATCCGCGCCAAAAAGGCAGAGTTGAAGGCTGCTTTGCAAGCTGCTGCACAACAAGAAGTTGTTGTTGCTCCAGTTGTAGAAGAAGCTGTAGCTCTTCAACCAGTTGTTGAACAACCTGTCCAAGTAAGCGAGCCTGTATCTACTTCTACAGAGGCTGTTGCAACACCTAACGAACCACAAGCTGAAGCGCAAACAACACATACAGTTAAGGAAACTGCCCCTGCAGAAGCACCAGCTGTAACAAAGGTTGTTTCCGTTACAGAAAATGGTCGCGAAGTAAAAACCTATACTGATGAAAAAGGAAATGTCAAGGTAAGAAGATTCCTTGATACATCAACTAGACGTCCACCTGTAGTTGATAAGAAAACTACAACACAAAGTGGGGGTCCTTCTGGTGCACGTCAAAACAATGTAACTCGTGGAGATAGAAGACCACAACAAAATAATCAAGCAGCTAGACCTCAAAATAAGGACAAGGATGCTCAACAACAAGATAGACGTCCATCTTCTCAACAAGGTCAAAACAAGCAAGCTGCTAAAAAGTTTGTTCCTATTTTGGATATCCCACAAACTGGTCCACAAAAACAATATGGCAACAAAAATAAGACCAAGGATCATCCAGATGAAAAGCGTACCGCAAGCAAACGTAGCCTAATGACACGTGACTTCTCTGCTGATTATGATGAAGATAGAGTAGTTAGAAAGGCACGCAACAAGCGCACAGAACAAGCGCCAACTGTTGTTGCTCCAAAGATTACTCATGCCATCATCACAACACAAGAAGTTCCAATCAAAGTTCTTAGTGAAAAAATTGGTGTTAGTGCATCAGAAATTATTAAACAACTATTTAAAGAAGGTATAATGAAGACTATCAACGACTCCGTTGACTTCGATTATGCTGAATATATTGCTAGCCTGCACGAAGTTACACTTGAATTGCGTGTAGAAAAAACAGCGGAAGAAATTATCACTGGCGCTGGCGAAGATGACGGATTGGAAAACGATACAAAGCGTCCTCCAATTGTTACTGTTATGGGCCACGTAGACCACGGTAAAACATCTTTGCTCGATGCTATTAGAGATACAAGTGTTACTAGTGGCGAAGCTGGTGGTATCACACAACACATTGGTGCTTACACAGTAAAGAAAAATGGCGAATTGATCACATTTATTGATACCCCAGGCCACGCAGCATTTACAGCAATGCGTGCTAGAGGTGCCAAGATTACTGACGTTGCAATCATCGTAGTTGCGGCGGATGACGGTGTAATGCCACAAACTATCGAAGCAATCAACCACGCAAAAGCAGCTGGTGTATCCATTGTTGTTGCTATCAACAAAATGGACAAACCACACGTTGACCCAGACAGAGTAAAGCAACAACTTACCGAGTACGAATTGCTTGCAGAAGAATGGGGCGGTGACACAATCATGGTTCCTGTATCTGCTAAAACTGGTATGGGCATTGACACATTGCTAGAAAGCGTGCTTCTTGTTACAGAAATCAAGGAACTCAAAGCTAATCCAAAGAAACGTGCTACAGGTACTATTATTGAAGCTAAACTTGACAAAGGTCGTGGTCCTGTTGCCACAATTTTGGTTGCAAATGGTACACTCAACGTTGGCGATTACCTAATCGCTGGTGCAGCTACAGGTAAGATTCGTGCTATGTTCGACGATAAAGGTCGCAAGGTTAAGAGTGCTGGTCCATCCATGCCAGTGGAAGTTCTTGGCTTCTCCGAAGTGCCACAGGCGGGCGACTTTATGTACGTAGCTGACGAAAAACTTGTAAAGAAAGCTGCAGAAGAACGTCGTGACAAGATTAGAATGGAAAATGCACGTCAAATCCCAGCAATGAGTTTGGGCGATTTGTTTGGTCGTATTAGTGAAGGTCAACTCAAAACACTTAATATCATCATAAAAACTGACGTTCAAGGTAGTTTGGAAGCATTGAAGGGTAGCCTAGAAAAGATTTCCAACGACGAAGTTAAGGTATCTGCTATACACGGTGGTGTTGGCGGTATCAATGAAACTGACATTATGCTTGCAAAAGCTAGTGAAGCTATCGTTATTGGTTTCAACGTTCGTGCAGACTCTAATGCAAAAGTAGTTGCGGAAAGAGAAGGTGTTGACATCCGTATTTACAACGTTATTTATGATGCTGTTGACGACGTTACAGCTGCTATGAAGGGTATGCTTGCTCCAAAATTCCGCGAATCTGTTAGCGGTACTGTTGAAGTTCGCGAAGTATTTAAGATAAGCGGTGTTGGTGCGGTTGCCGGATGCTACGTTACAAACGGTAAAGTTATCCGCAACGGTAAGGTTCGTATCTTCCGTAATAACATCAGCATTTACGAAGGTAGCATTTTGGCACTTAAACGTTTCAAGGATGACGTTAAGGAAGTTGCCGCTGGTTACGAATGTGGTATTTCTGTAGAAAACTACAACGATATCAAAGTTGGCGATATTTTTGAAATTTATCAAATGGAAGAAATTGCACAATGATTAACAGAACAGACAAACTAAACGCCGAATTTAAGCGCTATATTGCTGAGTTGCTTACAAAAAAAGTAAAAGACCCACGTATCACAGAAATGTTTACTATTTTAAGCGTTGACTGTGATAGGGAACTTTCTAGTGCAAAAGTTTACGTTAGTATCTTTTCCACTAGACCAGAAAAAGCGGCAGAAACTTTTGTGGCAATCAAGGAAAGCGAACCATTTATTCGTCGTGAAATTTCCAAATCAATGCATATTCGCAAGGTTCCACAATTTGTGTTTGTACTTGATTCAAGCATGGCATATGGACAAAAAATTCAAGAGATACTAAATGAAATCAACAAAACAAACAATAACAACTAATCAAGCGGGCGATATCCTTTTGTCAAAAAGGGATATTGCCTTGTTTGCACATACGAACCCCGATGGCGACACAATAGGCTCTTGTGTTGCCCTTTGTCTTGCTTTGCAAAAGCTTGGTAAAAACGTAAGAATTTTTTGTGATACTAAGATAGATGATAAACTAGCTATTTTTGAAGAAACAAAATATATCTCAAATTCTTTTACGGGTAAATACGATTTGCTCGTTGCTGTAGATTGCGGAGATATATTTAGAGTTGGTCAATGGAGTGGCAACTACAATAGTTTTAGTGAAACAATGACAATTGATCACCATGGTGGCGAGTATTACTCCAAGTACAATTTGCTTACAAAACAAGCTAGTACCTGTCAAATTGTTTATGACATCATAAAAAGTTTAGGGGTTGATATCGACAGTAAAATTGCCACATATTTGTATATGGGTTTGTGTACGGATACTGGTAACTTTGCCAACACAAACACCGATGAACAATGCTTTTTGATGGCGGCACAAATGTATAAAAAGGGTGCAGATATTCAAAAGGTTGTGCGAGTATTTTTTAAGGATACTTCCTTGGCAGAAACTAAGCTATTGGCCAGAGTGCTAAATCGTATGCGTACTTATTACGATAACAAACTTGTTTTGCTCTACGTTACTAAACAAGATTTAGATGAATTTGGATTGGACCTTTCATCTACTAGTATGCTTGTACCTAATGCTGTAAACATAGACGTAGCTCAAGTAGGGGTTTGTGTTTCCGAATACTCCGCAAACACTTATAAAGTAAGCATGCGTTCAAAGGGATTTAACGTTAGAGAAGTTTGTCAATACTTTGGTGGCGGTGGTCATATTGTTGCTTCTGGATGTATGATAAGCGGTTTTTTGGAAGACGTTATTGAAAAAATAGTTAGGGTAATAGGTTACACAATATGAACGGATTTATCAATGTATTGAAACCTGCTGGAGCAACAGCGAGTGACATTGTTGTGTGCCTAAAATACGTTCTTCACGAGAAAAAGGTTGGACACCTTGGCACCTTGGATCCTGGTGCTTGTGGTGTGCTGCCTGTTGCAATAGGGCAAGGAACTAAACTATTCAATTTGCTTACCGACAAGGTAAAGCATTATCGCGCTTTCTTTACCTTTGGTAAAACCACCGATACGCTTGACTCCTACGGGCAAGTTACGCAGTCAAATGGTTTTGTGCCAACTAAAGAACAACTAGTAAAGGCACTACAAGCCTTTTGCGGTGAAATAGACCAAGTTCCACCTGCTTATTCGGCAATCAGTGTTGGTGGTGTTAGAGCCTACAAATTAGCTCGTGGTGGGGAAGAAATTGAACTAAAGTCGCGTAAAGTAACGGTGCACAAAATTGAACTAATCAAGCAAAAAAGTGACGATACCTTTGTTGTTGATATCCTTTGTTCTGCTGGCACCTATATTCGCTCTTTGGCAAGGGATATTGCGCAAGCTTGCGGAACTATAGGTTATATGAGTGCTCTGATTAGGCTAAAATCAGGTTGCTTTGATATAGAAAATGCATATACACTTGATCAAATACGAGAACTCAAGGACAAGTGTATTGTAGATATTATGTATCCTTTACAAGATTTACCAACCTACGTGTTAGACGACAAAATGTACTGGGATCTTGATCATGGCATCAAGATTGCGTGTGAAGAGTTTGAAGGATACAAAAAGATTTATTGTAAAGGTGTATTTTTCGGTGTTGGAGAATACATCGATGGTTTTTTGAAATTAAAGTACTATCTAAAAGGTGTAAATTAGGTTGCAAGTAGTTAGCTTTGGTACAAAACTTAATACAAATATCGTCCTGTGCCTAGGCTACTTTGGATGCATGCACTTAGGCCACATAGAATTGGTAAAACGTGCTAAACAAATGGCGGCCAATAACAACTGTCAAGTTGCATTGTTCACCTTTGAAAATGACGTTTTATCTGTTCAAGGAAAGCATAGTAAAGCGGTCTTTACATACCAAGAGCGACTAAAAATTTATCAAGATATTGGAATTGATATTGTCATTACCGCTAACTTTGACGACGAGTTTAGACAAACTAAAGGACACGAATTTTTGTCTTCATTGATGATGTACAATTTGAAAGGTGTTGTTTTTGGTTTTGACTATACTTGTGGTAACGACAAAATGAATAGTGACCAAGTATATGATTTTTTAGCTTGTAAAGTCCCAGTTCAAGTTGTGGATGCGGTAGTTGTTGACAATACAAAGATTAGTACATCGTTAGTTGCTAGTTTAATAGGTAATTCCGACATAGATAATGCTAATAAATTGTTAACAGAATCATATTTCATTTCGGGAAACGTTGTAAAGGGACGTCACGTTGGATCAACTATTGGCTTTCCAACAGCAAATATTGCAGTTAACAATAGTAAGGTATTGCCTATTGGCGTATTTGCTGGTTATTGCAATGTCGATGGAAAAAGTTATAAATGTATAGTAAATATAGGAGCTAAACCTACTTTTGAAATATCAACACATACCATCGAAGTTCATTTGTTAGATTATTGTGGCAATCTGTACGGAACTAACTTAACGGTACACTTAACAAAGAGAATTAGAGAAATTATCAAGTTTGATACAGTAGAACAGTTGATTGCTCAATTACAAAAAGATAAGGAGGCGGTTTTGGATGATTAAATTTGGTCCAAGTGGAAATAGCCTAAGGTTTTATCAAGAAGGATACAAATCTACAGTAGATGCCCCCTTGTGGCTTGCAAATCAGGGGCTAAATATTTATGAGTATTCTTTCGGTCGTGGTATCAATATAAGTGATGCCAAAGCAAACGAAATTGCTCAAAAAGCAGTGGAAAACGGTGTTGAAATTACTGTTCACGCGCCATACTACATTAACTTGGCAAATCCAAGTGATGAAATGGCAGAAAAGTCCTATCAATATATAATCAACAGCGCTCTAAAAGCTCGTGCATTTGGTGGAAAAAGAATTGTATTTCATCCTTCAACGGTTGGTAAAATGGCCAGAGAAGATGCCGTGGCATTAACGCAAAAGCGCATGGAAATTCTTGCAGGATTGATTGTTAAAAACAATTTAGACGATATGATTTTTTGTCCAGAAACAATGGGCAAGATCAACCAAATTGGTACAGTCGAAGAAGTAACAGAGTTTTGCAAAGTTGCTGATTTCTTTATTCCTACGGTGGATTTTGGACACATCAATGCTCGTACACTAGGTAGTCTAGTAACACAAGAAGATTACGAAAAGTTAATTGTTCATATTATTGAGAATCTTGGATTTGAAAGGGCAAAAAATTTGCACGTGCATTTTTCAAAAATCCAATATAGTACTGGCGGAGAAGTACGTCATTTGACGTTTGCTGATAATATTTACGGCCCAGATTTTGAACCTCTTGCAAGAGCGTTTAAAAAGTACAATATGGAGCCATATATTATTTGCGAATCGGATGGCACGCAAGCGGACGACGCCATCGAAATGAAAAGAATCTACGAAAGTATTTTGTAAAAGTATTGCAATGACCTGTTTTTTGTAGTACAATACTGTGGTGAGGTTCACACAAGGAGGAGTTATGAAAATAACTGATAGGCTTTTTGAATTATCCCAAACGGATGCTATACTAGTAGTTAGCGACAAAAATCGCATCTATTTTACTGGTTTTGCTTCCACATTTGGTTTTTTGATTCTTATGCCACAAAACAAAAATATCTTTATTACTGACCCTAGATATTACGAAATGGCGCAAGTTCTACAAGCTGACAATGTTGACGTTCGTCTAATTGAAAATGGTGCCAGTGCTTACGGTATGGTAAAAGATGTTTTTGCAGAAAATAATGTAAAAACCGTAGGATTTGAAGATACAGAGCTTACAGTAAGTGATTTTTCTTCTATGAAGGATGCTTTTGTTGACTTTGAGTTGGTTCCTGTCGGAAAACACATCAATTTTGTGCGCAGCTTCAAAGACGAAACTGAACTAGAATACATAAGAAAGGCTCAATCTATAACGGACTTAGCTTTTAGCGAAATTCTAAAGTTTATCAAGCCTGGAATTACCGAAAGGGAAGTTGCAATCGAACTTGAATACATAATGCAAAAGAACGGCTCCGAAGGCCTTGCTTTTGACACAATAATTGCTTCTGGTGTAAACTCTTCCAAACCACATGCTCATCCATCTGATAAGCGCATTGAACTGGGAGATCCTGTAACAATGGACTTTGGTGCAAGATATCATGGTTATTGTAGTGATATGACTAGAACGATTTTCGTTGGAAATCCATCTGACGAAATGCGTAAGATTTACAACATTGTTCTTCTAGCTCAAACAACGGCAATCAACAATGCATACTGTGGTGTTGGTGGAAAGGAACTTGATTCCTTTGCCCGTGAGATTATTCGTGCTAACGGATATGATCAGTATTTTACTCATAGCACAGGTCACAGTTTGGGAATTGATATTCACGAAGCGCCTAACGCTTCTACTAGATCAGAGGCTATTTTGCAAGCAAAACAACTAATAACAGTAGAACCAGGTATCTATGTACCAGGTTTGGGCGGTGTTAGAATTGAAGATTTGTTATTAATTGAACAAGATAGCGTTATTGATTTGACAACATCTGACAAAAATATTATAATTTTATAGTAAAACAATAGGGAGGAATCCAATTTATGATTTTAGCAGGCGATTTTAGAAAAGGCGTTACTTTCGTTTACAACAACGGTGTTTATGTAATTGTTGATTTCCAACACGTAAAACCAGGTAAAGGTGCTGCTTTTGTTAGAACAAAGATTAAGAACGTTATGACAGGTGCAGTTCGTGAAGAAACTTTTAACCCATCTGAAAAATTTGAACTTGCTCGCATCGAAAGCAAGGAAATGGAATATCTATATGAAGATGGCGAACTTTACTACTTCATGGATAGCGAAACTTACGAACAAGTTCCACTTAACAGAGGACAAGTTGAAGAAGCTTTGCAATTCTTGAAAGAAAACATGGTTGCAACAATTAAGTTCTACAAGGGCGAAGCTTTCAGCGTAGAACCACCAAACTTTGTTGTATTGCAAGTTGTTTCTTGCGAACCAGCAGTTGCTGGCAACACAGCTACAAACGCTACCAAACCAGCCACTGTAGAAACTGGCTACACAATCATGGTTCCAATGTTCGTTAACGAAGGCGATATGATCAGAATTGATACTCGTACTGGCGAATACATGGAAAGAGCTAAATAGTTTTTATTTGATTAATCTAAAAGACACATCGGCAAGATGTGTCTTTTTTTTGTTTTGAATTTTTGTAATATTTGAAAGGCTTGTCCAATACAATGTGATATGGATTTATATGCTTGCTTGCCAATAGAAGTATCTTCTGTTCTTTCTAGGTATAGGGGAATTCAAGAAATTAGGATTAGGAATAATTGTCCAGTAAAAGTTAACGTCGGTGGTTCGTGGTACTATATTGGTAAAAACTGTTTGGTAACTGAAGTAAGCAATGGAATTGTGTTGGATACTGATTGCAAGGAGATAATTCAAAAAGCTTGCAATAACTCATTGTACGCATATGAAGAATCATTGGCAAAAGGGTTCTTTGTAATGGACGGCGGGATTAGGGTTGGTGTATGTGGTAGTGTATCAGGTCATGAAAATCGCTATTCTACATATACATCACTTTGTTTTAGAATTCCTAATAAAATTACTGTAATAAGAGATTGTGATAAAGAAAAATTAACTACTGAAAGTTTTGTTGTAATAGGTCCACCGGGAAGTGGTAAAACTACTTTTTTAAAGGATTTTATATTGTTGGTAAAGGATAAGCAAAACGTACTAGTTGTTGATGAAAGGGGAGAATTAGAAACTAACGATAATAAATCGGCAGACTATATAAAGTATTCAAGTAAGGAATATGCTTTTACTGTGGGGGTAAGAACAATGAATCCAAATTGGATTGTGTGCGATGAGATTTTACCTTCAGAAACGTCACTAATTAGAAACGTGATGTGTAGTGGGGTGCATTTGGCATGCTCTTGTCACGGAAGAAATATTGAAGATTTTAATATTTTGACTGATGGGAAATCGTCGTTTGAAAAATTTGTTGTTTTAAGCACTACCTTAGGAAAATATGAAATAATTGAGCGAAAACAGTAAATGTACTATCAAAAATGAGATTTTCTGATATAATATGACTGACATAATAGTGTTGATTTGCTGTATTTTAGGTGGTTTTTTCGTCGGAAAGTACACGCAAAGTGTCATTAATGCAAAAAACCAGTTATATTTAGACACTCTAAAATACATAGAAAATTTGCAAATAAATATCAAAACAAAACAAATTGGCATTTCATCATTTAATCAAGAGTATAGCAAAATATGCACTAGCGAATTCAAAGCTTTTTTGTTGGATAACAAGATAGAAGTGCACCTTTCTCCTGCGGAAAGAAAAAATATTTTGTCTTTAACTAACACAATGCTTGACACTTCTTCGGATACTTTATATTCCAACCTGTCATTTGTTTCAAAACTGATTAATGATGACTATCAACTATTTTATAATTCTAAGTTTTTAAAATCAAAGGTTTACGATAAAATTGGATTGCTTGTTGGGGCTATCGTAGGAATTCTTTTGATGTAATGGTAAATTATGGAAATTACTTTAATTGTTAAAATTGCATCTATTGGTATTCTTACTGCTGTGATAAGCATGTTGCTTAAACGCGCCGGTAAAGAAGAGATTGCTACTGTTGTTTCGGTAGTTGGGTTAGTTATAGCACTTGTCATGATGTTAGATAGCATTGCGCAACTCTACGAAACCTTTAAAACCCTTTTCAATTTTTGATTATGGATTTTTCAAAAATTGTAATTATCGCAATATTTGCAGTTATAACTATTTCACCTATTAAGCAAATTAAATCGGAGTTTGCCATTGCTTTATCGGTTGGAGTTTCAGTTGTTTTGATGCTCATGCTTTTTGACGAGCTATTTAACGTTGTTCAAATTTTTTATAACTTATCCGATAAAGCTCAAATCGATAGTGGAATTTTTTCTATAGTTATCAAGGTGGTTGGGATAGGCTATCTAGCGGAATTCACCAACAACGTTTGTGTGGATGCAAACTGCAAAAGTGTGGGAGATAAGGTAATTTTGGCATCGAAAATTGCAATTCTTTTGTGTGCGTTGCCTATTGTTGAAAATCTTTTTGAATTGTTGTTTTCGTTGAATCTATGAAATGGAAGCTTTTAATACTACTAATTACTGTTATTTTGGCAAATTCTTGTGGTATTGCCTATGCAGACACAATTGATGAACTAACCGATACTGTAGATCAAACGTTGGAGGGGCTTGATTTTTCGGATATAGATAGCGTGGCAGGAGATTTTATAGATAGTGTTTATGATAAAATCCAACAAATAATCAATGGTCAATTTGATAGTGCAGAATCCTTTTGGAATATATTTTGGGAGCTACTAGGTTCTTCTTTGTCTAACGTTTCAGCCGCAGTTGTTTCTGTTGGAATAATCATGATAATACTTGGGCTAGTAAAGAATACATCAGATGGACTAATTGGAAAAAGCACGCAAACCGTTATCTCGTTTGTTGGTGTTTGCCTGATAGTTTCTAGTATTGTTTATTTGCTGGCGGACGTTTACGTCTCAGTATTTAGTTTGATGGACAAGCTTGCTAGTTTATCTCAAGCAAGTTTCCCTATTATGTTGACATTATTGGTGTCTAATGGTGGAAATGCCGTATCCACCGTTTGCCAGCCATCAATGGTGATATTTTCGTCCTTTGTAATCGAGTTGGTAAAAAATGTTATTCTGCCATTTAGCGTATCTTCTATGATATTTGTTGCCGTTAGCTCAATCAGCCGAAATATTCGGTTAAATAAAACGGCAAGTACCATACAGAGCATCTCGACTTGGCTTCTTGGCATAGTTTTTATGTTTTTTAGCGCTTTTACTACCGTTCAGGGTATTGGTGCGTCAACAATTGATAGCGTTTCCTTTAGGGCAGCAAAATTTGCAGCTAAAAACTACGTGCCTATATTGGGAGGATATTTAGCAGAAGGTTTTGATATGGTCGTTGCAAGTACAACGTTGGTCAAAAACTCCTTTGGAATTGTATGTGTGTTAGCAATCTTTTTGATGATTATCAATCCCCTAAGTACAATCTTGGCAACTAATCTATCTGTTCAAATATTAACTTCCGTTTGTGAACCCATTGTTGATGAAAAATATGTCACTATGCTTTCCAAGTTAAGCAAATGTTTGTCTTTTTTAGGAGTATTGGTAATTGCTGTTGCTTTTATGTTTTGTATTTTGCTGTTTATTTGTATAAGTTGTTGTAATATGGTGTGATATGACTCAATGGTTGATTACTGTTGTGACCGTTGCAGTACTTTCGGTGATTTGTGATATTATTCTTCCAGAAGGACAAAGTAGAAAATTTGTAAGCACTGTGATTGGTGTGGTAATTTCATTTGTTTTACTACAGCCTGTGATAAATCTCTTTGCTTCTGACGGAATAAATGTGTCATCTAACCATATAGTAGCCGATGAAAACTACATGCAATATCTAGAAAATATGCAACTAGAACAACGTGAAAAAAGGTTGGAAGAATACTTACTAAATCAAAACATAGATGTGATAGAAGTTTATTTTGACCAAGAAGACAAGGTGGTGTCGGTAATAGTAAGTGGAAACAAAACTGTTCAACTACAAAACACTATTTCGGCATATTTATCTGTTTATGCAAAGGGATATAGTACAAATATTATTTGGGGCGGTGATTAATTGAAGAGTTTTATGACTATTTGGCAAAGGATAAGGGACAATAAAAAGCTACCACTGTATATAGCTGCTATATTGTTATCTTTTGTTTTGATATTACTTTTGTTTTCTGGCCAGAAAACGACAAAACAAACAACCGCAAACTTATCATATATTGAACAAATGGAAAGTAAACTAGTTGTAGTATTAGAAAAAATTGATGGTTGTGGTCAAGTAAGTGTTGCAATTTCCTACAAAAGTAATGATGAAAAGGTTTACGCCTACGAAACTCAAACTAACAACAAAAATGGTGTGGTTTCCACGGTGTCGAGTATCATTACTGTCAAGGGGGAGCCGTTGGTAATAAAAAATTTACCGCCGGAAATTCTTGGGGTAGTAGTTGTTGCTGAAGGGGCAGATAGCCCACTAGTTAAACTTAAAATTGTTCAAGCGGTGCAAACATTACTGGGTGTAGAAACAAACAATATCCAGGTGTTCACATATAAAAGTTAGGAGGACTAAATATGTCAAAAGGTAAAAAAATTGCGTTGATTGTTTCTATGGTACTGGTGCTAGCGGTAGCTGCTGTTTTAAACGTTACTTTGCTCAATCAAGAAACGCCCAATAACAATGATCAAACAGTAGAAACTGGTTTCTTTGCAACAAGTCGCTTGGATAGACAAACTACAAGAAACTACGAGATTGCTGAACTAAACTCCATCATTGCAATGGAAGGTGATGAGTATGCAGATGCAAGAAAAAGCGCATTGGAGCAAAAACAAAATATCGTTGAAGCAATGGAAGTGGAGATGCTTCTTGAAACTTTGCTAAAAGCTCAAGGATTTGAAGACGTACTTGTAACAGTCAATGCAGCTGCTGACAATATCAGTGTAATTGTAGACAAAGATGAGCTTACAAGGGAAGATACTGTTAGAATTTACAATATTATTGCTACAGAAGCATCAGTTTCTCCAGATTACGTAAAAATACTATCCGTTTAATTATTGTATTTTATTTAAAAATATGCTATAATCATACAAAAGAGAAAAATATAGGAGAGTAAACCCTATGAAAGTTGTAAATAAACATGACCAATCTGGAAGACTCGTTTACAGCAGCAAAATTCTTGTTGATATTGTTGACTGTGCTCTTGGCGAAATTGATGGAGTAGTAAAATTTGCCGAAAACTCCAGACAAGCTAAGGAGTGCATCAAAATTGAACAAGTTGCCGATGAAATGTTTGTTGACGTTTTTGTAAAACTTAGATACAACGTTGAAGTTAGCGAAGTAGCTGGCACAATCCAAAATACTGTTAAGAGCACAATTGAAAATATGACAGAGTTCAAGGTTAGTGCTGTTAACGTTCACATCATGGACGTTGAATTTGTAAGCGAAAACTAATATAAAAAACAATTGACAACCCTTTGGCTCTACAAAGGGTTTGTTTGATTTGGAGATACTATGAGAAGCTATGCTAGAGAAGTTGCATTTTGCAAGATTTACACTTATCTAATCACCAACCAATGCGAAGAAGGTTTTGACCAATTTGATATGGACAAGCTTACCGAAGAAGACCTAGATGTTGCAAAGAAATTGGGTGATGGTGTAATTGCTACCAAAGAAGAATTGGACAAAATTGTTGCACAGTTTAGCCAATCCTTCAAATTGTCACGCATTTACAGATTGGATCTTGCAGCATTGGAAATGGCACTTTACGAAATGATAAATATGGACACACCTCATCCCGTTGTAATCAATGAGGCTGTTTCTTTGGCTAAAAAGTTTTCAACTGAAAAAAGCGTTAGTTACGTAAACGGTATACTAGGCGCTTACGAAAGGAGCTTGTTATGAGCCCCCTTTTGCTTTATGGCAAACCTTGTGCCGAACATTTGGCAGAGTCTATTGCAAATAGTGTTACTGAGCTAGGGTTTGCTCCAAAATTGTATACTATTGGTTTTGATAACGAACAATGGCTGCAATATACAACGTCACTGGCTAAAAGTGCCACTCGTTATAGCGTAGAAGTGCAAAATATTACTGTTAGTCAAGATGTTTTGCCTGAAGAGTTTTTCAAGCTAGTTAAAGACACTTGTGCCAACGCTGATTGCTGTGGGGTTATGCTTCAACAACCATTGCCAACAGAGTTTAAACAAGCTGTTAACTTTGTTGACGTAAGTGTTGACGTTGACTGTCAAAATCCATTGACTTGTGCAAAACTTTACTATGGTCAAGATGGTTTTAGGCCAGCTACAGCTCAAGCTGTTATAAATCTGCTTGACTTTTACAACATTGAACTACAAGGCAAAAACGTTGTTATTGTAGGCAGAGGCAATGCTGTTGGAAAACCATTAGCTTTGATGATGATTGCTCGCAATGCTACAGTTACGGTTTGCCACACAAAGACAAAAAATCTAGCAAAAGTATGTCAAAATGCCGATATTTTGATATCAGCTTGCGGAAAAGCTGGACTTATTACAAGCGATTTTGTTAACAATAATACCATCGTAGTTGACGTTGGGCTCAGTTTTGTGGGAGGTAAGTCTTGTGGAGACGTTTCTCCAGAAGTTTACGATATTTGTGCGGGATACTCCCCAGTTCCTGGTGGAGTTGGTCCTGTTACAAGAGCAACATTGTTTGAAAACCTAATAAAAGCAGCAAAAGGTGATAGATGACTGTATCAGTAACACAACTGAATAACTACATAAAGGGCATGGTTGAAATTGACGGTGTCCTTTCTGACCTTTCTGTTGTGGGCGAAATTACAAATGTTAAGCAGTACAAGTCTGGTTGGTTCTTTTCATTGAAAGAAGGGGATAATAGTATAAACTGCCTAACATTTAGTGCTGCAACACCTCCCGTTACTGGCATGATGGCGGTTATTGAGGGCCACCTAAATTACTATCCCAAAACTGGTAGCCTTTCGGTGTATGTACGAAGAATAACGTCGACAAAGAACACTGGCGAAAGCTATCTAAACTTTTTAGAACTTAAGGAAAAGCTCAAAAAAGAAGGATTGTTTGACGATGAACGCAAGAAAATAGTTCCAAAGTCCTGTCAAAAGGTAGGCATCGTAACTAGCGAAACGGGTGCGGTTATACACGACATAACTAACGTTGTTTACCGCAGACAACCTTTTACTCAACTTTTCCTTTATCCAGTAAAGGTTCAGGGCGAAGGTGCTGACTTTGAGATTGCGCGCGGTGTGCTTTATTTCAACGATACCGACGTGGATGCTGTTATTGTTGGACGTGGTGGCGGATCAAATGAAGATCTGTCGGTGTTTAATAGCGAAGTTGTTGTAAGGGCTATTGCCGCTTGTAGTAAACCCATTGTTTCTGCAGTAGGACACGGCGTTGACTTTACCTTGTCCGATTTTGCCGCAGATAAAAGGGCGGTAACGCCTACTGAAGCGGCTGAGTTTGTAACGTTGGACGTGCAAAAGGAAAAAGACCATATTAGGTACTGTTTATCGCAAATTGCTTCTATTTGCAATAACAAAATAATCAGTTGCAAGGATAGTGTTGCTTATAATCTAAAGGGCATACAATCAACTATTTCATTGCTTACACAATCGTATAAATCTAAATTTGTAAGACAACTAACTAAGATTGAGTCTAATACTACAAATAAATTGCAACAGCGCCAACATCAACTTGACAAATCAATGACAAAGTTGTCAGCGCTAAACCCAAAGAGTATTTTGCAAAGAGGATATGCACATATTTCCCACAAAGGAAATACACTTTCTTCTATTGACGAACTACAAATTGGTCAACAAATAGACATTTTCATGCAAGATGGAGTAGCTCAAGCTACCGTGACAAACAAGGAGACAAAATGAACCTGGAACAAAAACTTGCAAAGCTAGATGAGCTTGCACAAACCATAGAACAAGAAAATATATCTCTATCCAAGAGTTTAGAAATATTTGAGCAAAGTGTAACTTTGGCAAAAGAGTGTATGCAAACTCTCAACGATTGCAAAGGTCGTTTAACTGTACTAACTGAAGAAGTAAGGAGAATTGTAGATGAAAAATAGCATTAACGTAGAATATGTTGATAAACTACTAAAAGAACAGTTCCCCAAAATCAACAATAAAGTAGTTCAAGCCATGGAATACAGCTTGTTCGGTGGTGGAAAAAGATTTAGACCATTGTTGTTGCTTGCTACTGCAAGAGCTGTAGCCGGTCGTATTACTAAGGGGGCACAACATCTTGCTTGTGCTTTAGAATGCATACACACATACTCCCTAATTCACGACGATTTGCCAGCAATGGATAACGACGACGTTAGACGTGGTAAACGTTCTTGTCATATGCAATATGGCGAAGCTTCGGCTGTGTTATCAGGAGACGCTTTACTCAACCTAGCAATGGAAATTGTTATGGATGGTCCAATGGGTGATGCCAAGTATCGTCAAGCTGCTAGATTCTTGTTCAAGATGAGCGGTATTTGTGGTATGATTAACGGTCAAAGCCTTGATTTGTTCTCCGTTACTTCAACTTTGGATGATGCAAATGCAGTTGCATTGCACAAAACTGGTGATTTGCTTAGAGCAGCTATTGTTTGTGGCGCATACGTTGGCGGTGCAACAGAAGATCAAATTGCATTATTTGATGAAATTGCACATAACTTTGGTATTTGCTACCAAGTAGTTGACGACTTGCTAGATAGAGAAAAGATTGAAAAATCCTTCCTTGACGTTTTGAGTGAACAAGGTTGTATAAATTACGCACAAAAGCTTACCGACAGAGTAAAAGAACTTTGCGATGCGTTGCCATATGATCTTGATTTCCTAAAACATTACGCTGACAAAAACTTTACTCGCGAGTACTAATTTGTCAGTTGCTTGCATAAATATTGACAAAACATAATATTTGTGCTAACATATAATCAGCAGAAATGCTAGTAAAACTTAATAAAATTGGTGGTGCAGTATTCTAGTCAGCAATTTTTGTGTTGAAGGCGGGGTTAAAATACCGTCGACGAGCATATCGATGAAGTTTCTTGTGCTGGCTTTCGTTGCCCAAACGGGGGCTTGTGCTGGAAGTTAAGGTTACTGGGTAAGGTGTAATGGCATACGCTATATTCCCATTGACCGTGGAGACTCTACAGGGTGGAAGGCGAATCAACCGTCTTTTACTCTCTGAGATTAAACCTGCTATGCGGTGAAATAGAAAAGCTGTGTACAGAGTAGCTTGTTTTGAGTGAAATTTTGGGAGTAATGAACGACTTTGTGCGTTGGCCGACAAACAATTTCGAATGCTTTACGAAATGAATTTTGCAAAAGAAACTAAAACACGAAGAATGTTGTCAAGGAAATCTTCTAGACTGCAATTCAGGCTTGATGGAGATTATAGTACGGACTAAGTGGCGATTCAGTTATGTATGTGGTGACACTACATACGCAAAAGTAATAGGAAACTGCTTCTTCGGCGACGGGAAGTTTTTGCGTGGGAAATCCTACTGAACCTATGCCGTAAGGTTTATCCGACAAGTCACCACCTTTTTTTAATTTTTATTCATTATCAAAAAGATTATGAATCTATCATATGCTACTAATTGTAGCTACATTATTGGAGTGTTATGAAAGACGAGCCGGGGAGTAACTCCCAAAATTCAAGAAAAAACAAGAAAACAACAACATTAGAAGCTGTTCACGAACAGGACAAAACAAGAGTCCACAGTGACAAAAAGAAGAAAAAACACAACCTTTGGCCATTGAAAGCCTTGGTTTTGAGTGTTTTTGTATCATTTGCCGTAAATGCTGCATCGGAACTTGTGTTGGAAGATGCACAGCTGTGGTTGGCAATAGTGCTTACTGTTGTCATTTTGCTATTTGGTGTAATATTCGATATGATTGGCACTGCAGCAACTTCTTGCGATATGCAGCCTTTTTTGGCAATGGCGTCCCGCAAGATAAAGGGCGGAAAAACTGCTGTTAAACTAGCCAAAAGTGCCGACGTCGTTTCTTCCATTTGCAATGACGTAGTTGGAGATATTTGTGGTATCGTATCTGGTGTATGTGCGGCGGCAATTGCTATTAGCATAATGAACCCTACAAATTTCTTCGTTAACGTTCTAATTTCTACACTTATCAGTACAGCAACAATCACCTTGAAAGCTATTGGAAAGGGATATGCTGTTAACAATGCAAATAAAATTGTCTTTGCAGTTGCAAGGATGTTAAGTATATTTAACAAAGAAGGCTAATGTGCTGGAACAAATCAAATCAATTTGCGATTTACAAAAACTAGACATTAAACAATTACCTACCCTTTGCCAAGAAATCAGGGATAAACTGGTAGAAGAAGTACCCATCACTGGTGGACACTTGGCAAGCAATTTGGGTGTGGTTGAACTTTCTGTTGCCCTTCATTATGTGTTTGGCGAAGATGACAAAATTGTTTGGGATGTCGGTCATCAATGTTATGTTCACAAAATTCTTACCAATCGCGGTGAGAATTTTTTGTCATTGCGTAGTGAAAATGGCATTAGTGGATTCCCCGATACTACCGAAAGTGATCAAGATGCTTTTGGCACAGGGCACGCGGGAACAGCTATATCCGCTGCAATGGGGCTGGCAAAAGCACGTGACCAATTAGGACAAAATCACAAGGTTGTAGCTGTCGTTGGCGATGGTTCAATGACTAATGGTATGGTTTTTGAAGCGTTAAACAACATAAAAGACACGAATATGTTGATTATCCTAAACGACAATAATATGTCAATAGGCAAAAACGTTGGTTCTGCCACCAGAAATATGTCCAAATTGCGTGTTGGCAAATATGACAAGAACAAGGAAGGACTAAAGAAGTTTTTGCTTAAAGTTCCTCTGATAGGAAAACCAATATACAAGTTTTTGAAATGGTGTAAGCGAAAAATCAAGATGGGACACGCGCTTAATAGCTATTTTGATAACTTTGACCTTAAATATGTTGGTATTGTTGACGGACACGATATCAAAGATTTAGTGTACTATTTGACAAAAATTCGTGATAACGTTACAAAGCCTACCTTACTGCATATTGCCACAAAAAAGGGGAAGGGATATCTGCCTGCCGAACAAGACGCAGAATCCTTCCACTCCGTTCCTAGAAATGGGGCTCATCTAACCAAAGAAAGCGCAACCGTTGTGGGAGAAACTCTTTGTGAGCTTGCGCAAGAAAACAATTCTATTGTTGCTATATCTGCGGCAATGACAAAGGCTGTAGGTCTTGCTGACTTTGCAAGTAAATTTCCTGATAGATTTTTTGACGTTGGTATTGCCGAAGAGCATGCTGTTACATTTGCTGCTGGACTAGCAAGGGGTGGAATTAGACCATTTGTGGCTATTTATTCAACATTTTTGCAAAGATCCTACGATCAAATATTGCATGACGTTGCTATCCAAAATTTGCCTGTTACATTTTTAATTGATAGGGCTGGTTTTGTTGGTGATGATGGTAAAACCCACCAAGGACTGTTTGACTTGTCCTATTTGTCATCAATTCCTAACGTTACAGTTTGGACTCCTTGTACATATTTGCAACTTCGTCAAATGATAAAGCAATCATTGACTGTTAATGGTCCTGTATGCATCAGATACAGTAGAACATTGCTAGAAGACGGTTTGTCTTTTGCCAAGAATTGGAACAGACTGTCTATAGTCGATAACAATACCTACGTTTTTGCCGTAGGTGCTAGATGTGTGGAAATTGCAAAGCATGTTTGTGACAGGACTAACGTATATGCTGTAACACAAATAAAGCCAATGGATTTTGCTCTTTTAGACAGTCTTCCTGATGGTGCACAAATCGTTACAATGGAGGAAAACGTTTGTATTGGAGGATTTGGACAACAGTTAAAAGCATATTTAGCTAGCACAAATAAAAAAGCTACTGTAAAAACTTTGGCGGTAGATGACAGATTTGTTAGTCACGCAAGTGTCAATGCTCAAATGCAAAAAAACAATATAACATTAGATTATTTACTTGATATTTTGCAATAATTTTTTGTTGCAATTATTGTATCTTTTTGTAAAATATCGTATAATTATAAGTAGAATAGGAGGCAAACAATGTCACGTACAAGCAGACAATCCCATATTTTACAAATTATTACCGAAAATGATATCGAAACTCAAGATGAACTTGTGGAAGCCCTTAGCTTAGCCGGTTATCAAACAACGCAAGCTACAATTAGTCGCGATATCAAAGAACTTGGTCTAATAAAAACACTGACTCCACAAAACACATATAAGTACGTTACAAAACAAGCTGTTGATGCGCGCATTAGTTCTAAACTGATGAACGTTTTGCGTGAAGCTGTAATTTCCATTGTGGTGGCTCAAAACCTTGTTGTTGTAAAGGTAATTGATGACAGTGCATCGGTTGTTTCAAATGCTCTAGAACAGCTTTCCATGCCACAAGTTGTTGGTATGGTGGCCGATCGCAACACAATTTTAGTAATTTGTATTAACGATTTAAATGCAGTAGAGGTTTCTTCTAAAATTCAAAGTTTGTTGTAAAAAGGTTAATAATGATTAAAAGTTTGGAAATACGCAATATTGCGCTTATTGAACAACTTAATATTAACTTTGAACCAGGTTTGACAGTTCTTAGCGGCGAAACGGGTAGTGGTAAATCCATTATCATTGATTCGCTTGCCTTTGTACTAGGGGATAGAGCTGATAAAACTCTTATTAAGCACGGAACAGAATATGCCGAAGTAACGGCTATTTTCGAGGTTGAAAAAAACTCTGCAATACTTGAGAAGTTATCTCAATTTGGCTTTGTTGCTGACCAAGAAATACTTGTTTATCGCAAAATGTCGCTTGCGGGTAAAAACGAGATTAGAATTCAAGGTAAAACAGCAACTTTGGCTATTTTAAAGGAAATTTGCTCGGAACTAGTAGATATTTTTGGTCAAGGACAACATTTGGCATTGTTAAACGAACAAAATCAACTTTCCGTTTTGGATTCATTTTGTGATTTTGCCGGTGTAGACCTTCAGTTGTCTGAACAGCTATATCCGCAATTACTGGATATCAACAAACAACTGCGCAATTTTGGGGGTAGCGATGCCGAAAGACAAAGACTCCTTGATATTTTGCGTTTTCAAATTGATGAGTTGGAAAATGCAGAACTTTCTGAAGAAGAGGAAGAGGAACTTGTTGCAGCCCACAAAAGGATGGTAAATATCGAAAAAATTGCTTCGGCACTTAACACTGTTGTTCAATGTTTATCCGAAGAGGGCGGTGCAGTTGATAATCTTTCAAATAGTGCTAGCGCATTGTCATCTATTGCAGGTGTCGAGCAGCAAGCAGTTGATTTAGAAAATCGCCTAAATTCAGTTCAAATTGAAGTGGACGATATTGCCCAAACTGCAAGAGATTTGCTGTCTTCTACAGAGTTTAGTCCTTATGAAGTAGACCGAATTGAGTCAAGGCTAGAAAAAATACGTCAAATAAAACGTAAATACGGCGGTACCGTTAAGGATGCTTTGCAATTTTTTGCCGATGCTCAATCTCAATATGATAACTTGTCCAATGCGGCAGAGATTATTGAAGATCTTAACAATCAAAAACATTTTGTGCTACAACAAATGTATGATTGTGCTGTAGCTAAATCGGATATTAGAAAGCAAACAGCAAAACGTCTTGCTCAAGATATTATTACCGAACTTGAGTGTATAGGTATGAAGGGTACAAATTTTGTTGTGGATTTTTGCCCTGTACCAACCTTGGAAGAATACAGCATAGCGCCAAATGCTGATGGATTTGATACAGTTTCCTTCCTGATGTCGGCTAATATTGGTGAACCGCTAAAACCACTTGCAAAGGTAATTAGTGGTGGCGAAATGTCAAGATTTATGTTGGCGGTTAAAAACATCACTGCAATGGCGGAAAAGATACCAACAATGGTGTTTGATGAAATTGATACAGGTATCAGCGGTGCCATGGCGCAAATGGTTGCAATGAAGCTTGCAAACGTTGCACATGACAAACAAAATGGATACCAATGCATTGTTATTACTCATCTTCCTCAAATTGTGGCAATGGCAGACGTAAATTTGTACATAGAAAAGTACCAGCAAAATAACAGAACTTTTACAAGCGTTACTCAATTAGATAGTCAAGGTCGTGTTCAAGAAGTTGCTCGTTTGATGGGCGGCGTAGGAGAGCATGCTTTTGTAAATGCAACAGAGCTCATTGGTTGGTCAGATTCCTTCAAAAAAACGTTGTAATTTGTTTTTAAAAATAATAGGTGCAGTGTGATTCATTAAGTCACATTGCACTTTTTTTTAGTCAAACTGTTGAATCTTATTGCTCAATTTATCTTGTATACAATCAATAAAACTCCACACAATAACACAAATTGGAGTGTAAAATGAAGCAATTTGTTCAAAAAATAGGTATTATTACTGTCATAGTACTCTTATTTCTTTCAGTTTTCATAGTTCAACCCATTGTTTTTGCTAAAGAAACAGAAAATGAGTTATGTAACTCAGTGGGAGATGATGTTGTTGACTTGTTTGCAGGCAAGAAAAATAGTGAGCCCATTGACCAGGTATATTTAGGTGGATATCCACTTGGCATTACAATTGACGGGGAAGGCGTTGTGGTTATTGGACTTCACGAATTTATTGATATGGACGGCAAGTTGTGTTGTCCGGCATTGAAGTGTGGACTACAAATAAATGATACTATAATAGAGCTTGATGGAAAGATGATTTATGGCTCTAGTAAGTTAGCGGAAATTTCTTTGGCAAGCGGTGGCAAACCTTTAACTTTGAAATATCTACGAGATGGCAATAGTTATACTACAACAATTATTCCACAAATAGATTTAGCAACTCATAGCTATAGATTGGGGCTTTGGACCAAGGATGTATCAAGTGGTGTTGGTACGCTGACCTACACAAAAAGAAATCTCAATTTTGGAGCATTAGGTCATCCAATATGTAATTCTAACGGCAACATTATAAAATGCACAAATGGTGGAATTTTTCATTGTAATATAGATGGCGTACTGCGTGGTCAAAAGGGTGCGGCTGGGGAACTGAAGGGAACTTTTTCTTTTGATAAGCGCATCGGTAACGTTTACTGTAACAATCGCTTTGGAACTTTTGGAACTTTCTTATCGCATAATAAATATTGTAATGAATTGATAGATGTGGCAGACATTTGTGACGTGCACCCTGGTAAAGCATCAATTTTCTGTACACTGAAGGACGGGGACAGAAAAGAATATGAAATAGAAATTGTAAAAGCCAATATGCAAAAATCGCCATCGGACAAAGGCATGGTAATTCACGTAACCGATAGGGATCTAATTGCTAGCTGTGGAGGAATTGTTCAAGGGATGAGTGGTAGCCCAATTGTTCAAGATGGTAGGCTTGTGGGTGCAGTTACTCACGTATTTGTAAATGATCCAACTCGTGGTTATGGCATTTATGCCAAGTGGATGTTGGAAAATTAGCATATTTTGTAGAAAAAGCTCATACCAAATAGTATGAGCTTTATTTATTTTATTAAAGACAAACTAGCAGATATATACAATTTGCTTAGGGCAAACAAGTTAAGATCCATTATTTTAGCAATATGTTACGTCGTTGCATTTATTTTAGGAATTGTAATTTCTAGCGGTACTTTTAGCAATGAATCCACAATGACAATGTTCGTAAAAAGATGTTGTCAAGGAAATATAGTTGGTGTGATTTTTACCCTTGTTTTGTGGACTATAATTACATATGCGGTAATTATTGTTTATTACACATACTGCAAAGCATCCTTTTTGCCCTATTTATTTGCCGTTTTAGACGCTTTTAGATGTGGTAGCAATATTTATGCATTAGTATACTTTTGTGGTTTGTGGGGTGTGTTGTTTTCTTTACTGATTCTTTTTGTGCAATTGTTGGGAAATTATGTTGCGTTGTCTATAAGTACAAGTGAAAAGTGTTGTAATAATTCTTTTAGAGAAAGCTTTTGTGATACCAAGCCTTCTGCTACGGTATTGGTTGTTTGCTTGATTATTCAAATAATTTGTATTGTATTATTAAGAATTTAAACGTGGTGTTGTTTTTATAAAGTAAATTTGAGCCTGTTTGTATTTATATTAAAAGAAAAAGGACCTTAATTAAAAAGGTCCTTTTGTAATTGGAATTATGATTGTTTGTATAGGCTAAATTCTTCTATCTTCGGGAAGTGGGTTTAGTCGGCATTTTTCGGTAAAATCTTGTGCGGCGAGAGCCATAACCGCTGAGTAAACCAAACCAATGAAAGGAAGGAAGAAGTTGTTGTCGAACAAGGAAAGCACTGCAATTAGGAAGAACATTAGTCCGCAATGCAATCTGATAAGTGTAGGACGACGGAAGATCATTGTCCAAAGTTGATATTTGTGGATTGCAAATCCAGCAAGACCATACAAACCGCAAGTTGCAATAACTTGGATGATTTCGTTGTGGTACATATTGCAGAAGATAATTGTGCCGTCAAGTCCAATATCCTTGTTGAAGCCGGAACCAAAGAATGGGGAATTTGCAAACGCATCTAGTCCTCTTTGCCACAAAACGAAGCGTCCGTTGTCGCTGGTGTCGGTAATTCTTGGTATTAGATCCATCAAATCTGTGAAAAGAAGTGTAATGCTTGTGATACAAATTACTGACAAGCAAACAACCATGCAATATTTTGTTTTTTGTCTGTAACGATTCCATCCGTAGATGAAAAGCAAAATTGAACCTAAAATAAGTGTTAATACACCTGCTAGAATTGCAGTTCTGGATTGAAGTGGTAGTTGGATAGCAAATAGCAAAAAGGCTATAATGTAGTAGATATATCCACGTTTGCGGTAGTTAGCTAGATATAGGGCCGCAGGGATTCCAAGTGTAATATATGGTGCAATGTTGTTGCATACGCCCCAACCAAGGTCAAGGACATCGCGATCTATTGTGCCAAACTCAGGATGAATAATTACACCGGCAATGGATTGTTGAATAATTCGTGCAATTACTTGAACACAAACTACCAATGAAGCAAGCAAAATACTGTTAAACATATATTCTGCGGCGTTCTTTTTCCACTCCAATGTGTAGTAGAAGTAGAAAAAGAGCAAGAACAAGAAGAACACTTCCATTAGACCAACCAATGTGTTGGAGAATAAATATTGTGTTGCTTCCGCCCACTGGGTTGCACCAATAAATTCGTAGATATCAAGGCTGTTGAGTATTAGCGCAGAGCCAAATAGTGCAATACCTACAATCAAATAACGTGGGAACGGTGGTCTATGTGTGGCAGTTTTGAGATGGTAAATAAGCTTTACAATCATTGTTGCAACCAACAAACCGCCCATTACAAAATACAATGTAATCATTTTGGGGGATTGATAGTAGCTAAAGTCGTATCTGTCACCTTGGTTAGCTGTGTTGGATGGACCATTTTGCAGTGATACCAAGCAATAAGCGCAAAATGCGTATGGTAGCATTGGCTTGCTGTCATCGGAAAATATCAAGCAAACAATCAGCGTTGCTGCGTAGATATAGTAGAACAGGCAATCTAGCCCTGTAAAATGACCAAGTAGTGATAATGTCGCAGGTAGAACACCAATAAATTTGCTGTTTACAACGCGTCTAATTGCATTGATATATTTATTGTCGATTTTTATCATAATTAATCCTTTTCCTTTGTAGGGTATGAAGATAATTGGCTACATGCCACATGCAATAAGAAGATACAATACTCCTAAAATCAGGGCGGGCATACCAAAGAAAAATGTAAGAGATTTTTGTCCTACGAAAGTGATGGGTTTTAGTATAAAGGGTTGTTTTCCGCAAAGGGATGTTTTATCTTTGTAAATGGCTGTTCCAATTGTACCGCCTAAACAAAATAGTGGAAGATTTGGTAAAATAGGTACAAAATTGATCGGGCTAAGGGCATTTGCTTTGTCGTTGTAAAACAACCAGCACATCCATAGTTTGTCTTCGTCTAGTGGAGCTTTTGTTCCTCTTATCCAAAGCAACGTATACACTAGTCCCCACAGCGCAAACAAAACACTAAACGCGGTGATAACTTTGTGCGGAACTTTGATTAGATGAAGCAACCACCAAACTCCGTAACACAAAGCAAATGTTAAAATAAAGTTGTAGCAATGCTCCCCTTTTACATATTGTGGGAACAGGATTTTGCCAATCCAAAAGAGTTCAAACAGTATTGCAGCAGCAACAGCAAAACGGAAAAATCTTTTGAAATGATTTTTGGAAAATGCTGATGAAATCCCGCTAATGAAAAAGAAAGAACTTAGAATCAAAGGTTGCAACAGTCCTACTCTACGAGAAAAGTAAACTTCTACAAAACCAGGTGCTTCTGGCCAAAACTTCTTGATGGATGTTCCACCCATAAAGATGCCCTTGAAGTCCAAATAGAACTTATACACCGCAGAGGTTTGAAGTTTGTCGCCTAGCAGTGAGAAAAAGTTGAAGTATCCTGTAACTACAAATATATGGTCTACAATAGACAGGATAACAAGAATTCCTCGTAGCAGGTCAATTTCCCAAACTCTATTCTTTTTTAGTAAATTGTTCGCTTTTGTCATTTATTAATAATATCATTATATCTACAATAAGTCAAACTATTTGCCTTAAAAACCCTTGTATGGCCGTAATTCATGCTTAATATGCAATTATTTTTATGTAAATGCGAATATTTTTGATATGTTTACTCACAATATTGTTATGATAGCGTGTACAATCTGCTTAGTTGTGCTAGTAGTAATGTTTATACCATTAAATATTGACATTTGCATTACTATTTATCCATCAACTAAAAGGATTGTTTTAACGGCAAGATTATGCTCAGTTAAATGTATCAAGGAGACAATCTATCTAAACAATAAACTACTACAATTTAGTGGCTCTTTTACTGGTAACGTATCCATTGATGAAATCAAAAAGGACAATTCTTCAGTTATTTTGAAATCATTAACAATCGTAGAAATTTACGTTGCTTTTTGTAACAATATTAATTGTTTAGAGCCTTTAGTTGTAACGTTAGAACAGTTAATTTGTTCTATTGGTTGTGGAACTTTTTGTGCCATATCTAATACAAGATTGTTTTGTAAAAGTTGTTTTGTTCAAAATGAAAGTCATTTAACTACTTTGATTCACATCAAGACTAATCTTGCCGAGCTATCATATTCTTTTATTAAGCAAGGAGTTATTCTATGGAGAACTCGCAAATTGGACAAATAGTAGAAAGCGCCATTTCTAATCTAAGCAGAGTTGCCGAAGTAAATACTATTATTGGTAAACCTATTGTTATGTTAGACGGTACAACAATTATGCCAATATCGCAAATATCTTTTGCTTTTATGGCAGGTGGTGGAGAATACGGGAACAAGGCTGCAGAAAGACGATTTTCTCGTTTTGAACCACAAAGTAATTTTGCTGGAGGTACAGGTGGCGGTGCCATGTTGACTCCTGTAGGATTTTTGGTTGTTGACCAAAATGGTGTTAGAGTGATAGAGGCGGAAAAAAGCAATTTTCTTGATAAAATACTAGACACGGCGAGAGATATGTTTAATGAGGAAAATTAGTTTTGTTTTACTTCTAGCATTGATTGCTTTGTCGTCACTTTCTATTGCATTTGCTGATGAAGTTGATTTGTCTAATAGCGCAACATCAGCCTGCGTGATGGACAAGGATAGCGGTAGAGTTTTGTATGCTAAAAATGAAGATGACAAACTGCCCATGGCTAGCACAACGAAGATTATAACTGCAATTGTTGCGATAGAAAATGCTAATCTTGATAACGTGATTACAATCACAAAGGATTGCGTTGGTATTGAAGGTTCATCCGTGTACTTGAAAGAAGGGGAACGTTGGACAATTCGTGACCTTTTGTATGGACTGATGTTGAGAAGCGGAAATGATTGTGCCGTTGCTTTAGCAAAAGCAATTAGTGGTAATATAGAGCAATTTGTAAGCCTTATGAACAGCTTTGTAAAAGATCTAGGTTGTACAAATACCAACTTGACTAATCCCCATGGACTGCATAACGACAATCACTATACAACTGCATACGACTTAGCAAAAATATGTTGTTATGCTTTACAAAATAACATATTTAGTCAAATCGTTTCATCAAAAAAATTTTCGACAAAAATTAATGGTGTTACAAAAGTATTTGTTAACAAAAATAAACTTTTGCACAGTTGGGAAAATTGTGATGGAATAAAAACGGGATACACCAAGAAAGCTGGTCGATGTTTTGTAGGGAGTGCCAGCGAAAACGATAGACAGTTTGTTTGTGTGGTGCTAAATGATGGACCTATGTTTGAAGATTGTCGTAAGTTGATATCGTCATGCTTAGCTAAGTACAAATATACATTTGTAATTCCAACAAACAAGTTATTTGTCGACTATGCAGATAGCAAGCGAAAAGTATACAAAGTATCAAAGGGGTTTTACCTTCCAATTTGTTTTGATGACCGCATTCAAGTTGAAACAGATTTTGACAATAGATTAGTAAGAGTTTTTGTAAATGATGAACTATTTCATACAATATCTATTAGTTTGATAAATCAGTAGAGAAAAACAGGAAGCTTTGACTTTCTGTTTTTTTATATTTCTTATTTATTTCAAAGCTGCTAATTTAATAAAACGGTTGCTTTTTTACCAATTTTTAGTTATTATATTTTATATAAAAGCGAGGTAATTATGGCAAGATTAAATAAATATCTAGCGGACTGCGGCGTAGGCAGCAGAAGAGCTTGTGACAAACTTATATCAGATGGTTTAGTAAAGATCAATGGCAGAGTTGCTGTTTTGGGTGACTCCTACAATGAAGGGGATATGATAACCGTTAACGGAAAACGTCTTGGAGCGCAACAAACCAGTTGCTACATTATGTTACATAAACCCAAGGGATGCGTTACAACTGTAAAGGACGAGTTGGGAAGAAAAACTGTTATGGACTTGATTGACATCAAGATTCGTTTGTATCCAGTTGGTCGCTTAGACTATGATACAGAGGGTTTGCTTATTTTGACAAATGATGGCGATTTGGCAAATAGACTGACTCATCCAAGAAATGAAGTTAACAAAACATACGTTGCAAGACTTAGTGGTATGTTGGAAGAAAAGGATCGTCAACAACTAGAACGTGGTGTTGTAATTGATGGTAAGAAGACTGCTCCTTGCAAGGTTAAGATTTTGGAAAAGGATCAGCATCACACTCGCGTTGAAATTACTATCCACGAAGGACGCAACAGACAAGTTAAAAAAATGTTCGAAGCTGTTGGTAAGGAAGTTGAGTTTTTGAAGCGTGTTGCAGTTGGCGATTTGCGCCTAGGTGGCCTTCAACGTGGCAAATACAGATATTTGACTGAGATGGAAAT
>JAFTHP010000026.1 GCA_017457305.1 Clostridia bacterium | reverse complement strand
GTTTTGCGCAACAAGGAAATGTGCGAAGTCATCCTATCCGTTGAACCCATGGCGCTTTCCGAGTGCGAGGAGTGGCTGGGTGTTAAAAGCGTGGCAAAGGTTGGAGATGGCTATTTAGCCAAAAAGACTTTGCCCTACGACGAAGTGCTCATCAACAAGGTGCTTTCGCTAGGTGTTGGCGTGCGCGTAGAAAAACCGCAAAAACTGCGCCAAGAAGTACTCAACCGCTGTCAACGAATCATCCAAATGAACACCGAAGACTAGCGGTAGTTGTTTATAATTTCCACAACCCTATCGGTGCCGTAAATTTGTTTGGCAACCTTGCGTTGTTGGCAAATGATGTTTGCCCTGTTATCAATGGCACGAGATAGTGCGTTTACAACTCTCACTGGCAAGTTTTGTTCATCCAAACACAAACAGCACCCCTGCTGAGCGTACCATTGAGCATTTTTTATCTGCTCGCCCCTTGATTGACTTTTTAGGGGTACGCACACAAAGGGTACGTTTGCTAACGTCAGTTCCGCCAAGGTATTGCTTCCCGCACGTGATAGGCAAATATCCGTTGCTGCAAGAATATCGAAAATATTGTTGGTAAAGGGCGTTTGATGCACAAAGTCGCAGTGTATTTGTTTGCCTTTGCCAGTAATTACAAAAATATCAAACCTATCCGAAAGGCTTTTGTTTTGCAAAATGGCATTGTTTAGTGCTGTCGCTCCAAGACTTCCGCCAATAACGGTAAGCACAGGCTTGCGACCGTCAAATCCCATTTCCGTCAGCCCCTTTTGTCTGTTTCCGCCAAAAACGTCGCCTTTGATTATCGCCCCAACAACCTTGCTGGGTATTTTGGTGGGATAGGCTGTCAAAAATTCCGTTGCAAGCTTTGCCGATATCTTGTTGGCAAGCCCCACAGTTTGGTCACTTTCGTGCACAATGATGGGTATTTTCAGCTGACTTGCCGCAATAACAACGGGTAGTGCGGCATATCCGCCCTTGCTAAAAACCAACGTTGGTGCAATGGCTTTTAGTTGCTTTTTGGCTTTGCTGATGTCGGCAATCAACTGGAAAGGCAGTAGCAAATTGGACAAAGTAAACTTGCGTCTAAACTTGTGGGCAGATATTTCCACAAACTGTGCAATTTTGCCCCTTTCAACGTAAGGTTTTACAAGATTTTTTTCCATGCCATTTGTGCCAAAGTAGTACATTTGTGCATCTAGCTTGTCTATTAATGCAAGATTTGGGGTAATATGACCTGCAGTACCCCCACCGCAAAAAACTATTTTCATACAAGTAGTGTATGCAACTGTTGATATATTTACCCGTCTGAGACAAAAGTAGACAAACCTTTTGCTAAAGCACAACCTTTACGTCTGTTGTTTTGCACCCAAAGGTATCCGCTGGTGGTTGTGCGCCATTATAAGGGCTATCCACACCAATTATTGTGCAAATGGATGGTTAGCCGTTACTGTAATCAAATAATATTTTTGCTTGCATACTATGCAGGATAATGGTTTGTTCGTATTGTGGTTGGCGGTCAATTTGGCATAAAAAAAGAGCAAGAACAAATTGTTCTTACTCTCAAATAAATATCAACTTAATGTTATTCGCCAAGTTTAGCATCCAGCCAATTTGCAACGTCTTGATAAACTTGTTGCTTGATTAGTGGCTCGTTGAGTATTTCGTGGCGAGCTTGTGGATACAACGTTGTGGTAACGTCCTTGCAAAGCATCTTTTGTGTGTACCACTTGCTAAGCTTGTTTACACCCTTGCCGTAGTTGCCAATAGGGTCGTCTCCGCCGGCTATGATAAGTAGTGGTTTGTTGGTGTCAATTTGTGTGCAATGCTCCTTTTTGTACAGCTTGCCAATACCCTTCATAAAGGTGCGGTAGAAGTTTGCCGAGCACACAAATCCACACATTGGATCGTCGTTGTACTTTTTAACCTCGTCAGCATCTCTATTTAGCCAAGCGCTTTGACCAGGGAATTTCTTTTCGTACATCTTAAAGGACAAGTCAACAAGCAGTTGCGCAGGGTATCTTCCGCCTTTGTTACGGCACATACTGTTGGCAATAACTCCGCACAGAGTAAAGGAAATGTCCTTCATAAAGTTGGAACCGCACAGCACAAACCCTTTTACGTCCGGATTGCGTTGAACAACGGCTTGGGTAATGAAGCTACCGTAGCTGTGTCCCATCATAAACAATGGCAGATTGTATCTTTCACGGCAAAAATCTAGTAGTGCAATTTGGTCTTGCACGTTATTTTCCCACATATCCCCTTCTTCGTAGCCAAGGCTATCGGGTTGTGCGCTAAGGCCGTGACCGCGGTGGTCGTTCATCACAACGATATATCCTCTGCTATTTAGATATTGACAAAATTCGTCATATCTAGCCGAGTGCTCCGCCATACCGTGGGCAATTTTCACAACGCCCTTTGGATTTTTCACTTGATCCCAAATATACAGTTGAACTTCTATTCCATCGTGGGAAGTAAACCTAGTTTGTTTCATTGTGCACCTTCCTTTACCTATTGGATTGTTGCCTTGATTTGTGGCAACAGCCTATACTAAAATAATACATCTTTAAAAGCCGTATGTCAATAGTGATTTTTTATCTCCTGTGGCAGTGGTTGTTCAAGTGAGCTGTAAACTGTTGTTCCCCTTGTCCTGTATCGCCCAAGTGTAACTATGCTACAACACAAATGCGGTTGTAGTTTGAATATTTATTCCGTTTGTAGTTATAAAAATACGTAAATACAAATAAATATACACAAATTTGCGCATAAACATTTGGGATGGTCAAATAATAAAAAAATTTTGTATTTTTATTTATTAATTACTATTGTAATTAATAAAAAAGTGTGCTATAATATATATGTTGTAATATCGTCGCTTTTTGTCAAGTGAACGAAGTGTTATTTTTATGCAACAAAATTGCCTTTGTTTGTTGCCCTTTTTGCGGTAGAAATTGCGGTAACAAGCAACCCTTGTGGTGCATCTAACTGTTGCAGTTTGTTTGCAAGGTGTGTGCCACACGCTACTAAAGAAAATAATTTTTTGGAGGAAAGTAAATTGGCCCAAAAAACTTACAGAGCAGAAGATATACAGGTACTAGAAGGTCTAGATGCGGTGCGTATGCGCCCAGGTATGTACATTGGTACTACCGGACAAAAAGGTCTTCATCACATTTTGTGGGAAATTGTCGATAACGCAGTAGACGAAGCAACCAATGGCTTTGCCGACAAAATTGTCATCACTTTGCACAAGGATGGCAGTGTAACCGTTTCTGACAACGGCCGTGGTATCCCAGTAGATATCCACCCACAACTAGGCATATCTGGTGTAGAAGTTGTATTTACACAGCTACACGCAGGTGGCAAGTTTAACAACGAAAACTACGCCTACTCTGGCGGACTTCACGGTGTTGGTGCAAGTGTAACTAACGCCCTTTCGGAGTGGCTCACCGTAGAAGTTTGCAAGGACGGCAAAAAATATGTTCAGCACTTCCACAGCCCTGTGGATAAGGATGGCAAGGTGCTAAGTGGTATCCCCAAGGATTCTCTCACGCAGGTTGGCACCACCAAGGAACACGGCTCAACCATCACCTTTTTGGCAGATAAGCGTGTGTTCAAGACCGTTCAAATGGACCGTGAAACCATTGCAAAGCGCATCAAGGAATTGGCATTTTTGAACAAGGGCATCTCCTTTGTTTTGCACGACGAACGTGTTGCAGGGGAAGATGAGGACGTTCTAACAGAAGAGTTTTGCTATCAAGGCGGTCTAAGGGACTTTGTTTTGTACCTAAACGAAAACAAAGCACCCCTTCACGTTAGTCCAATGTATTGGTCGGGCAAAAACGACGTTTTGCAACTGGAGTTTGCTTTCCAATACACATCCAACTACACCGAAAACTTTATCAGCTACGTAAACAATATTCCTACTGGCGAAGGCGGCATGCACGAAACTGGCCTAAAAACCGCCATGACCAAGGTGTTCAACGAATACGCACGTCAACGCAACTTGCTCAAAGCCAAGGAAGAAAACCTTCTTGGCGAAGACTTCCGCGAAGGTATAACCCTTGTAATGTCGGTAAAAATGGCAAACGTACAGTTCGAAGGTCAAACCAAGTCCAAGCTAGGCAACGTAGAAGCACGTATTGCTTGCGAAGCTTTGGCAACAGAAGCCCTTTCGCAACTACTTGCCAAGGATACTAAGGCTGCCGAAACCATTATCAAAAAGTCATTGCAGTCTGCAAAGGTAAGGGAAGCTGCTCGCAAAGCCAAGGAAGTTACTCGTCAAAAGAACAGCATTTTCAACTCCACACTTATTGGTAAGCTAGCTAGCTGCACTGGCCGTGACGCATCCAAAAACGAACTGTTCATTGTAGAAGGTGACAGTGCTGGTGGCAGTGCAAAGCAAGCACGTAATCGTCGTTTCCAAGCCATTTTGCCACTTCGCGGAAAGCCTCTTAACGCCGAACGTAAGCGTATCGACCAAGTGCTTGCCAACGAGGAAATTCGTTCCCTTATCAACGCACTAGATACAGGCATTGGCGAAGAAGACTTCAACATTGCCGACCTCAAGTACGATAAAATCATCATCTTGTCCGATGCCGACCAAGACGGTGCCCATATCAGAGCAATTTTGTTAACCTTCTTCTTTAGATATATGAAAGAACTCATCACCGAAGGACACGTATACATTGGTATGCCACCTTTGTACAAGGTTTCCAAAAAGGACAAGGTTCGCTATGCATACGACGACCATGAACTGCAGGAAATTGTTCAAGAGTTTGGCAAGGGCTACGACCTTCAACGCTACAAGGGCTTGGGCGAAATGAACGCCGAACAATTGTGGGAAACAACTATGAATCCCGAAACTCGCACCCTTATGCGTGTAACAATAGAAAACTTCTCCGAAGCGGAACGTATGGTAACCACCCTAATGGGCGACCAAATCGATGCCCGCAAGGCGTACATTACTGAAAATGCCGACTTCAACAAGGACAAGGACGCTGTCTTTGAACAGTTGGTGTAGGAGGGAGTACTAATGAAACAAATGGATATTTTCAACATTGACAACAAGGAAACGGAAAGGCTGGCGGATGGTTCCATTTTGCTCACACGCACAATGGAAGAAGTTATGCACGAATCCATGATGCCATATGCCGAACACGTTATTTTGGATAGAGCCTTGCCACGTGTAGAAGACGGACTAAAACCCGTTCAACGACGCATTTTGTACTCAATGTACGAGCAAGGCAACACCTTCGACAAGGCAACACGCAAGTCGGCACGTATTGTCGGCGACTGCATGGGTCGTTACCACCCACACGGCGACAGCTCCATTTACGATGCAATGGTTCGTATGGCACAACCATTTGCAATGAGTGCGCCACTAATTGTAGGTCAAGGTAACTTTGGTAATATCGACGGCGACAGCGCAGCAGCAATGCGCTATACCGAAGCGAAGCTTTCCATCTTGGCAGAAGAACTTTTGCGTGATATCGACAAGGATACAGTTAGATGGTCCCGCAACTTTGACGATACCACTCGCGAACCAGATATGCTTCCTGGACGCTTCCCTAACCTGCTCATCAATGGTGCAACAGGTATTGCGGTAGGTTTGGCAACAAATATCCCACCCCACAACTTTGGCGAAGTTATCGATGGCGTAATTGCATTTATCGACAACAAGTATATTTCCCTAAACCAAATGATGAAAATCATCAAGGGGCCCGATTTCCCTACTGGTGGACACATTATTCCAGGTGACGGTCTTCGTCAAGCCTACGAAACAGGCAAGGGCAAGATTACTATTAGAGCAAAGATGCACGTAGAAAAAGCTCCTGGTGACAAACACAACATTGTCATCACGGAAATTCCCTATGGTCTTTCCAAGGCGGATTTGTTGATGAAGATTGCCGCATTGAAGGATGACAAAAAGGACCTTTTCCAAGGCATTGCGGAAATCGTGGACGAAAGCGACAAGGAAGGTATGCGTGCCGTTATCAAGTTGCGTCGTGATGTGGACGTAAACAAAACCATCGGCTTGTTGTTCAAGTATTCACAACTGGAAATGAACTACAGCATCAATATGGTAGCCATTGCTGATGGTAAACCACAACTAATGGGCTTGTTGGATATCATTGCCTACTACGTAGATTACCAACGCGACGTTATTTTGCGTCGTAGCAAGTACGAACTGGAAGAAGCCAAGGCTCGCGAACACATTGTTCGTGGTTTGGTAATAGCGGTGCAAAACATCGACGAAGTTATCAAAATTATCAAAAATGCCGCTTCCACAACGGATGCCAGAGCCAAGCTTCGCGCTGCCTTTGACTTGTCCGAAAAACAAGCGCAAGCAATATTGGATTTGCGCCTAGCACGCATCACCAAGCTGGAAGTTACCAAGCTCACCAACGAATTGCAGGAACTGGAACGCACAATCGCTCGTTTGCAAGTTATCATCAACAGCAAAAAGGAACAAATGAACCTTATCAAGAGCGAGCTTTCCGCCATCAAGCGCAACTACAAGATGCCACGTCGCAGCGAGCTTAACAAGAACTTCGAAGACGTTGTTATTCCTAGCGAATCGGATGAACGTCCCATCGAAACAGTTGTTGTTGGTGTCAGTGCCGACTACACAATCAAGCGTATTCCAAGCAAGAATTTCAGTATGAGCCACAAGGATGTAATTGGTGCATCAACTAGCGAAATTCTCACCCACGCATTGGAAGCACAAACGGATGGCAAGGTAATGTTCTTCAGTAACCTTGGTAACTGCTACCAAACAGAAGTTGGCAAGTTGCCAGAAGTTAAGTATCGTGACCGTGGTCTAACCTTGTCACAAATCTTCCCTGATGCAGATCGCAACGAAATTCCTGTATCGGTATTTATTCTACCAAAAGATCAAGAACCTACTGGCGAACTACTCATCTACACTCGTAAGGGACTTATCAAACGTTCCGCTTGGACGGAATATCAACTACTAAAGAGCTGCTTCCAAGGCTACAAGCTCAAGGAAGGGGACGAAGTGTTCAAGGTAGAAGTTGTTCGCCCCAACACCGAAATTTTCTACGTCACCAACCGTGGTGGTTGCACTCGCTTTGACGTTAGCGAAATTCCACTTCAAGGCCGTGTTGCTGGTGGTGTACATTGCATCAATTTGGCATCGGAAGAAGATGTAATATTCGCTGGTCAAGTAGAAGCTGACGGAACAATCTTGATGGTAACAAACAAAGGTTTCCTCAAGCGCATCAAGGTGGAAGAAATCACCAAGCACGCACGTAATTGCAAGGGTGCCAAGGGTACGGAGTTTGGAATAAACGGATCGGCTTTGGTATTTGCTAGCTACGTCAAGGATCACTACAAGTTTGCTATGTTCGACAAGGCAAACGTCTACGTTGTGGATACTGCCGAAGTTACTGTGGAAAGCAAAAACAACAAGGGCAAGTTGCCAAAGGGCAAACGTGGTGGCATTGCTGTAGAAAAGGTTATCATCAACAAAACCGCTCCCGAAAAGTTTACAATCTAATAGCTAGATAAAACTACAAAATAATAAGAGCAAGAAAACTAGGTGTAAGCCAAGTAATCTTGCTCTTTTTTATATATTATTTAGTTGTTGCACAAATTCTTCTATCACTTCAAATGCCCTTTGGGATATTGGATTTTTGTGGAAGGTAATAAACTTATGTTGTGCCTTTTTGATTTTCTTGTCAAAGAAATGCGCCGTCACGTTGCTGCCGTTTTCTTGTAGCAGATGGTAGTAGTACAGCGATTGGCTGTTATGTAACTTGTCTATCTCCCCACTGAACAGCAATGTTGGCTGGTTGTTTTTGTATAAATATGTAGTGGGAGAAATGCTTTGCAAGTAACCTTGCCTATCTGTTGTATTAGCAGGGATAACGCCTTTAATGAACGTTTTAATGTGCTTAAATCCGCTTTCTTCTACATTAGCAAGATTGTATGCGCCATAAAATAATATAAGTCCAGCTATGCTATTTTGCAGGCAAACAGTGTTGTCAAATAGTTGCTTGCATTGGCTTGCAAAGGTAGTTGCTATTGGGTTATCTACGTAGCTTTCTTCTTTATTTTGGTTGATGTAGTTAAGCAGATTGTTGAACAATGTTACTAGGTGTGCACCCGAGCTATCCCCTGCAAGAATAATTTTGCTAGTGTCTCCCCCAAATAGCTTTGCGTGACTAACGGCATATTTTACCGCCAACATCACGTCCATTAGCATATCACTAATTGTGTGTTTTGGTGCAAATCGGTAGTTACAGTTGAACACAACTGCGCCTTTACTAGCAATGGTTTTACAGGTGGAACGAAACAGACTTTTGTCGTAACAACTCCATCCACCGCCGTGTAGGTAAACTACGCAAGGTAGGTTTTGTTGTTTGGTTGGGTACAGTATATCTAACGTCTGTTTTTTGTCCTTGCCGTAGTGACAGTTGTAGTTAGCTTGCACACCCTTTACCTTTGTGTTGAAGTAACCAATGCAGTTGCCAAGAAAGGTTAAGGTTTTTGTTTTTAGTTTTAGTAGTTTCAACTTCATTTTTTTGTAGTAGATGTATTTTGATTGATAAAGGTGGCAAATGCACCTATATATTACTTTGCAATTCTTGCTTTCAAGCAGTAAATGGGCTTGCCTAGTTCACGGAACTTTGCTTCGTATTCGGTAACGATATTTCCAGGGTAATCGGCTGGCAATATCATATCGTCAAATACTTCGAATCCGTTTTCCACAAGACTTTCCTTAGAAAAGTCAAAAAAATCCTTGTTGTCTGTCTTTTGCCAAATCTCTCCGTCATCGGTCAACAGTACCTTGTACATTGACAAAAAGTTTTTGCTTGTCAATCTGCGGTTAGCGTATGTCTTTTTGGGAAAAGGGCAGGAAAAGTTTAGGTAAATTCTTTGTGCGCACTTTGGTGGCAAGTGGTAGTGTGTGTTTTCGGCACGGATGTTCAAAAATCGCAAATTGTTTAGGTGGTAGCCAAGGGCTTCTTCACATCCAACCACAATAACGTTGGATAGTTTTTCCAAAGCAATGTAGTTGATATCTGGGTTGGCAATGGCCGATTGTATGGCAAACGTACCCTTGCCACAACCAAGTTCCAAGTACAATGGATGGTTGTTGCCAAATATATCTTGTGGCAATTTTAGTAGTGCGTGTCTTTCTTCTTCGCTTTTGGTAAAAAATTCGTCACCTTCTTGATGTAGCAAAATACTGCTAACGTTTTCAATACGTTCATCAAGGTGTTTTTTCAATCTCATTCTCATTGGCAATCTTCCTCGTATGTTTTTGCAAGTTGATCAATCCACACTTGGCTAACAGCATCGCTAGGTATATGGAAACCGTGCTTAGATAGGTCAACTGAGCCTAGTTTAACGCCGTCAGGTGTACAACTGCGCTTAAATTGTTGGCTAAAGAATCTCCACAAGAACTTGCGCATCCACTTGTAAATTTCGTGGTGGCTGTACTTTTGTGCAAAGCTGATTTTTGCTAGATAGTATACCTTTTGTGGAGTAAATCCCTTGCGTACTAGCATATACAAAAAGTAGTCGTGTAGTTCGTATGGACCAACAAGGTCTTCGGTAACTTGGTTGATTTTGCCTTGCTTTGTTGGTGGCAGAAGCTCGGGGCTAACTGGGGTATCCAGTACGTCCAGTATAACCTTGCCCACTTCCGCTGGGGAGTTGTGTGCAATGTGGTTTAGCAGTGCTTTAACAAAGGTTTTTGGAACACTGCTGTTTACGCCATACATACTCATATGGTCACCGTTATACGTTGCCCAACCAAGTGCAAGTTCGCTCATATCCCCTGTACCAATCACAAGACCATTGGTTGCGTTGGCAATATCCATCAACACTTGGGTGCGTTCGCGCGCTTGGGCATTTTCGTATGTTACGTCGTGGGTTTTCAGGTCGTGACCAATGTCCTTTAGGTGTTGGGTAACGGCCTTTGTTATATCAATTTTTCTAACGGTGGTGCCAAGAGCCTTGGCTAGAGCAATACTGTTGTTAAGTGTGCGTTGTGTTGTGCCAAAGCAGGGCATTGTAACGCTGACAATATCTGTATTTGGTCTGCCTAGTAGTGCTAGTGCCTTTGCGCAAATGCACAAAGCTAGCGTGCTATCCGTTCCGCCCGATACACCAATAACAAGTGTCTTGACGTTGGTGTGTGCAATGCGCTTTTTCAATCCGTGGGCAAGGATATTTAGTGCACTTTCACAGCGTTCAGCAAGCTCTGTAGGGTTGGATGGAACAAATGGCATAGGGTTGTAGCAACGAGTTGTACTGCCCACTTGCATATCGAAGTGAACGGTGGTGTATCCTGGTGGCAACGCTCCGTGTGGAGTTTTTGCCCTTTCGTTTTCAATAAAGTTAACGTCCGCTTCCGCTTGTGCGTAGTAGGTGGTAAATGGTTTGCACTCAGCAAGTACTTGACCATATTCACAAATGATATTGTGTCCGCCGCAAACTGTATCACTTGTGGATTCATCTGGGCCAGAAGAGCAGTAAGCATAAATGATGTTGTTCTTGCCCGATTGCATCTTTATCATATCACGGCGGTAGTCGCCCTTGTTGATGGTGTCGTTACTAGTGGACAGGTTGAGCACAATGTTTGCCCCAGCGCGTGCGTGAGTGTTGCTGGGCGAGTCGGATACCCACACGTCTTCGCAAATTTCCACAGCAAAGCGTATGTCGGTGTGCATATCGTCTACAAATAGCAATCGTGTGCCAAATGGAACGTCCTTGCCAAATAGGCGGATTGTATTGTTTTCATTGTTTGGCGCGGCAAAAATTCTTTTTTCAAAAAATTCGTTGTAGTTTGGCAGGTTTGTTTTAGGGATAACGCCCAAAATGTTACCCTTGTGTAGGATAACCGCTGCATTATACATCTTACCTTTGTCGCAGATAATGGGCATACCAACAGCCAACACCATATCCAACTCGGATGTGTTTTGCATGATGTATTGCAATCCTTCAAGGGCAGCGTCGCGTAGAGCCTTTTGGAAGAACAAATCTCCACAGCTGTATCCTGTGATGCTCAGCTCGGGGAATAGTGCAATTTTTATGCCCTTTTCGTATGCCTTTTGTGCTTCTTTTACAATTTGTTGAGTGTTGTAGGGGCAGTCGGCAACACGAAGGGAAGGGGATATGCAGGCAATGCTAACAAGTCCCAAGTAGGGCATAGTTTTATATTTTGTGCCCTTTAGTAGGTAATCTACGTCAACTTCCAGCACATTTGCCAGTTTTGCTAGCTTATCTGGGTTGATGGTTTTCAATGCACCGCTCATAATTTTGTAAACTGTGCCAAGGCTAACTCCACTTTGTTCGGATAGTTGCGCCAATGTGATCTTTTTGTCTTTCTTGGCTTGATTGAGTCTGTTAACAATGCTTGCTGACATATTTTTCTCCTTCACCAGTTAATTGCAACTAGTTAATGTCTTTGACAATATTATACAAATTTTTGACAGTTTTCGCAAGGTTTATAATATAAGTTTTATAAAAAATAACCAAGTTTATTAAAATTGTAGTAAATACACAGCAAAATAGACCTAATATTATAAAATACAGCACAATTACAAGTTTTCACTTAATCTCTCAATAATAACAATCGCCAGGACTAGAAAATGGTGGTTGTAGCAATTTGTCCATACCAATTTTTGGCAAATTTGTTGAGTAGTTTGCTTTTGTGTGCTATAATATACAAAACTAATTTCGAGGCGTTGTATGACAAAAACAGCTACACAATGCAACAGCCAAGGATGGGTTATCAGGGAAGATGACTTCTTTGTAGACCAAGCCTTGCAAAATCAATCCATCTACACTCTTTGCAACGGAGTGATTTCTTCACGCGGATTTTTGGAAGAACGCACCGCAGTAGACGGCTTTGTATCCAACTACATCCGTGGTTTGTACGAAATTGATACCAACACACGCAAGCCATTTTTGGTAAATGCTGTCAACTTTTGGGATATCGAAATGTACCTAAACGGTAGCTTTGTGGATTTGACAAGCTTCAATCACACCAGTTACAGTCGTGAACTGAGCCTAGAAAACGGTCAACTAACAAGGCAGGTAACTTGGGACGTAAAGGGTATTGAGTTCAACGTTAAGTTTTGCCGTTTCTTGGATATGCAACACACGGCTCGGGCTTATCAACAAATTGTCTTTACCGCCAACAAGCCTTGCTCACTAAAGGTAGTTGCCAATATGCGTTTTGACGAAAAGCAACAAACCAAGCAACCTTGCTTTACACGTATGGACGTAGAAGACAATCTCATCATTTGCAAAACTCCCACAACTAACGTCTATGTTGGTGGTGCAATGCTATGCGACATCGATGGTACGGAACCCACCTATATCGATTGGGACGACAAAGTACTAACACATACTTTTGAAGTAGATTTGACGGAGAACAAACCCTACACTTTCACTCGTTATAGCGCAGTAGTCACAAGTGGTGCAACTAACAAAGCACAGCTTTTGCAAAACATCGTAGAAGCTTCTCAAGAAACCTTTTTTCAAGCAAGTGAGCGCAACAAGCTATTTTGGAAACAGTATTGGCAAAGTCAAACCTTGCCAACAGGGCTAGACGAACAAACGGAACAAGGCGTTCGTTTTGCTTTGTTCCAGCTTGCACAAAACCAAAATCTTGCAACTACAAAAACGCCACTAGGCAGTCGTGGTCTTGTTGCTGGCAACGGTTCAACTGCCACTTGGCACAACGAACTAATCTTGTTCCCCTACTTTTTGCAACATAATCAACAAAAGGCACTAGATATGATTTTGTACCGATTTGATATGCTAAAATATACAACTTCGCTTGCTAAACAAGCTAACTGCGTAGGTAGTCGTTTTCCTGTGTCAACTTTGTGTGGGGAAGAATCCAGCCAAAATTCCACCTTTAGCGTAACCAATCTTTTGCCAACACTTGCCGTTGCTTGGGCAATGGAACAGTACGCAAATGCTATAACCAACAAGGTGTTTACCCAAGCTCAAGCGCCAGCAATGATGATTCAAATTGCCAGATATTTGGCTAGTCGTGGCACTTGGAATAACGAAAACACTTCCTTCAGTTTCTATTGTGTAAGTGGTGCCGACACCCTTCATCCGTTACAAAATCACAACTATTTAGTCAACTTTATGGCACAACAAGCTTTGCGTTTTGCGTTGAAGCTTCTCAAAGATTTGCCACCAAAGCAACTTGTTGTATTGCAAAGCAAAACTGGCTTTACCGCTGGCGAACTGGCATCTTGGAAGAAGTGTGCCGACAGTATACTACTTGTAGATAAGCAAGGCATTTTGCAACAATTTGAAGGTTACGACAATCTACCCAACGTATCATGCAATCAACTGGCAAATGCAAAATCTTTGCAATGGGATGTTCTTTGCCGTACCAATGGACTATCTACTAGTGACGTGATTTTGCTGTTTGCATTGTATCCTAACAATTTCTCCGCTGACGTTGTGGAGCAAAATTTGCAATACTACTTGCCAAACCTTTTGCATCTTGATTGCATCAACTTTGCACTTTTGGCTAGGGTGTATGCAAATATAGGCAACAAACAACTTGCCAACGAATATTTTTGCAAGGCTTGCAGACTGGATTTGGATAACCTTTTGGATGATACTCAACAAGGACTACACATCCACAACTGTTTTGCAGTAGCGCACTTGCTGGACCTGATCAAATAGATATGCGCCCGCGCGAAAGCATACACTATTTAATTGTGCAAAGATTGCTCTATTAGACTTCAATCTCTACACACTTTGTAATGGTGGTTGTTTATGTTACAGTAGGCATATTTTCAAATCTAAATATTGCAACAAACTACAATCAGTTTGTAAATAAAGTAAAGGAGCGTAGTTTGCTACGTTCCTTTTTGCGTATATAGATTTGTATCCAACTGTCGATGTTTCAATTTTTCCATCAATATGTTTGACATTTTTGCTTACCACGTAACAAACGCAAAAGTTTTTGCTTTTTGTACCCATTTTTGTTATGTGCCTTTTTAGACAATCTCATTTTTTTTGTTTTTCCACACAAAAATCAACACAAATGGGCTGTTGTGTAGTTCATTTTGTGTGGTTTTAGTGGTAAACTATGGGTGTAAAACAAAAAACAAGGAGATTTTCAACTATGAACACAGACAAAATTTACGCACAAAACATTGCAAACGAATATTCCCCCAAGCAAACAAGCAAGGTTGTTGCATTGCGCAAACTTGACCAAGCTGCAAAGCGTCCAGCAAAACTATTTGCATACATTTTTGGTAGTATCTGCTCACTAATTTTGGGCACAGGTATGAGCTTTGCTATGGGCGTAATTGGCGGCGGAACACCAATTTCAATGGTAATTGGTATCGTTGTTGGCTTGGTGGGCATTGCTGGTTGTGCTATCAACTATCCAATCTACAAAAAGATGCTAGCAAAGGGTAAGGCAAAGTATGGTTCCGATATCATCCGCCTTGCAAACGAAATCGTTGACGAACAACAATAATTCCACACAAAAAGGGGCAGTATAATGTTAAATAAGCAACAAACTAAATATCAAAATACTGCAAAACTGATGGATGAAGCACTAATAAGGCTACTGGAAAAGAAAAACTACGAGTTTATCACCGTCAAGGAAATCTGCACCAAAGCAGGTGTCAATCGTTCCACCTTTTACCTTCACTACGAAACGATGGACGATTTGCTAATGGAAACTTTGCAGTACATTTCTCGCCAAATGAACAACAGCTTTGCCGACTCTTTGCGAATCGACAAGCAAAAAATACTAACCTGTCCGCTGGAAGAATTGGTGCTAATCACGCCACAGTATCTTATCCCCTATTTGCAGTTTGTTTTGGATAACAAGCGAGTATTTATCGCGGCGCAATCGCAACCGATGGTTTTTCAAACCAAAAATATTTTCAACGCGCTGTACACCGAAATATTCGATCCCATCCTAACCAGATATGGTGTAAAGGAGCAAGACCGCCAATATCTGTTGAGTTTCTACCTAAACGGAATGTACGGCGTGCTACTAAGATGGATCAAAAACGGCTGTGACCAAAGCGTCGAATATATGGCAAACCTTCTTATCGATTGCGTAAGGCCCTATCACACTGTACCACAATTATGAAAAACAAATTTCTACGAGCTTTGCTCTACCCACATCTAGCACTAATAGCAATACTTTTTGTTATTTCGGTGGCACTAGCGGTTGTTGTTTTGGCAACCAACGTGCCGCCTATTGTGCATTATGTAAGCTATGCTATTTGGGCGTACACCTTGACGGTTATTTGCATGCAAATTCCCAAAATAATCAAGGCTATCAAGAGTTTTTGCCAAAACAATGCGCTTATCCAACGATACAACAGTAACCCCGACCTCAAGCTAAAGGTGTCGCTGTTTGTAAGCATTGCTGCAAACTTGGTGCTTGCGCTGGTTCACTTGCTTTCTGGTTTGCAGTCCAGTTCCTTGTGGTTTGTATCGTTATTCATCTACTACTTTGTGCTGGCATTTTTGCGCGGCTTTTTGCTAATCAACACAAGGCTTGAGCAGGACGACTTGCTAAAACAGTGGAACCGCTATCGCATTAGTGGCATCATTTTGATTGTAATCAACCTTGCGCTTGGCACAATAGTGTTTTTTATGATCAATCACAACCGTGGTGCGCACTACGATATGATTGTTACCATCGCACTTGCCGCCTACACGTTTGCAACTGCAGCTATTGCTATTGCCAAGGCTATCAAATACAAAAAGAGCAGTTGGATAGTGGGCAAAGCGGTGGACGTTGTGCGCCTTGCCGCAGTGATGGTATCTGTTTTGTCATTGCAAACGGCTATGCTCAACGCATTTAGTGACGAAACAATGGCATCCTTCAAAACAACAATGACAACAATCGTGGGCACAGTGGTGTGCCTGTGCGTTTTTGCCATCGGCGTGTATATGGTGGTCAACTCTACCAAACAAATTTCCAAACTAAAGCAAAAATAGGAGCACAGCGGTGTTCCTATTTTTTTTTGTTGTAAATAATCTTTGACTTTTACCCCGCACTTTGTTATAATGTGTGCGTAATTTGCGTACAGTTGTATAGCAGATGTGTTCAATAACCAAGCTGGAGATAGTCGGGGCGACGCGTTAAACCAACAACCCAGTGAGTTGTTGGTAGCCAAAGCCCACAAGAGCTATGCTCGCAGTGCGGAAGAGCCTTGGGCCTACCGACGGATATGGCGAGAAATCAACTAAAAATTATCAAAATAAATTAACAAAAATAGTATATAAGCTGGAGTAGCTCAGTCGGTAGAGCAACTGATTCGTAATCAGTAGGTCGGGTGTTCGATTCACCTCTCCAGCACCAATCTAGGGCAATCGTTTATCGGTTGCCCTTTAATCTTACTCATCAGTTGCTCTACAATGCGTTGAACACACGGCTTGTAGCAGTACGATTCGTAATACTCGCTTTGCTCGTGGCGTTCGCCATTTGGCAATGGCTCGGCTAGCAGTAGGTCGGGTGTAAAAAGTCGCACATTGCGACTTTTTTATCCATTGCGAAAG
>JAFTHP010000025.1 GCA_017457305.1 Clostridia bacterium | reverse complement strand
CTGCGGTACAAGAGTCAGCTCTCATACTTGCGAGTCTAGCGACTACGAAGTCCCAAATATTAGATTGTTCTGCTTTTTCTTTTGAGGAGGCATCGACTCCACACGCATTCAACGGCACCTTACAAACATTTAACATGGTTTTTTGTGTGGGGAACACATAAAAAATCCAGTCAAAAAAAAACACGCAAACGATAGGTTGCGTGGCATTAAAAAGACTGGATTTTTTATGAGCAAACATAGGTAAAAACACTTTATTTATTTGCAGAAATATGGTATCATTAAATAAATTGGAAGGGAAGTTATGAGAAGGCTTATTGTTTTTGCATTGGTTATTAGTGGTGTTCTTTGCGATGCATATGGTGCGGCTGCACGTCGTGCAACGGCTGCAACGCGCGGTAGTACTGGGGTACAGGCTGTTGGGGCACGCAGTAATGGCGCAGCAAAGTCAAACGTAGCAAGTCGTGGTCGTTCTGCAACCCCTGCCAAGGGGACCGTTTCTGCACGTGCAGCAGTGCAGAATAAAACAACTGGGAACAAGCCAGTGGTTGCGGCGCGTGCCGGTGTTACGCAAAAAGTTATTGGTACAGGGACCAAGGTTGCAGCAGCTACGAAAAACACCGTTGTAAACGAAGAATGCCAAAAGAAGTATGACGGGTGTATGGATTCCTTTTGTATGCTAGACAATGCCAGTGGTGGTCGTTGTATATGCAGTAATAAAAACTCTGAATTGAATGCGGTATTGGCTGAAATTGAAAAACTTGATGAGCAATCCTATAAAATGGCAACACTTGGGGTTGAAAAGCTAGAGATGGGCGCAGATGCAGATGCGGCAATTGCAAGCGCAAACGCGGCCGCACAGTCGGTTATAAAAGGCGATGACGAAGAAAAAAAGAAAAGCACGCGTCGCAAGCTGGACACATCCCTGTGGACGCAAAACCTTGATTCAGAAGAAGAAGATATCTTTGCAGACGAAGAATCAGGTGGTGTAGAGGGTAAAGAAGGCGACGCGTTATACCGCGCCGCTTCGGAAATTTGCGTTGCGCAAATTCCCGAATGTGCATCTGATACACAGATGCTGCAGATGATGTATGCGCAACGGATTAAGTCAGACTGTACCGCGTTTGAAAATAGTTTAAAGCAAAGGAAAAGTCAAAGTGCGCAAAAGTTGGCCGCCGCAGAACAGGCGTTGCGCGAAACTGCATTGGAACAGTTGCGTACAGCGAACAAGTATGATTTAGGACAATGTGCAGTCGAATTTAAAAAATGTATGCAAAAAACAGGTGGATGCGGCGAAGATTTTTCATCTTGTGCAGTGATGAGTGCGTTGGATTCAACGAATGTCAGAAAATCAACATCCAAAAAAGCAAAAAATTATCAGATAAAGGGAGCAATTACCAATATCGAAGTTTCTGCTTCAACGTATGATATGCTGTTGGCAAAGAAGCCGCTGTGCGAAAGTGTAACAAAATCATGTGTGGCGGTTGCGGATAAGGTTTGGGATACCTTTTTGAAAGATATTGCGCCACAACTTAAAAGCGCGGAAATTATTGCAGAAGATAAGGCACGTCAAGACTGCATTGGAAATGTGTCCAGCTGTTTTCAAAAGGCATGTAAAGACACCATGGATCCAAAGGATCCGGATGGCTCATATGACATGTGTTTGTCCAGACCGGAAACCATGTTAAATGTTTGTAAGGTGCCGTTGAATGCGTGTGGAGTCGATGCCTCCTCAAAAGAAAAAGCAGAACAATCTAATATTTGGGACTTCGTAGTCGCTAGACTCGCAAGTATGAGAGCTGACTCTTGTACCGCAG
>JAFTHP010000024.1 GCA_017457305.1 Clostridia bacterium | reverse complement strand
CCACCCAAGATGTTGAGCATGGTTGTTTTACCACAACCAGATGGCCCCAAAATGGCAACAAAGTCGGTTGTGCGGAAGTTGATGGAAACGTCCCTTAGTGCGTGGACGGTAACGTCCCTTCCCATCTTGTAATCTTTGTATATGTTTTTGATTTGTAGCATAAAGCTCCACTCCTTTATTACAAAACAACTTGTTTTTTGCAAAAAATATCAAACCTTATTGGATGTTTTGCACCAAAAAGATTTGATGTTGTCTATATAATGACATTTTACAAGATAATTGTAAACAATTTTGCTTAAAATATCATTAAATCTATCTATTTTTTGTTACTTTTTTTGTCGAAAGGGTCATATTTTGCTTGGCTGACTACTGCCTGTCCGTTTGTCCGCACAAAATCTGTGTAATATCTTGTATGATGGGCAAATCTTGGTGGCTGTACAACATACCGTGACCAACACCATCGTACACCTTGTACTGCTGTATGTTTACAAAGTGCTTTTTGACAAAATTGATGGAGCCCATGGGAACCAATTCGTCAGCACCACCGTGAATAAGCAAACAAGGGGTATCGATAGTGCCCTTGTCTTCCACCACGCCATTGATCATACTCATCATATGGCTAAAGGTGGAAAAGGTAGCCAAACTGATGTTAGGTAGCAACCTGCCAAATGCCATCTTGATGGAATAGCCAACGTCCTTCCAGTAGGGTTTTGCGGCAGCCTTTGCTTGCCTTCTTTTTGCCCTTTTGCTCCCTTCCGTTTGGCGGATAGTTTGCTTGTTCAAGTTAACAAAAAACTTTGTCCACAAAAAGGGGAATTTGACGTTCAAAAACTTGTTGGATGGCGCCATTAGCACCACTTTGCCAACAGGTCTACGTGCGCACAAGTATTGAGCAAGCGCGCCACCCATTGAAAAACCAATAACGTCCACTTGGTCGTGCTTTTTGGCAAGGGTATCGAAGGTGGACAAAACGGTGTTGATGGTGCTTTGCATTGTGAACAAGGAAAAATTGGTTTTTCCGTTGTGACCAGGGATTTGCACCACCGCAATTTCGTCGTAATGATCAAGGTATTGGTTAAGTCTACCAAAGTCGTCCGTGGTAGTCAAAAAACCGTGAATTGTCATTACTGCTTTGCTCATTTACCAAATAATCTCCCTGTTTTGCTTTGCCAAAAACTCGTTGGCTTTGCTAAAGTGTTTGCACCCGAAAAATCCGTGATATGCCGAAAGTGGACTGGGATGGGGCGCAGTTAGCACCAAGTGTTGTGGATTGGTGATAAGTTGCTTTTTTTCGTAGGCGTTCCTGCCCCACAGCAAAAATACCATGCCTCGCTCGCGGTTGTTGAGATGTTCAATTACCTTGTCGGTAAATTGCTCCCAACCTTTGCCCCTGTGAGAATTGGGCTTGCCACCTTGCACCGACAAAACGGTGTTGAGTAGCAACACCCCTTGATTTGCCCAAGGAGAAAGGTCACCACCAACAATGTGGGCTGGTCTGCCAAGGTCTTGGTTGATTTCCTTGAATATATTTACCAAGCTTGCCGGCACGTCCACCCCTTGCGGAACGGAAAAACTCATACCCATTGCTTGGCCGTAGTTGTAGTAGGGATCTTGCCCCAAAATTACAACGTTGACGTCCTCGTAGCGAGTGTGATCGAAGGCGTTTAGTAGCAGTCTTTTGGGTGGATATACTGCACCGCTATCGTATTGCTCGGTCAAAAACTTTTTCAGTTCTATAAAGTAGGGTTTGGCAAACTCCTGCTTGAAAAGTTCATCCCATCCGTTGTAAGTGCGTTGTGCCATAGTGATTGCTTCCTTTGCTGGTGGTATTTGTAAAAACAAGCCGAAGGAAAACCCGTTCGACTTGCCTGGTGTGTGTTGTGTTGTTGACTGCTATTGGATATCTGGCTTGATAAGTACCGCACCAGATACAGCACAAATTGTGTCATCGGTGGTCAAAAATACGGTGTCGCCATCGGAATACTCTTCCACAAGTCCGTTGAAGCGGATGTTGAACTTTGTTTGAGAAGAAACGGCACTTTTAAGCACGTATCTGCCTTCCCTAACCTGACCTTCTAGTCCAACTGCAACAATAACGTTGCGTGGCAAAACAAAGTATTCGTTGCGCATTTCCAACACGCGTTCTTCCACGCGAGCTTGAACTTCTTCCTCTACAGCAAGACGGATTCTTTCTGCCTTGGCGCGCTTGGAGCGTACCGAAACAGCAATGATTCGCCACAAAATTACTGCAGCAAGTACCACGAGAACTCCCAGTACTACCCAAAAAATCCATTTTTCATCTTTTACAGTAAAAAATGCCATACAAAAGTACCTCCTTGTTGACAAAAACACCGCGGTGCTTATTGCCTTGATATTGACTAAATTATATCACTTGTGTTATCAAAAATCAACTTGTGTCACACTATATCTTGGTGGAAAATTGATAAACAGTTTTAGAATAGAATTGTTGACCAGCACGCAAAATTGGCGCGGAAAAATAGGGATTGTTGATTGCATTGGGGAAGAATTGTGTTTCCAAGCAAAAACCGCTGTTTTTGTGATAAACACTTTTGCCCTTTTCCCCTTTTAGGAAGTTGCCACTGTAAAATTGCACACCAGGCATATCGGTGTAAACGTCCATAACGATGCCCGTTTTTGGCGAATATGCCGTTGCTGCGTGGCTACCCAGCAAGCAGAAATTGTGGTCAAATCCACCAGCTGTGACAAGTTG
>JAFTHP010000023.1 GCA_017457305.1 Clostridia bacterium | reverse complement strand
TGCTTTAACTGTGACGTTGGCTCAAAGTATAACTTTGGGCTGTTGATACTACCGCTGGTGGAGTATTGGAATATTATCCCATTGTACCCAGCATTAGCAAGCAAGGCAAAGTACTCTTGGTAGTCTTGCTCGGTAAACCACTCAATCATCCAAGGTTGAACAAAGTCGATGGTGGGGTATACCCGCTTGTCAACATCAGCGTGTTTTACGTGTTTGTTAAAGTAGCCGTTGCAGCTAATAACAGTTGTAAGTGTCAAGGTAATTGCCGTCACTACCAGTAGTGCCACAATTGCCAAACACACAAGTTTTACAATTCTTTTTGTTTTCATAACATCACCAATATGTAATTATACAGCAAAATGGAGGGCATTTCAATAGCTGTTTTAATTTTGATAGGTATTTTTCAGCAATTTTCCCTACAATTATTGTCAAAGTTGTTGCAATCACCGCAAAATATGGCGGTAGTAGCACAAATACGCATTTTTTACCGCTTTTTTGCGTGTAATACTGTTCAATATATAAAATATATGATAAAATAAAGGCAACTATAGCGAGGTGCAATATGGATTACTCACAAATGGTAAGCAGACTTTCACTCAAGGATAAAACTCATCTAGCTAGCGGTGTAGGCTCTTGGCACACGTACAAATGTGCTCATTTGCCTGCAATCATGATGACGGACGGCCCCCACGGACTACGCAAGCAGGACGACAAAAACAAGGGCATCAACGACAGCAACAAGGCAACGTGTTTCCCAACAGCTTGTGCAGTTGCAACCTCTTGGAACACAGCCAACGCCGCACTCATTGCCGATGCCATTGCCAAGGAAGCCATTGCCGAGGATGTTTCGGTGGTGCTCGGTCCAGGGCTAAACATCAAGCGCAGTCCATTGTGCGGACGCAACTTTGAGTATTTCAGCGAAGATCCTTTGCTTGCTGGTCACATGGCAACAAGCTACGTCAATGCAATGCAAGCTAACGGTGTAGGCAGCTGTGTAAAGCACTTTGCTGTCAACAGTCAGGAAACTCGCCGTATGACCATTGATGCTATCGTGGACGAACGTGCCTTGCGCGAAATTTACCTATCCGCATTTGAACGCGTCATCAAAAACGCTCAACCGTACTGCGTTATGACAGGCTACAACAAGATAAACGGCCTATCTTGTGCACAAAACCCACATTTGCTCACAGAAATTTTGCGTCAAGAGTGGGGCTTTGAAGGACTGGTTATGAGCGACTGGGGTGCTTGCTACAACGTAGACAAGGCTTTGAACGCAGGTTTGGATTTGGAAATGCCCGAAGGTGGCAGTTACCATCGTGCTCAGCTAGAAAAGTATGTTCAAAATGGCACCGTTGCCGAAAGTCAACTGGATACAGCCTGCACACGAGTAGCTAATCTTGTTGCCAAGTGCAGTGTAGAAAAGCAAAGGGACGTGGTAGACCTTCAACGCCACAACGACATCTGCCGTCAAGTAGCTGCCGACAGCGCCGTACTACTCAAAAACCAAGATGGCATTTTGCCACTCAACAAGGATAGCAAGGTGCTAGTGGTGGGCGAGCTTGCCGAAAAACCACGTTATCAAGGGGCAGGCAGCAGCCACATCAACGCAACTGCCGACAATTTTTTGACAGTTTTGCAAGCTAACGGCATCCAATACACCTACTGCAAGGGATACAACGTGCGTGGGGACAAGGTTTCTGCCAAGCTAGAAAAGCAGGCATTGAAGTTGGCTAGCCAATTTGACACAATTTTGTTCTTTGGCGGGCTAACGGACGACTTCGAAGGGGAAGGCTACGACCGCACCAAACTGGATATCCCAACCTGTCAACAACAGCTACTAGCCAAGCTTGCACAGGTAAACAGCAACATTGTATTTGTGGCATTTGGTGGCTCTCCAATGAGTATGCCTTGGCTAGATAACGCCAAAGCATTGCTCAATATGTACCTAGGCGGTCAAGCGGTAATGCACGCTGCATACGATTTGCTATTTGGCAACGTTAGCCCAAGCGGACGTCTTGCCGAAAGCTACCCACTCAACTTGGAAGACACGCCTTGCTACCATTACTTTGCAAACAACTACTTCCTAGATGAGCACCGCGAAAGCATCTTTGTGGGATACCGCTACTACAACACCTTCAATATTCCCGTGCTGTTCCCATTTGGTTACGGACTTAGCTACACCGAGTTTACCTACTCCGATATGCAACTAATCAAGGGGGAAGATGGTGTAGAGGTACTTGTAACAGTTACAAATACTGGTAACGCAAGCGGTAGCGAAGTTGTTCAAGTGTACGTGGATAACTGCAACTGCGGCATTATGCGTCCAGCCCGTCAACTAGCAGGTTTTACCAAGGTTTACCTGCCACAAGGGGAAAGTGTGCGTGTTAGCGTTCACATCGAAGACCGTGCATTTAGCGTGTGGTACAACAACAAGATGACAATGGTACAAGGGGAATACACAGTTAGTGTATGCTCCAACGTAAACTGCCCACTTATCAGCGCAAAAATCAACGTTTTGGGGGAAGAAATCCCCGAGCAAGGCTATTCCGCCCAAGATTATATGCACGCTTGTTTGGGTGGAGCAACTGTGGAAGAAGAAAAGTTCTACGCCCTTGTTGGCAAGGACAAACCATTGTACTACCCAGCTAAACGCGGAACGTTTACCTTGAACAACACCCTTGGGGATATGGAACGTTCGGTAGGATTTGTACGCTTTTTCAAAAAAATCGTTGCTTTTGTAGCAAAAAGGATGTCCCCATCCAAGAGCAGTGATGATCCTGTTGCACGTATGGTCGTATCTGGCTCGATGGAAACCCCATTGATTTCAATGATGAGTGTTGCCAAAATTCCACCAAGGTTTGTAATGTTCTTGCTGTACCACGCAAACAAGCAACACGGCAAGGCTTTCAAGGCATTGTTTGGCAAATACGATATTTTAATTTAACAAAAAAATTACCTTCACAAAAATTGTACATACTAATATAAATAAATTATATAACAAAAGTGCCTATTTCTCTTTTACAAATCGGCAAAAATGTCTTACAATATATCTTGAATTTTTTTATTAAGCACTATGGAGATGAAAAGATATTATGAGTATTAAAGTTAACTACAACAACATGATGCAATACACGTTGGGAGAACGTGGTATCACCGACCAACAACTACAAGATCACGTAGATATGGCTTTGCAAGCGCACGCACAAGTAGAAGCAGGCCGTAGCAAGGGCATGCAAGAGTGGATGGATAGTCCATATTCCCCACAAGAACTTATTGACCGTATCAATCAAACGGCACAACGTATCCGCGACAACTGCGAATACTTTGTTGTATTTGGTATTGGCGGTTCCGCACTTGGCGCAATTGCAATGTTCAATGCGCTCAAGCACTTGTACTACAACGAACTTCCACGTTCCGTACGCAAGGGTCCACGCTTTTACGTTATCGACAACGTAGATCCCGAACGTCTCAATGCGCTATTGGATATCATCGACATTGAAAAAACAATTTTCAACGTTATAACAAAGTCTGGTTCCACCAGCGAAACAATGAGCCAATACCTAATTGCTATGGATTTGCTCACAAAAAAATTGGGCGACAAGGCTCACGAACACATCATTGCTACAACTAGCAGAACAACAGGTAACCTAATCAAGCTTGCCGAACAAAACAACTTTGAAACCTTCTTCATCCCCGATGGCGTTGGCGGAAGATTCTCTGGTTTGTCTCCAGTAGGTTTGTTGCCAGCAGCAGTAGTAGGTATCGACATTGAACAAATGCTTGCAGGTGCCAAGGATATGGACGAAAGATGCAAGTCTAACGACATCAACAAAAACCCAGCATTGGCAGGTGCAGTATTGCAATATATCAGCATGCAACAGGGCAAGAACGTTTCCGTTATGATGCCCTATGCAGATAGCCTCAAGTACGTTGCCGATTGGTACTGCCAACTTTGGGCAGAATCCTTGGGCAAGAGATTGGATTTGCAAGGCAACATTGTAAACGTAGGTCAAACACCTACCAAGGCACTTGGTGTAACAGACCAACACAGCCAAGTTCAGTTGTTCATCGAAGGCCCACGTGACAAGGTTATTACCTTCATCGAAGTACAAAACTACCGCAGTAGCTACACAATTCCACACGGTTGCGAACAGTTCCCTAACGTAAACTTCCTTTGCGGACACACTTTGGACAACCTAATGAACAACGAATTGCACGCAACACGTTATGCCCTTACACAACGCGGTCGTTCCAACTTTACAATCGTTATGGACTGCGTAAATGAATACAATCTAGGCGCATTGCTATATTTGTTGCAACTTCAAACGGCCTACACAGGTGCAATGCTCAACATCAACACCTTTGACCAACCTGGTGTAGAAGGGGGCAAAAACGCAACCTACGCTTTGTTTGGCAGAAAGGGATTCGAAGCTAAAGCTGCCGAAATGCGTAGCTCCAAGCCAGATGACGACAAGTACATTGTGTAGTCCATTTGACATAATTTTTATTCAATCAATTCACACACCAAATTTTTACGAGGATAAACAAAAATGCTACCAAGAACACCTGCAAAGGGCATGAGAGATTTTTTGCCAACAGACTTTGCATTTAGACAACAAGTGCTAAATATAATACAAAAAACCTACGAAAGCTATGGTTTTAGCCGTATCGAAACACCTGCAGTAGAAAATATTCAACTACTAACCAGCAAGCAAGGTGGCGACAACGAAAAGCTCATTTTCAAAATTTTGAAACGTGGCGAAAAGTTGCAAAATGCTACCACCGACCTTTGCGACCTTGGTCTAAGATACGACCTAACTGTTCCTTTGGCAAGATTCTACTCCAACAACCAAGGACAGCTTCCCGCTGTGTTCAAGGCTATCCAAATGGACAACGTTTGGCGTGCAGACCGTCCACAACGTGGTCGTTTTCGTCAATTTGTTCAATGCGATATTGATATCATTGGCGAGCCAACCAACCTAGCGGAAACAGAGCTTATCACCGCCACAATGAACGCATTGTCTAATCTTGGATTTAATGATGCAAAGGTGCGCATTTCCGACAGACGTTTGCTAAATGCTCTTGCTGAGTGCTGTGGTTTTACCGACGAGCAAAAGCCAGCTATCTTCATCGCGCTAGACAAGCTAGACAAAATTGGCGTTACTGGCGTTATGGAAGAAGTAGAGCAAATTGCTCCAGGCAAGGCGGTAGATTTTGTAAATATGCTCAACCGCATCAACTCTGCACCCAATCCATTTGCTAAGTGTGTAGAGGAACTTGGCGACTTTTTGCCACCAGCAGTAAGGCAAAACCTTGAGGAAATACTGTACGTTACCAACAACAGTGTAAAAAACGGCAAGGTAGTGTTTGACGTTACCTTGGTAAGAGGTATGGGCTACTACACTGGCACAATCTACGAAATCAGCCTAGAAGGTCTTGGCTCAGCAGTAGGTGGCGGTGGCCGTTACGACAAGATGATTGGCAAGATTATCGGCACCGACGTTCCAGCGTGCGGATTTTCCATCGGTTTTGAACGTATCGTTTTGTTGATGCAAGAACGTGGCATCACTTTTGAAAAGAACAAGGGCATTGCCGTACTTGTGGACAAAAACTTGGACAAAAAGAGCCTTGTGGACGTTATGGATGCTTGCCGTCAAATGCGCAAAACACACAACGTTACCATCATCAACCGCATCAAAAACCTTGGTTACCAGCTAAAACAACTTGCTGAACAGGGCATTGATGAAATTTACGAGTACAAAAACGGTGCTTTTAACAAAATTAACTAATTTCAGGTAGGACTATTACTAAATGAGCCAACAAACTTCCAACAACACCAATAAAACAAGTATTCCACAGCTAGATGGCGTGGAACGTTTTGTTGCGCCTGTAAAGGTTGGCTTAACTGCGGCACAGGTAGAACAACGCAATAGCCAAGGGCTTACTAACGTAGACAACAGCAAAAAGGGCAAGAGCGTTTTGGGTATTTTGCTATCCAACATCTTCACCTACTTCAATATGATCTACTTTATCATAGCGTTGGTGTTGTGCCTGTATGGTATGCCATTTGAGTGTACCTTTGTGTTCGTAGTTGCGGCAAACACAGTCATTGCCATCGTGCAGGAAATCAAGGCAAAGAAAACGCTAGATAAGCTCAACATTATCAGCGAGCCACGTGTCAAGATTTTGCGTGATGGCCTTGCCGATATGCACCCAGTAAGCGAAATTGTTCTGGATGATATCGTACTGCTCAGCAACGGCGAACAAATCAGCTCCGACTGCATTGTTATGGACGGTTTTGTGGAAGTAAACGAAGCTATCCTAACTGGCGAAAGCGAAGCGGTAGTAAAGCGCGCTGGCGACACGTTGTTTGCTGGTAGCTTTATCGTTGGTGGCAGTTGCACAGCACGCGTGTCGGCTGTGGGCAAGTACAACTACATTGCTGGCCTAACTGGCAGAGCAAAACAGTACCAAAAGCCACGTTCACAAATGCTAAGGTCACTCAAAGCAATCTTGATATTTGTATCTATCATTGTTATTCCAATGACCATTGGCTTGTTTGTTCTCAATGCGGAAGGTAACAACTTTACCGATTGGGCAAACTTTTCTATATTTGATATGACTTCGGAAGCTTTGAGGGATGCCATCAAGCGCACCTCTGGCTCCATTGTAAGTATGATTCCTGCAGGTCCATTTTTGCTAACAAGCGTTGCACTTGCCGCTGCATTTTTGCGACTAGCCAAACGCAAGACAATGGTGCAGGAGCTGTACTGTATCGAAATGCTAGCTCGTGTAGACACCTTGTGCTTGGATAAAACTGGCACAATCACCGATGGCACAATGCGCGTTATCGATTCTATCGACCTTCGCAGTCAAAGTGCGTCCACCTACACAATTAGGGAGATTGTATCCAGTATGAACTCCGCTTTGAAGGCGGACAATATGACGTCACGTGCGCTAAAGCAATATTTTGGTTCTCCCAAAACTCCCGCTTTGGAAGCCGTTGTCACAATTCCTTTTTCATCCGAGCGCAAACTATCGGCGGTATCCTTCAAGGGACACGGCACCTATATGCTTGGCGCGCCAGAGTTTGTTTTGAAAACTCCCAATCAGCGCATTGCTGACATGGTAAAGAAGTACGCCGAACAGGGCTACAGAGTGTTGCTTTTGGCATATTCATCTAGCACCTTGTTCGATACAAAAACGTTGCCACAGGTTCGCAGACCTGTTGCAGTTATCGTAATTGAAGACCACATCCGTCCTGATGCCGAAGAAACCATCAACTGGTTCAAGCAAAATGGTGTGGCAATCAAGGTAATTTCCGGTGACAATCCAACTGCGGTTAGCAACATTGCTATGCGTGTTGGTGTGGAAAATGCCGACAAGTACATTAGTCTAGAAGGTATGTCGGATGAAGAAGTGATGCAAGCAGCATCGCAGTACACGGTATTTGGCCGTGTATCTCCCGACCAAAAGGCCATTTTAGTCAAGGCTTTGCGTTCTAACGGCAAAACAGTTGCTATGACGGGTGACGGTGTAAACGACATCTTGGCAATGAAGGAAGCCGATTGTTCCATTTCCCTTGCTGGCGGTAGCGACGCCGCTCGTAACGTGAGCCACCTAATCTTGATGGACGATAGCTTTAGCAACCTTCCTAGCGTTGTTGCCGAAGGTAGACGAGTTGTCAACAATATTCAACGTGCAACCAGTATGTACTTTATGAAGACAATGTACGTCATTGTTCTCAACGCAATGCTCATTTTGTTGCACTATGTATTCAATATATCTATGCTCAGCCCATTGTCTAACACCAAGGTACTACTGATGGATGCCATCGTAGTAGGCTTGCCTACAACTCTGCTTGCGTTGCAACCTAACGAAAGTAGGATAAAGGGGCATTTCCTTGTCAACGTGCTCAAGCGTTGCTTGCCTGCAACGTTAACCTTCCTTGTTACAACAGGAGTGTTGTACGTGTTGCACGTGGTGGATAACAGCATTGTTCCCGACCACTTGATATCCACTTTGATAACCATTGTGTACACATTTGGCGGAATGTTCGCATTGTACTATGCTTGCAAGCCTTTCAACAACTGGAAGCGTGCTTTGTACCTATCCATTTGGGTGGTGCTACTTGTTTGCCTTACAGTTCCAGCACTTGCTACAAGCTCATTTTTGGGTTACGACCTACTGCTTGTTCCTTGCGATCAGTGCGGTGTGGATAGTCACCTTGAACAACTATTTTTGCTCATTGCCGACACGTTGGCAATTCCATTTGTATTGGCATTTTTTACAAAACTGTTCCACTACAAAAAGGGCGATAAATTACTAAACTAACAACAAAAACACAATAATTTGGCATTTTGACGGCATATTGCCGTCAATATTGCTTTTTACTACATATACGTTGCTGTGACCATTTCACAGCAAAATCAAGAGGAAAAGTATGTTACTGCAAATGTTTGACGGTTGCTTCAAGTATGGCGATGTAACCATCTTCGACCATGCCAACTTGGAAGTGAACGAACAAAATAATATAGGCCTAGTGGGTGCCAATGGTGCAGGCAAAAGCACACTACTAAAGTGCATTGTCGACCAAGCCGAGCTGTTTAGCGGTAGTATCTATCGCAAAAATGGGCTAACAATGGGCTATCTCAAGCAAAATTGCCAGTTCGATTCCTCTAGAACTTTGTTTGACGAAATGATGAGCGTGTTTGACGAGCATATCAAGCTGGTCAATCAAATTGCTCAAGTATCTGCGGAGCTTGCCACAGTTAGCGAAGGCTCCGACCAGTACAAGGCGCTATCCAACAAGTACAACCGCCTAACAGTTCAAGCGGACGTTATGGAAGCTTATCAAGTGGAAGTCAAGGTAAAACAGGTACTAAACGGTATGGGTATGATGTGCTTTGCCGATAGGGTTGTAGATACCTTGAGTGGTGGCGAAAAGACCAAAGCCGCCCTGTGCAAGCTACTGTTGCAAAAGCCGGAACTGCTCATCTTGGACGAGCCCACCAACCACTTGGATTACAAAACGTTGGATTGGCTAGAAAACTTTCTAAAGGATAGCAAATCTACCCTAATTGTTGTATCGCACGACAGATACTTTTTGGATAAGTTGTGCACACACATTTGGGATATTCAACATCAACAAATTACCTGCTACAAGGGTAACTATACCAAATACAAGCTTCTCAAGGCGGAAAAACGTGCCTTGGAGCAAAAGGAATACGAACGTCAACAAAGGGAAATTGCCAAGTTACAAGACTATATCGACCGCAACAAAGTGCGTGCAAGCACCGCCGATATGGCAAAATCTCGCGAAAAGCAACTAGAACGTATGACAATTTTGTCCGCGCCCCAAGCCGACGAGCGTCCACCAAGGTTTGTCTTCGACTACACGTCGGAGCCTTCGGAGTTTCCCGTTTCCATCAAGGGATTAACCCTTGCCTACGGTAGCAACGTGCTACTATCCAATCTCAATTTTGTGTTGGGAAGGGGACAAAAGGTGGCACTTTTGGGGTTGAACGGTAGTGGCAAGTCCACTTTGATTAGGCGCATTGCCGCAGCCAATCCACAGGACCTAGGCAAGATTGTGTTTGGCAAAAACGTCCGCACAGGTTTTTACGATCAGGAAAACTTAAACTTGCAGGGTAACTTGCGTGTTATCGACCAGCTGTGGTTTGATAACACTCGTATGTCCCAAACGGAAGTAAGGGGTTTGCTTGCCAAGGTAACACTTGGGGCGGATGACGTGTACAAGCTTGTTAGCGAGCTTTCCGGTGGCGAACGTGCCAAGCTGGGGCTTGCAATGATCATGGCAAAGGATTGCAATCTACTGTTGTTGGACGAGCCTACAAACCACTTGGATTTGCCAAGTAGAGAGGCATTGGAAGAAGCGCTTCGTAGCTACACAGGCACGGTGCTGTTCGTTTCCCACGACAGATACTTTGTCAACGCTATTTCCACCAGCATTGCGGAAATTGACCAAGGTGCATTGAACGTTTACCAAGGCAACTACGACGATTTTGCACAAAAAACCTTTGCTCAGCCAGACAAAAAGGTAACAAAACCAGTCACGCAAACGGGCTATCGCAACGCAAAGCAACGTGCCGAACAAACAAATAACGCTCGCAAACTCAAGCAGTTGGAGCAAACAATCACCCAGCTAGAGGAGCAAATTCAGGATATCAACAACCAGCTAGCCAACCCAACTGTAGCAAGCGACTATTCCAAGATGTCGCCATTACTACAACAACTTGAGCAATGCAATTTACAGCTAGAAGAAACAATGCTTTTGTGGGAAGAACTCTCTCAGCTTGTTTAGTTAATTGGTTTCGTCGTTTAGTCGGTAAACAAGTTTGTTGTATTGTGTTGGATTGCTAAATACACACCAATCTTATGTAGATATTTTTGTGGCAATTACTATTTTGTCATATCTGTACAAGTAAAGAGATATACAAGCAAACCGTATACTAAAAATAAACGCAGTAAAAAAGCAACTTTTTTACTACTAAAATTTCGATATAATTCAACCGAGGGAATTTGAATTTATGAAAAAAATCGCACTTATTACAGGTGCTTCGCGTGGCATTGGCGCAGCAACAGCACGTCACTTTGCCCAGCAAGGATACACTGTAATTATCAACTACAACAACAGCGCCGACAAGGCAAAGGCACTGCAAACGGAGCTTTTGCAATGTGGATATGACGCACACCTTTACCAAGCGGACGTATCCAACCCACAGCAAGTTGCCGATATGTTCAACTACGTTGCCAAGTATTTTAGGCACTTGGACGTACTTGTAAACAACGCAGGTGTGTGGCGTGGTGGTTTGGTGCAGGATGTGTCACTAGATGACTACAACACCGTTATGGACACCAACGCACGTGGAGTATTTTTGTGTTGCAAGCACGCTTTGCCACTGCTAAGTCAAGGACAAAACCCAACAGTTGTCAACGTGTCTTCCATTTGGGGAGTACAAGGTGCTTCTTGCGAAAGTGTGTATTGTATGAGCAAGTTTGCCGTTGTTGGCTTGTCTGTTAGTCTTGCCGAGGAGTGGTCAACTAGCAAAATTAACGTAAACTGCGTTTGCCCACCAATGGTACAAACGGATATGTGCTCGGGCTACACTCAAGAGGAAATTGACGAGTTTTGCTTAGCTAGCGGCACCAAGCTGTACACCCCTAGCCAAGTTGCACAATGTATTTTCCAACTTGCAACAAATGGCACTAGCGGTGTAGTAGAACAGTTAAAGTAAACAACTAACAACGTTTAACAACGTAAATATGTACATATGCTCATACGTTTGCATTTGGGCACAGCTGTACAATGTATACCTTTCAACAAAAAGGAGATAACAATGGAACCATATCAAATTGCACTTGTGGTGGTTGGTGGCATAGTTTTGCTGTACACCATATTGGCGTTTTTCGCTGGTAGATTTTTCCTAAAACAAGCCTTTCGTCCAGTTGCTTATACCTTGGAAGAAGTCAAGACAAAGCAAACCACGGTAGATAACGTAGACTACAGCGATTACGATAACGTGTGGAGCAAGCAACCCTTCGAAATTGATGGAACACAAGGTAAGCTTCGTGGCGAATATATAGTAAACCCACAAGCAACTAGCACCCCAGCCAAGGTGGCAATTGTGGTGCACGGACACACACAAAACCGACTTATCACCATCAAGTACGCAACCATTTTCTACAACTTGGGCTACAACCTTGTAATTTACGACCATCCATATTTTGGCTTGTCTGATGGCCAGTTCACTACCGTTGGCGGTTTGGAAGCAAGGGATTTGACATTGGTTGTAGACTTTGCCCGTCAAACCTTTGGCAAGGATAGTTTCATTGCTTTGCACGGCGAAAGTATGGGCGCAGTAACTGTTCTAAGAGTTCTCGCTTTGCGTAGCGACATCAACTTGGTTGTTGCCGATTGCCCCTACTCCCACGCAATGAAGTTCTTCCGTGAAAAATGCCGTCAGGTTGTACCTGTTCCATCCTTTCCAATAGTAGATTTTGCTAACCTTATTTCCACAGTTAAGTACAAGTGTAACTTCAACAAGGTGGATAACGTCAAGGTGGTGCAAGGCACACAAGTACCAATTTGCTTTATTCACGGTACAGCCGATCCACTAATTTACTACTATCATTCACAAAAGCTGTACCAAGCAGCGCAAAATCCGTTGTCGGAACTGCACCTATTCGAAGGCGCATTGCACGCTCGCAGTCACTTGTTCGATCCCCTTCGCTACACGCAAATAGTCAGCGACTTTGTGACCAAAATTGAAAACAACACAACCAACAACTAGTTTTACATACAAGGAGATATATTATGGTAAAGATTTCTCAAATCAAGTACACAAGACCAGATAAACAACAACTCTTGGACAAAGCCAAGGAGTTCAAGCAACGTTTGGATAATGCACAATCGGTAGAAGAATTTATGCAAGTGCACCAAGAATACAAGGATTATTTTGAAAAAATCGGCACAAATATCCGCATTGCATTTATTCGCTTCACACAGGATACAACAAACGAATTTTATGCTGCTGAGCAAGACTACTTGGACGAAGTTGGTCCCGAAATTAGCGTAGCCACAGCGGAAATTTCCAAGTGCTACTTGTACAGCAAGTTCCGTCCAGAGCTAGAAAAGATATTCCCACCAGTATTATTTACCAACCTTCAAATGGAAGTGGACGCCAACGATCCACGTTTGATTGATTTGCGTGTTGAACAAAACAAGCTAACCACCAGCTACACCAAGCTTGTTAGCGGAATCGTGATCGACTTCAACGGCGAAAAACTTCCCCTTTCTGGTATTCGCAAGTACTTTACCGATGCCGACCGCAATCTTAGAAAATCTGCCTACACAGCATTTGGTCAAGCTTTGGAAGACAACAAGCAACAACTTGACGAAATCTACGATAACCTTGTAAAGGTTCGCACCAAGATGGGACAAGCACTAGGATACGAAAACTTCTCTCCACTTGGATACCTTCAAATGCAACGCAACTGCTACACAAAGGAAGATATTGCCAAGTTCAGAGCAAACGTTCTCAAGTATTTGGTACCACTAACACAAAAGATTCGCGACAAGGTAGGCAAGGAACTCAACCTTGGTCAACAATACGTGTACGATATGGACGTATTTACAGCGGTAGAACCCAAGCCCATTGGCACACCAGAACAAATCTTTGCCAACGCATCCAAGATGTACAATCAAATGTCCCAAGAAACTGGCAAGCTATTTGACACAATGGTAGAGTGCGAGTGCTTTGACGTTATGTCACGCGAAGGCAAGTGGGGCGGTGGCTACTGCGAAGGTTTGCCCGAATACAAGCTTCCATTTATCCTTTCCAACTGGAACGGCTCCGCTGGCGATATCGACGTGCTCACACACGAATTTGGCCACGCATTGGAGTTCTACAAGTCCTTCTTTATTGAAAGCGAATTTTTGAGCAGTGTAAGTATGGAAACAGCCGAAGTTCACTCCATGTCAATGGAATTTTTGGCTTATCCTTGGATTGACCTATTCTTCGGCGATATGACCGAGCAGTACAAGCTTTACCACATTGGTGGCGCTGTAACCTTTATTCCATACGGAACAATTGTGGACTACTTCCAACAAACTTGCTACGACAACCCCAATATGACACCTGCAGAGCGTAACACTTTCTACAACCAAATTGAAAAGCAATTTATCCCATATATGACAACGGAAGGTATCCCTGCCGTACAAGATGGTCGTCGTTGGCAACGTCAAGCACACATTTACGAAAGTCCTTTCTACTACATTGACTACTGCTTTGCACAATTTACAGCATTGCAATTTTTGGCATTGTCTCAACAAGACTACAAGGCAGCATTTGACAAGTACATCAAGTTCCTAGATTTTGGCGGAACAAAGACCTACGTAGAACTACTTAAAGAGTGCGGTCTAGCAAGCCCCTTCGAAGAAGAAAGCTTTAAGCAAGTTGTTGCAACAGTAGAACAAATTCTTGGCCTAAACTAGTCGCTTTTGCCGCATTGTAAAAACATAAATTTTCAACAAGTAATTACAGATGTAACCATTGACACAAACTGTTTGGTTAGCACCTTTCACGGCATAATTTGTATACAGTAATTGCACGCAAAGTTTTGTTAATCCATTTGCCAAAAAGTAGTAGTAACAAACAAATAAATATCAACAAAAATAGTTAAAGCCCACTAGTTGTACACTAGTGGGCATTTGTGTTACTTGTCAAAGATGTTTTTCAATTCGGGAAAGTAGGGCAACGGAGCAGGTATTTTTGCCAGTTCATCCAGTAGTTTTTCCACTAGCTCCTGTCGCTCGTTTTCCTCCAGTGATGCTATTTTGTTAATTTGGTAAAATAGCTTTGCACTGCGTGTGATTATCACCTTGTCAATGCCAAATTGCTGTTGGATTTGTTGTGTTGTTTGGTCAACAAACTGTTGGTATTCTGTTCGGGATACAAACTTATTCGCTTGTATCGCTACAACACACAATCTTTGTTCCACCAAGCATACCGCCTTTGTCACGTTGCTGTTTTGTTTTACAAGCTGTACAATTTCACTTTCCTTTTCCGTTTGAGCAAAAGCAGTTGTGGTGGCAAACAGTAGCATCACAACTGCAAGTATAACAATATATTTTTTCATATACTTATCTCCTAGCTGTTTTGGATAGTATTTGCATTAGCCCTTATTTTATGCGTATTGAATTTGTTTGCAGTTACTTTTTGCCAGAGCAAATTCCCTCAAATATATCACAATGTTTATTATCACTACATTTTTTGGCAAGTTATTTATGTTATTATGCAACCATACGTAGGGGGTATGTTATGGAACAAGTTTTGCCAGTTGTCATTGGTTGTAGCGTGGGTATTGCGCTGTGTGTAGTCTATCTAATTTGTTTGGCGCTAAAGGGTTTATTGAGTAAGTTTTGGGCAAACCATCCCAAACACATCGAAATTGAAGATAACGTTTTAACAATCGACCTAAAAAAACGCAAAAAATAGTGTAAAATAGTCAATTTTTGCAAAAACCTTGAAATAGCTATTTGTTTGTGGTATAATAATAAAGTAAAGGTGGTTTTTGGCCATCAAATCACAAATTATTGATTACAGGAGAATTTTATGCTAAAAAGTGAAATTGCAAAAATGATCGACCACACATTGCTCAAACCTGCAAAAAAGGGTCAAATTGAACTTCTCTGTCAAGAAGCAAAACAATATGGTTTTGCATCTGTATGTGTAAATCCATGCCACGTTAAGCTTGCTGCAAAGCTTTTGGAAGGATCCGACGTTAAGGTTTGCACAGTTATTGGTTTCCCTCTTGGTGAAAACACAATCCAAACAAAGGTTTTCGAAACTAAAAATGCCATCAAACTTGGCGCAACCGAAATTGATATGGTTATCAACCAATCTTTGGCAAAGGCTAATGCTTGGGCAAAGATTCAAAAGGAAGTTGCCGCAGTTAAAAAGGCTTGCGGAGATATTCTTCTCAAGGTTATTTTGGAAACTTGCAATCTCAACGAAAAACAAATTGTTGCTGCTTGCAACGCTTGCATTGCCGCTGGTGCACAATACGTAAAAACAAGCACAGGCTTTGGCAAGGGTGGCGCAACAGTTCAAGCTGTAAAGCTAATGGCCGACACAGTTCATCCACACGGCCTCAAGGTAAAGGCAAGTGGTGGCGTTCACAACTACGAAGAAGCTCTTGCAATGGTACAAGCAGGTGCCGATCGTATTGGCGCAAGCTGCGGTGTAGCAATCTGTAAGGAATAGTATTTTTCAACCAACTAGCACAAGTAGTATGCTGACGGAAAACTAAACACTAACAAACAAAGGGGTATTTTGCTGTTTTTTAGCAAAGCCCCTTTTTTTGAACCTAAACATCAACAAGCTATCAATCTAGCAAAATACTTTTTGTTCTCAAACATCAACAAGCTATCAATCTAACAAAATACTTACAGAGTACAGCTATATTATAAAAACGCACTTTGTTAAATCTACCACCCCAAAAACTATTGTCACACAAGCTTATGTGTGGTATAATAAACGTAACAATAAAAAATCTTTGGGGCGTGGTGCAAGTCCACACCGATAGTACAGCCTATGAACACAACTTTGTTGTGCCGAACAGGTGAAATTCCTGTGCCGACGGTAACAGTCCGGATGATAAAAGATTTGGATAGTTTTGTATACAGACTACCTGCGCCTGCATTTTGCGGGCGTTTTCTTTTGCTCAAAGTAAAGGAGTAACATATGTGTAACGACACAAATCAACAACAAGATTTGCAACAAACTCAACAACAGCAATCCACCAACAAATGCCCTTGCAAGTTGCCCGCTAAGCCCACCTTCCGTCAGCTGTGGGGGTGCGAGTTTAAACAAATGAAGAGCATATCCTATCTGGCAAAAATCAGTATGTTGTCGGCGCTGGCGGTAATATTGTTAATGTTGGAGTTTCCCATTTTTCCAGCAACACCACACCTCAAGATGAACTTTTCCGATCTGCCAGCTCTGTTAGCTTCTTTTATGTTTGGCCCATTTAGCGGAGTAATTGTCAATGGTGCAAAGATTGGTATTGGCTTGCTTATTCGTGGTACGTCAACTGCCTACGTAGGCGACCTATCCAACCTTATCAGCGGCACAGTATATGCCTTTGTTGCAGGAGCTGTGTATTTGTACAACAAAAACAAAAAGGGCGCTATTGTGGGGCTAGCTATTAGCAGTGTGCTGTTTTGCGGTATTATGTGGATATGCAACCAGTATTTTTTGCTACCAATGTTCAAGGTTCCTGAACAAGCCGTTCCAGCAATGATGTGGTGGACGTTGTTGTTCAACGTCATCAAAACTTTAGCAACAGCCATCATCACTTTTGTTGTTTACAAGTCAATTCACAGATTGTTCAATCGTTTCTAGTTTTCAATAGTTAATCATATTTCAACAAGATACTGTGCAAATAATAACTATTTAACTATGCAAATAACCGTAGCTAAATAGCTTTAGCTGTACAGTAAGTTCAAATGCTGTCTATACCTGTTTTTACTATTTTGTCAACAAAGTAATCAAATTACTGCCAACATTTTCGCCTTAGTTGCCTAGCGGATATGTTGGTCAGTTTGTCGCAAGTTTCTACTGACAATGCGATTGTAGCAAATGTTTTTTTGTCAACACACAATTTGTTGCTAAATTAGTCAAAGAGTTGTATAATATTGTTATGAAAGTTACCAAGGTTATCACTAACAACGTAATAGAAACGGAACAGTTTGCCAAGCAATTTGCCCAAACCCTAACTGGTGGCGAAGTGCTACTTTTGCATGGCGATTTGGGTGCTGGCAAAACTCACTTTGTCAAGGGCTTGGCTGTTGGACTAGATATAGCTGACGTTATTACAAGCCCAACCTTTACTATCCACAACGTTTACTATGGAAAGCTAACACTCAACCACTTCGATTTTTATCGTATCGAAGATAGTATGGAAGCGGAAATGCTTGGCTTGTCGGAGTTTTTTGGAGAGCCAGCAAGTGTGTGTGCTGTAGAGTGGTCGGAAAATATCGTCGATCTTCTTCCTAACAACTGCATTGACGTTACCATCAACAAGCTTGGTCAAGACCAAAGAGAAATTATCATTTCTGCAAAATAGGTTACAAAATGAAAGTACTACTAATTGATACCACCACACGCGATTTGATTATTGCCGTGGTCACAGAAAACCAAATACTTGACGGAAGCATCTACAACCTTGGCACACAACACAGCGAAAAGTTGTGCCTTGCCGTTGAGCAATTTTTGGCAAAGCATAATCTCGCTTTGTCTAATATGGATGCTTTTGCTTGCTCCATTGGACCAGGAAGTTTTACGGGAATCCGCATTGGTGTTGCCACAATCAAGGGCTACAATTTGGCTCTAGGCAAAAAGTACATTGAGCTAAACACCTTGCAAGCAATAGCTTTATCTGCTAACTGTGGTGCAAAGGGTAGTGCAATCATCGATGCCGGCAACGGATACTACTTTGCCGACTACACTAATAACATACCACCTTGCCTAATTGCCTACGACGATATCCGCGCACAAAATGCTGGCACCGCAAAATTAGCTAGCCAGTACTTAGACGGTCTAGTTGAACTTTGTAGGAGCAAGTACAGTGCTGGAAACTTCGACGATAACCTATCTCCGCTGTACATCCGCAAGAGTCAAGCGGAAGAAAATGCAACCAAAAAATAATATTAAGGAAATGGAACAATGATTACCAAATTGGAATACACAATGCAAAATATCTTTCAGCTGTCCAATATCGAAAACGAGTGCTTCAAGCGCAATGCTTGGTCCATCCCTGCCCTTCGCGGAGAGTTCGAAAACGATTTTTCCCACTTTTTTGGCTACGTAATGGATGACAAAATTGTTGGTTACACTTGTGTACGCATTATGTACGAAGAAGCACAGGTGTGCAACATTGCCGTTTTGCCCGAGTATCAACGTCAAGGCATTGGCAGTCAGCTTGTGCAAAAGTTGGTAGATTTTGCCACCGAAAGCGGTTGCCAAGTTGCCGAGTTAGAAGTAAACACCGCCAACGAAAAGGCAGTTGGATTGTATCTAAAAAATGGTTTTGTGGTTGCAGGCGTACGCCCCAATTTCTATCGTACAAGCACCTATCCCACACGCGACGCTTTTACAATGCTCAAACAACTAAACCAATAATTGGTAGTTTTGCCACAAACATATAAATGTGCTACCTTTTTAGTCAGTAGTGTTTGCTACTGCTAGCACACAACTAAATAAAATAGCTAATCAAAACAGATTGTGTACTCCGCAGTCTGTTTTTTTTGTTTACTAGCAGGTCACTTTGCTTAGATAACGCGCATATACTAACTTGATAGGAGACAATGTCATTGCAAATGTATTACACCAAGGTGGGACAAGGGGAACCCATTGTCTTTTTGCACGGATGGGGCTGTGATGGTTCAATTTTCTTGCCGATAGTCCAGCACGTTCGCTCTCGCAGTTGCTATTTGGTAGATTTACCAGGTTTTGGCAACAGTCCCATGCCACCGACAGAAGGATGGAACGTCACCGACTACGCAATGGCACTTTACTCGCTCATTGACAGCTTGAACCTGTCCCCAGTTACAATAGTGGGGCACAGTTTTGGATGTAGGGTAGCTATGGTATTTGCGGCAATGTATCCCCAATGCGTAGGCAAACTGTTGTTGGTTGCCCCAGCAGGGCTACGTCGGTTTAGTGTAACAAGACTATTCAAGGTTGCCAAATACAAGCTACACAAATTTTTCAGCAGAGTATTGGGCACAAGCAACAAGACAAAATACGGCAGTACCGACTACAAAAACTGCAGTATGGAGCTAAAAAACACCTTTGTCAAGGTGGTCAATCAAAACCTTGCCCCCTTTGCTAAACGGATACAATGCAAGGTTCTAATTCTAAACGGAGTAAAAGACAATCAAACTCCGCTAAACCACGCAAAAAGGCTAAACAAGATTATTCCCCACAGCAATTTAGTGGCGTTAAACGGCGATCACTTTTGCTTTTTTACCAATCCACAAAGTAGTGCAACGGTAATACAAATGTTTGCCTAGTACAAGGAGTATTTGATGTGATTTTTGTATATCTACTAACCGCAATTTGCGCCACCTTTGCTTGCTATAACTATTTGCTTGTACTGCAAAGCACAGGCTACAAGCCTTGGCGTGGATACTATTGGGTGGTCAAAACGGTGTGGTTTTGGTTGCACCTTTGCGGTGGAGTATTGCTCTACATCTTTGATATTGCTTGGTATTTTTCCGTTACCTTTGTAACAGTTACAGCGGTAATTCAATGGACAAAGAAGCGCAAAGTAAGGCTTGCAATTACCAAACGCATTATCCGTATAATGGTACTTTTGTTTGTAGCAAACTTTGCTGTTTGTTGGCTGGTGGATATAGGTATTTCCATTGCCCTTTTGCCTTTGCTAGTCATTGCTTCTTGGTTAATTTTGTTGCCAATAGAAAGTTTAATTGCAAGCTACTACATTGGTAAAGCACGCAAAAAGTTATCTCAGGTAAACCTAACAATCATTGCAGTAACGGGCAGTTATGGTAAAACGTCCGTCAAGGATATGATTGCTAGTTTACTATCCAACAGCTTAGCTCCTGCAGGTAGCTGTAACACTCCGATAGGCATAGCCAAGTTTATAAATAGCACCGACTTATCTACTGCCAAATACCTTGTTTTGGAGTTTGGCGCAAGGGGTAAGTGGGATATAAAAAAGTTGTGCAAACTGTACCCGCCTCAAGGGGGAGTACTAACAGGAATTTGCCCCCAACACCTGTCAACCTTTGGCAATTTGGATAACGTAATCTTTGCAAAACAACAGTTACTACTTGGTATAAATATGCACGGCTTTTGCGTGTTAAATAGGGCAAGTAATGCCGTTGAATATGGAAATATAGGCAGTTGCAAAAAGATTGCAAGTAACAGTAATCTTCAAATTGAATTGTCAAATATTGACTTTTGTGGCAGCACTTTTGTCGTTAAACACCAAGACAAAACAGCCACCGTCACTTTGTCACAAATTGCACTTCACACTGCCGATACCCTTGCAATGGCAATGCAAGTTTGTCTTCAACTTGGTCAAAGCTTTGAGCAAACAATAGATAACCTTTCAAAGGTTAAGCAAACCCCGCATCGCATGGAAATTAGTAGGTGCAACGACTTTTATATTGTGGACGACAGCTACAATGCTAGTCTTGTCGGGGTGGAAAGTTGCGCTAAAACTCTATCCTTTTTTCATTGTCCCAAGGTGGTTATCACGCAAGGAATTGTAGAGTGTGGCAAGGATAGAAAACAACAAAACTTGCAATGTGGCAAGTTGCTTGGTGGAGTTGTGGACGTTGCCGTCACTCTAGGCAAAAACTCTAGCTATCTACAACAAGGACTACTGCTTGGCGGTTGCAACAAGGTACTTTCGGCAACCAATCTTACCGATGCTGTTACTATTGCTCGTAAATATGCCGTTGGCGGTTTGCTTGTTTTTCAAAACGACCTTCCCGATTCTGTTAATGTTATGTGAGGTTTACTGTATATGAATATTTTGGTTGTATATGGCGGTAAAAGTTGTGAGCACGATATTTCCGTCATCACAGGATGCTTGTCAAAGGGGCTATTTGACGGCAACGTTACAAGCGGATACTTTGACAAAAACAACAGTTGTTGGCTTGTGCCAAACAATCTTACTCCTGCACAGCATCTAACATACGTTGGTAAAACTGCCATTTGTTTTGCTAGTGGCAAGGGCGGTGTGTATCTTGTTCGCAACAAAAGGGCACGCTTTGTTGATATTGACGTTGTTGTAAACTGCTGTCACGGAGTAAACGGCGAAGATGGCTGTGTTGCAGCTCTTTGTCAAATGGCCAGCATCCCTTGTGTTGGATCTTCCATAGCGGCTAGTGCCATTGCAATGGACAAGTGGCTAACCAAGTGTATGCTACAGCAACGCAATTATCCAACTTTGCCAGCGGTGTGCCTCAAGGTGGGGCAGGATAACGAAATCTACCTATCTCAAACAAAGCCCCTAGGCTACCCAGTAATAGTTAAGCCCTGTGTTCTTGGATCTAGCATTGGAGTTGTGGTGTGCCACAATCAAGTTCAGTTGCTGGATGCGCTCGGCAAGGCTTTTAGCTACTGTTCAACGGTACTGGTGGAGCAAGCTTTGACAAACTTTGTCGAATACAACTGCGCAGCAATGAAGGATGGCGGTATTGTGGTGGCAAGTCAAGTTTCCTGTCCGCTATCCTTGAGCGAGCTACTAACCTTCGAAGAAAAGTACATATCTGCTCCTACGCTATCCCCACAAAATATACCACAGCAAATACAGCAAGATGTTGAAAGTTTAACCAAGCAAATATACCAAGATTTTTGTTTTGAGGGGGTAATACGTGTGGACTACTTGATGGACAAATCAACAAATGCCTTGTACGTTAACGAAATAAACACCATCCCTGGCTCCCTTGCCTACGGCTTGTGGCAGGATAAATACACTCCCTTGCAGTACGGCAATGCACTGGTTGCGCAAGCGGTTGCCGACTATCGCACTAAGTGTAGTTACACCTACACCTTCCCTTCCGTTGTGCTAAGTGGTGGTCACGGCAAAAAGAAGTAAAAAAACAAAAAAAATCGCTAGAAAATATTTGCGCACGCAAGGCAAATACTACTAGCGATTTTCTTTTTGGCTCCCAGTTGGTAACCAGCCAACCTTTTATGGGAGCCCTTCATAAAGAAGAACAAAAACGGAGTAACGTAATTATGAAAAACAAACTTTTTTATCTGTGAAATTGTTGACTTCCCTTGGCAAATTGCACCTGAGCAATTTTTTCTTGAAGCGCTTGCAATGCGCTTTTCTTTTTGCCAAAAAAGTTTCTTGCCTTTGTGGTAGTACCAAGGCTAGGGGAAGTTAATTTTTGGTAAATGATAGCAAGGTCAAATTCGTTAGAGCAATCGTATTTCATGGTGAAGTCTCCTTTGATGTTTGTGATTACATTATATCAAACAACTGTGACAACATTGTGTCAGTTATTACAAAAAATATCAAAAAATTTTCCATATACCTTGACAACTGTCTGTCAGTATTATAAAATATTATTGTGACAAGTTGCGCAATGCAACTGTTGTTTATTGTGTTGTATAATGGAGGAAAATTACTATGCAAATGAACATCCTAGTTGGTATGTTATCCACGTTGTTGTCATCTGACGGAGTGGTCAAAGCGGACGAACTTGCCGAAGAATTTGAAATTTCCAAGCGTACCGTTTACCGCTATATTGACGTCCTTTCGGCAGGTGGAATCCCCATCCAATCGCACTTTGGCAGGGGTGGTGGTTGGACCATACTAGAAAACTACAAGCTAAAGTCCACCTTCTTCACCAAGGAGGAGTACGAGCGTGTGCTATTTTGTTTGCAAAGTTTTTCCGTTCAGGATGCTACAATGCGCAATGTTGTAAGCAAGCTTCAAGGCTTGCACCGCACCAACAAGACGGCAACCATTTTGCGTTCCGAACAGCTAATTGTAGATAGCCAAGATATGGATGGCAAGGATGCAATGGCTGTTTTTTCCGACTGCATTGCCACCAAAAAGACCTGCAAAATAGAGTACCACTCACGTACCGGCGAAGACTCAATTCGTACAGTTGAGCCCTATTGTTTGATACTCAAGGATAACATTTGGTACGTTTATTGCTACTGTTGTTTGCGTCGTGCCTTCCGCTATTTCCGTATTTCCCGTATTGTCAAGTTGGAAGTGGGCAACAACTTTGTTGGTAGGCCCTACCACGTGGATAGTTCCGTTATCCAAACGGACGTTTTGCGCAACAAGGAAATGTGCGAAGTCATCCTATCCGTTGAACCCATGGCGCTTGCCGAGTGCGAGGAGTGGCTTGGTGTTAAAAGTGTGGCAAAGGTTGGGGATAGCTATCTAGCCAAAAAGACTTTGCCCTACGACGAAGTTCTCATCAACAAGGTGCTTTCGCTGGATGTTGGCGTACGTGTAGAAAAACCGCAAAAACTGCGCCAAGAAG
>JAFTHP010000022.1 GCA_017457305.1 Clostridia bacterium | reverse complement strand
GTACGACGATGCTCGGGACATGGACCGTGTTCTTTAAGCAATCTAATATGCTCAGCGGTTCCGTAGCCCTTGTGCTTTGCAAAGTTGTACTGTGGATATTGCTTGTCTAGTTCCAGCATCAACCTATCACGTGTTACTTTTGCAATAATGCTTGCAGCTGCAATGCTGTAGGACAAAGCGTCTCCCTTGATAATAGAGAGTGTTGGAACTTTTGTATCTAGTTTTACCGCGTCAATAAGTACACGGTCAACTTGTTCAAAACCATTTATGCACTGAAGCATACCTTGCTTTGTTGCGTTAAGAATATTGATTTCGTCAATGGTATTGCAGTCCACTATCGCAACTTGAACGTCCAATGCAGTTAACATTATTTGGTCATATAATGCATCGCGCTTTTTTGCAGATAGTTTTTTGCTATCGTTTATTCCTTGGATGATGTTATCCATTGGCATAATAACGCCAGCAACAACCACCGGACCAGCAAGAGGGCCTCTACCTGCTTCATCTATACCAGCAATAAGCCTAGCTCCGCTTTCCATAAGCTGTCTTTCGTAATTAAGCATCATAGTAGCACCTCGGGTGTGTCAAAAGTGATTTTGCCAATTTTACCCTTTCTAAAGTCATCTAAAATTGCCTTGGCGCAACGTTCAACATCAATATCTCCACCACGAAGCAAAAATCCACGCTTTGTAGCTATTTGTTCAAAAAGCGCATTTGCTGGCAACGTGACGTCTGTTAGCTTGAATCTATCTTTTAAGTATTGTGGATACATTGCAGAAAGTTCATTTAGTAGCATACAGGATACTTCGTACAAATCTACTACGTCATCTTTGATACTGCCAATAAAGCACAATCTAGATGCTACAGTGTCGTTATCAAACTTAGGCCAAAGTGTACCAGGGGTATCCAACAGTTCCAAACCAGATTGAAGTCGAACCCATTGTTTCCCTTTAGTAACACCAGGTCTATCGCCTGTTATAACAGCTTTGCGTCCACTCAGACAGTTGATAATGGTAGATTTACCACAGTTGGGCACACCAATAATAAGACAGCGCACAGGCTTAAACAAGCCCTTTGCCTTCAACTTTTCTCTAAGCGGTGCTGTTACTGTAGCAAAGGCTTGAGTTATTTTTGATGCTTCTTTGCTTGCAGTAGCTGTAATTTTAACAAAAGATAGATTACTATGTCTAAAATAATTACACCATTCTTCCACTTTTTTATCGTCAGCAAGGTCGCATTTGTTCAAAATAAACACAACGGGCTTGTTGCCAATGATCTTGTCGAAGCTTGGATTGAAGCAAGCCGCAGGAGAACGAGCATCCAAAACATAGCCAATAGCATCTACTATTTTTACGTTTTCCTCCATCATGCGGAGGGCCTTGGTCATATGACCAGGAAACCATTGAATATTCATTTAGTCCTCCAGCAAGTCAGGTCTGTTCTTTTGTGTAATCAACAATGATTGTTCGTGACGCCACTTTGCAATAGCTGCATGGTTACCACTTACCAACACTTCGGGTACCTTTGCACCTAAAAAGTCTTGTGGACGAGTATATTGTGGATACTCAAGTAAAGGTTGAGAAAATGACTCATCAACAGTAGATTGGCTGTTTCCAAGAACGTCTGGAACATAACGAAGCACGCTGTCAATCACTACCATTGCAGGGATTTCTCCACCACTAAGAACATAGTCACCAATGGATAGTTCCATATCTATGTCCATGTCAATAACGCGTTGGTCAATACCTTCGTAGTGACCGCACAAGATGAGCAGATTTTGTTGCTCACTTAGCTCCTTTACAAGTGCTTGATTGAGCACTTTACCACGTGGAGACATATATATACGCAAAGCCTTGTGCTTTGGATCCACTGCATTGATTGCATCGTGAATTGGTTGTGGAGTCATAACCATACCTGCTCCACCACCAAATGGTGCATCATCACACTTTTTGTGCTTGTCTAGTGAGTAATCACGAATATTGTGTGTGTTTAGTGCATACAAACCCTTATCTTTTGCCTTACCTGTTAGCGAGCTATCCAAAGCAGCAAACATCTCTGGAAAAAGTGTTAGTACATCAATCGTCATAAACTACCACCTCTTCAAAACGCTTGTTTGCAACAAAGATTTGTTTGCTATTTACGTCAACTTTAACCACAACGTCCTTCAAAAATGGAAAAGAAAAGCCAACTTGGGCTTCGCAAACAAAAACGTCTGCAGCGCCATATTGCAACAAATCCACCACTGTACCCAATTTGCTTTGTTGTTCATCGATGATATCACAACCAATCAAATCATCAATAAAGTATCTGTCCTTTGGTATTGATAGTTGATTTTTATATGCAAAAACAGGCAAGTTTCGCAACTCTTCTGCCATATTGCGATCAACAATTCCTTTCAAAAGAACGTAGCAAAAAGTGCCGTCAGCCCTAATCTTGGACACGGCATAACTTTTTGCACCAACAAACAAAGTGTCTACTTTATTCATCATTGTGGCATTATCCAAGGAGCAACCAATCTTGATTTCTCCCTTGATGCCTTGTGCTTTTAGCACTTTACCTATTTGAATTTTTTCTTGCATAATTAGTAAAAATGCCACAAGTATAATGCTTGTGGCAAAAATAATTAGTCCTCAATTTCGATGTTGTATCTTTTGCCCTCTTTCATGCCGACAGCCTTAGCCAAGGTACGAATGGACATAGCAATTTTTCCTTGCTTACCAATTACCTTACCAATATCATTTTCTGCAACACGAATGGAAACAGTTTCTACACCATCAGCAACCTGAGTTGTGATATTCACTGCTTGCTTATCGTCAACTAATTGTTCAACGATGTATTTTACTAGTTCCAACATAATTGCCCCTCAACTAATTAAGCCTTGGGAGCTTTCTTGGATTCCAAAATTCCTTCATGAACAAGAAGAGATCTAACTGTTTCTGTTGGTTGAACACCACAGCTAATCCATTTCTTAGCCTTTTCAGCATCGATTCTTACTGCTTCTGTGATAGGATCGTATGTTCCAACCAAGTCAACATATTGTCCGTCACGTGCTTTGTGAGAGTCAATAACTACTACACGGTAGAAAGGACTTTTTTTGTCACCCATTCTTGTCAATCTCATTTTTACTGCCATTTTTGTTTTCCTCCAAATGTATTATGATAATTTTTTATATGTTAATTTGAATCTTTTCAAAAGATTTTAGTGATTAAAAGAGCAAACGTCTTGATTTTGTCATGCGCTTCATCATGTCGCGCGTTTGCTCGTACTGTTTGATAAGCTTGTTAACGTCAGAAACTTGCACTCCGCTACCTGCTGCAATGCGCTTGCGACGAGAGTAGTTAAGGAGTTTAGGATTGGAACGTTCTTCCAATGTCATCGATTGGATAATAGCTTTGTTGCGCTTTAGTTGCTTTTCGTCGATTTTTTTATCGCCGAGCGTTAGCTTGCTTGCACCAGGAATCATACCTACTAGATCGTTTAGGTCGCCCATCTTGCCCATTTGCTCAAATTGTTGCAAAAAGTCATTTAGGTCAAAGGTCGATTCTTTAATTTTCTTTGCAAGCTTCAATGCTTCTTGTTCGTCAAAGGTTGCTTGCGCTCTTTCAATAAGAGTAAGAACGTCACCCATACCAAGAATTCTTGATGCCATACGGTCTGGGTGGAAAGCTTCCAAATCTTCTGGTCTTTCACCTGTACCAACAAACTTGATTGGTTTACCTGTTACTGCCTTGATGGAAAGAGTAGCACCACCACGAGTGTCACCATCAAGCTTTGTCATGATAACACCGGTAATATCCAATGCTTCATCAAAAGACTTTGCAACCGTAACAGCATCTTGACCAGTCATTGAGTCCACAACCAACAACGTTTCGAAAACGTTTACTGCTTTTTTGATAGATTTGAGCTCGTCCATCAATTCTTCATTGATGTGCAAGCGGCCAGCTGTGTCGATGATTACTGTATCAAAGCCGTTCTTTGTAGCAAATTCTACAGCATTTGTTGCAATCTTAGTGGGATTTTGTTGTCCCATTTGGAAAAATCCTGCTTTTACCTTGTCAGCCACAATTTCCAATTGCTTGATTGCCGCAGGACGGTAAATATCATCTGCTACCAACAATACTTTTTTGCCTTGTTTTTGCAAATAATAAGCTAGTTTTCCACACATTGTTGTTTTACCTGCGCCCTGCAAACCACACATCATGATGATGGTTGGAAGTTTAGGTGAAACACCAAGTTTGCTTTGAGTAGAACCAAGTAGTTCAATCAGCTGTTCGTTAACAATTTTGATAACTTGTTGACCAGGAGTAAGGCTTTTTAGTATCTCTTCGCCAACAGCCTTTTCGGTAACGTTGGAAATAAACTCTTTTGCAACGGAAAAGTTTACGTCAGCTTCTAGCAGAGCAACACGAACTTCACGCATTGCTTGCTTAATTTCCAACTCAGTTAACGCACCACGATTTTTCAACTTGGAAAAAATATGATTTATTCTATCTGTCAAATTAGAAAAAGCTGCCAAATTAGTTACTCCTTATTTACAAAAGCTCTAACAATTTCAAAAACGCGGTTTTTATCATCATTTTCTAGAGCTACGGAAATGTCGTGCATAAAAGAACACAAGTGCAAAGATTCTTCTAGTTTTTCCAAGGACTTTTCGCCATTTACAATAGCATCCCTAACGCCTTGACGAGAAATACCAACTTCCGATGCAATTTCTGCAAGGGAACAATCGCAGTCACAGTACATAGAAATTGCTTCGCGTTGTTTGTCGGTTAACAAACCGCCGTAAACACCTAGTAATTGGGATAGTTGTAGTTTGGAAACTGCCATATAAACCTCTGCAATGTAAAGCAAAAATACTTTACGTTGATATTTTACTGTAAAGCTCCTTTACTTGTCAACTATTTTTACCCATTTTTACGCAAAAAAACAGTTGCCAAATCCTGACAACTGTTAATTTAGCTTAAATAATACCTTCAATGTAGCTTTCGGCGTCAAATTCCATCAAATCATCAATTCCTTCGCCTACGCCAACGAAGTAAACTGGGATATCCATGTCGTGCTTGATTGCAAGAACAACACCGCCCTTTGCAGTACCATCTAACTTGGTCAAAACGATACCATCCAGGTCAATAGCTTCGTTGAAAACGTCCACTTGTGACAAGGCATTTTGTCCGGTAGTTGCATCCAATACAATCAAATTGATGCGCTGTGCGTTGGGGCATTCCCTTTCTACAACTCGGTTGATCTTTTTAAGCTCTTCCATCAAGTTCTTTTTGTTGTGAAGTCGTCCCGCTGTATCCACCAAAACCACATCAGTTTTGCGAGATTTTGCGGAAGAAAGGGCATCAAACACTACTGCGGCAGGATCGCTACCTTCTTCGTGCTTGATAATTCTAACTTTTGCCCTATCCGCCCAAACTTCAAGCTGCTCGCTAGCTGCTGCACGGAAAGTATCAGCTGCTGCAACAACAACGGATTTACCCTTTTTTATGAATATATTGGCTAGTTTCCCAATGGTTGTAGTTTTACCCACACCATTTACCCCTACAACGGTGATAACTGTAGGTGGGTTCAGTTCCAAGTGTTCGTCACCCAAAATCTCCAACATAACCTCCTTGAGATACTCGTTGGCCTTTTTGGGATCAGAAATATTATCTTCTGTCATCCTTTCACGAAGAGTTTCGATGATATCAATTGTTGTATCTTCGCCAATATCAGCACTAAGCAAAATAAACTCCAGTTCGTCGTAGAAATCATCATTAAAGATACCACGTTTGAACAATTCATTTAGCTTGAAGCCAATGCGTTGTTTGGTCTTTTTTAGTCCATCAATAATTTTTTGGAAAAATCCCATTTATTACTCCTTACATTGCATCCTTTATAGCTTCGGTAAGTTTTACAGAAACAATCTTGGATACACCCTTTTCTTCCATTGTAACACCGTACAAAACGTCGGCGTTTTCCATGGTTGGCTTTTTGTGGGTGATAATAACAAATTGTGTAGATGCGCTAAATTTACGCAAGTATTTTGCAATTCTATCTGCGTTAGCGTCGTCCAATGCCGCTTCAATTTCGTCCAATACGCAGAAAGGCATTGGGTTGAACTTTAGGATAGCAAACAAAATAGCTGCTGTTGTCATTGTTCTTTCGCCACCGGACAAAAGAGAAATATTTTGCAATTTCTTTCCTGGTGGTTGAGCTTCAATTTCTACACCGTGATCAAGTTCTTCCTTGTTTGGATCGCGGTCGATATATAGTCTTGCATTACCACCATTGAACAATTCACGGAAGATAGTCTTGAAGTTTTCGTTGATCTTGGTCATACCATCTTCAAAACGCACTTGAATATCACTAGTTAAGCCCTTCAATGCTGTTTTTAGGTCATCTTCGGCCTTCTTTAGGTCGTCAATTTGCTTCAACAAGTCATCGTATCTAGATTGTGTTTCTTCAAGTTCTTGTATAGCATTAACGTTTACACTACCAAGTCTTTGCAAAGCTTGTTTTAGTTCGGAAATTCTTGCCTTAGCTTCGTCTTTGTTAAAATCATCAACCTTGTATTGCATTGCTGCAGAATAGGTAATTCCGTATTCCTCTTGAACGCGTTGTTGAAGTTCCAACAAATCGTCGTCAATCTTGCTAAGGATGTACTCTTCCTTATCAATACTACCCCTAATAGATTCCAATTCGTTAGACAAACTTATTCTTTCATCTGTCATGCGTTGGAAGTCCACTTCCAGTTGAGTTCTAAGTTGGTCGGCTTGCTTGATTTGTTGACTTAGTTGTGTCAATTCATCTCTCAGTGCGGAGTCTTCGGTACTTGCATTGAGTTCTTCCATTAACAAATCAATAGCTTGTCTAACTTGACCGATATATCTGTTTTTACCTTCAATAGCATCTTGCAAGGAAACAATTTGATGAGCAAGTGCTTCTTTTTCCTTTTGCGCAGACTCAATATTGTTAGCAAGAACTGCAAGACGATATCTCTTTTGGTTGATGGATTGAGCAAGCAAATCCTTTGCGGAGCTTTCTAGTTGCAAAGTTTCCCTGTTGTGGTCAATCTTGGAGCGCAACTTCTTTTCCGCCTTGGATAATTCGTCCAAGTGAGCAGTAATCTTGGTAATTGCTCTGTCAATTTCCATTATTCGAGTGTTGATTCTTTCCTTTTCTGTAGATAAACCAAGGATTGTTTGCTTGTCAGAATTAGACAACGTGTTAGATGTTTCAATCTTTTCCTTTGCAGTAGCAATTTGAACGTTCAAAGAGTTGATGCTATCCAACAGTTGAGCGTGCTCTGAGCGAAGTTGTTCCAATTGCTTGTCCAAAGCAAGTTTTTCTTGTTCAGTTTTGTTTAGCTCGGCTCTCAATCTTTCAAGAGTTTCCGTGCGTTTTTCAATTTCCGATTCGTAGCCCAACAAATTGGTTGTGGTTTGTTTTTTGTTACTACCACCTTCCAAAGAACCGTCGTTGTTAATACGTTCACCAGTAAGTGTTACCATTCTGTGAGAGTATCCATACTTACGACTGATAGCAACTGCATTGTCAAAGTTATCCACAATAACGATGCCGCCAAGTAGACTTTCAAAAACTGTAAAATATTTTTTATCAAAGGAAACAAGCTTGCTTGCTACACCCAACACACCCTTTTCGTTCAACACTTCTGGTCTTACAATTGTATGTGGTTTCATGGATGATACAGGCAAGAAAGTAGCCTTACCATAATCATTGATTTTTAGGTAGTTAATTAGATATTTTACATCCTCTTCATTTAGGGTAACAATGTTTTGCAAACGTGCACCAAGTGCAGTTTCAATAGCAAGTTGAAGTTTTGGTTCAACCTTTAACAAATTTGCTACAACACCGCAAATATGGCTAGCAAGTTCCTTGTCTTTTTGACTGTCTTGCATCAAATATTGAACACTAACTTGGAAGCCACGGTAGTTTGCCGCAAAGTCCTTGAGCATGTCAATACCGCCCTTTTCGCTGGCAAAAGCTTGTTGTCTACGTTGCAACTCTTTAGCAAACTCAAATTGCTTGTATTCTAGCTCCTTAACCTTTTGCTTGAGAATTCTAGCATCAGATTCTTGTTGATCTTTTTGTTTACGAAGAATATCGTATTGTTCTAGCAAATTGCCCTCTTCGCCGGCAGATTGCTTAAGTTTTAGGCTCACTTCTGCTTCCTTATCGGCAATTTCTTGTAGACGTTGATTTAGCGTGTCCTTTTCGGTATTGCCAGCAGCAAGTTTGCTAGAATATTGACTTACAGCTGCCAAAATGTCTTCTAGCTTTTTGCGCAAAGCATCAGCATCGTTGTTGATTTCGTCCAATTTTCCGCCCAAGGAAACAAAGTTTTCTGTAACTTGCAAAATTTCGTTTTCAAGTTGTTCTTTTTCTTGCAAACGTTTTGCAATTTGATCATCTAGTTCAGCGATTGCTTGAGTGATACTGTCAATCTCGTTTTGACTGGCAGTAATTGTTTCTTCTGACTGTTCAATATCGTGTTGAAGGTTGGCAATACGTTCTTGGTGAAGTCTTTGTTGACCTTCATTTTCCGCTTGAGCAACGGCTAGCTTTAGTTGTCTTTCGCGCAAAGTATTGATTTCGTCATCAATGCTATTTCTTCTTTGGAACAAAGCATCATATTGCTCGTTAAACTCTACATAAAGTCTTTCTTTCAAAGCAAGTTGTTCTTTTAGACCGTCTAACTTCTTTTTACCGTTTGCTTTGTCTTGACTAGCATGGTCATAACCGTAAATATAAGCATTGATTTCCAAAAGTCTCAATTCGTTGTACAAATTGAGATATTTGTGTGCATTTGTGCTTTGGCGCTTAAGCTCTGGCAAGCGACGTTTCAATTCTTCTACAAGAATCATAATATTTTGCATATTGCCACGAGTTTTTTCCAATTTACGTTCTGTTTCCACTTTTTTAACGCGGAAAGAGGAAATACCAAGGGCTTCCTCAAAAATTGCACGACGATCTTCTGGGCGCGCATTTAAGATTGCGTCCATTCTACCTTGTCCAACTATTGAATAACCTTCTTTTCCTAGACCTACACCACGCAATAATTCTTGAATATCACGCAAACGGCAAATATTTCTGTTTAGCAAATATTCGCTTTCGTTGTTGCGATAAAGCTTACGGCTGATGATAACTTCATCCATTTGGATGGGGAAAAGTCTAGTTGAGTTGTCAATAAACAGTGAAACTTCGCAGTAACTCATAGATTTACGCACATCAGTTCCACTGAAGATAAGGTCTTGCATCACCTTACCACGAAGTGTTTTTGTACTTTGCTCACCAAGTACCCAACGAATAGCATCAGAAATATTACTCTTTCCGCATCCGTTAGGTCCTACGATGCCTGTAATTGGTTGATCAAATCTCAACTCAACTTTATCAGCAAAGCTTTTGAAACCATACATTTCAATTTTCTTTAGGTATAGCACTAATAGATTCTCCAGTCTTCTACAATAGTTTTTGCTGCATTTTGTTCTGCCTGTTTAATGGTAGAACCCTGCCCTTCGCTTACGTATTTTCCGTCTATGTACAAAGCGTACTTAAATAGCGGATTGTTGTCTGGCCCAGTTTTATCAACAAACTGATAATTAACAGACCACTTCTTCTGTTGACAAAACTCCTGCAGGATAGTTTTGTAATCCTTTTTTATCAGATTAATAGCTTGATCCATACTTTCTGATAAAGTTCTCAAAACAAATTGTCTTGCCGCTTCCAGACCGCCATCAAGATAGATAGCACACAAAATTGCTTCGTACAAATTTGCCTCTATCTTCTTGGACAATTTGCGTATTTTGCTTGCGCCTTCACTAACTTGCAAGTACTTTAGTATGTCCATCTTTTCCATGACTGGTCTTAGTCCATCAGCAGAAACGATTTTGGCGCGCATTTTAGATAGCTGTCCAGCATCACAGTCGGGGTATTTATCGTACAAATACTCACTGGACAAAAGCTCCAGTACAGAATCTCCAAAAAACTCCATTCTTTCGTTATCTTCAATACCTTCGGCATTTGCAAAAGACGAATGAACAAAAGCTTGATATGCAATACTTTTATTCTTGAACTTGTACTGCAGTATCGATTCAATCTTATCAAAATCTAGTTGCACAATTACCTCCTTGTATTGTGGTACACAAATTTGGACATACTACCACTTTATTTTTATTTATTATACTATATATAACATTTTTTTGCAATAAAAAATGCCCGAATTGGTGATTTGTTTCACAAAACAGGCATTTTTATAACATTTGTTTCACACGCAAAAAAGTCACTGACAAATTCCATCAGTGACTAATTAGCAATTTTTTAGTAGATGCACCTTATTTATCTGCGGAAATTTCCACTACTTGCTTGCCGTCATAAAAACCGCATGCGTCGCAAACTTTGTGAGCGACTTTAAGTTCGTGGCATTGAGGACATTCTACCAAAGTTGGAGCAGATGCTGTCCAGTTAGCTGCTCTCTTGTGCTTTCTTTGTTTAGATGTTTTTCTCTTGGGTACTGCCATTGTGATGCACCTCCGTTAGAATTTTATATTTTTTAGAAAAGAAAAAGCATTTTCGCGAGTGGTATCGCAATCGCATTGTTGTTTGTTTTTGTTTACACCACACTTGGGGCACAATCCCAAACAATCATCCTTGCACAACAACTGTGTTGGCATAGACAACAATATTTCGTCGCAAATTGCTTTTGTTGCGTCCAGAAGGCTATTTTCGTAAATATAGCAGTCTTCATCTGGAGCAACGTCTTTGTAAAAGGTCTGTTCAAAAGTCAATGTAATTGAAGTAGATACCTTATCCAGACATTTATCGCAAAAACCATTTACCTTGCACACTATTTCTCCTACCAAATCAATCTCGTCATCTACCGCCGTAACGTCAAAATCAACGATTACGTATTCAAGTTGAGAGTCTGGGTAGGAAAGTAAATCGCTAGGCAAGTTAAAAGTGCCACTAAATTGTGTTGTAACACCTTTATTTGCGATATTTTCCGTCAAATCAATTATAATTATATCAGACACGCTCATTATTGTACACACTTATCGGTATTTTGTCAACAATTTAAGCCAAGTTTGCTACAACCATTGTTTCGCGAGCAATTACAAGTTCTTCGTTTGTTGGGATTACCAAAATCTTAACTGCAGAATCGTCAGCTTGGATTTCACTAATAGCACCGCGAACACAATGAGTATTCTTGTATTCGTCAAGTTTTACACCAAGATATTCCATATTTGCAAGAATTCTGCTTCTTGTGCCAGGATCGTTTTCGCCAACACCAGCTGTAAATACGATGCAATCAACACCATTCAGAGCTGCTGCATAAGCACCGATATATTTCTTTGTGCCATAAGCAAAGATATTCAATGCTAGGTCTGCGCGGTAGTTACCTTCTTTTGCCGCTTCGTCCAAATCTCTAAAGTCGGAGGAAACACCACTTACACCCAACATACCACTACGCTTGTTTAGGTAATTCAACATTTGAGAAACGTCCATACCTTCCTTGCGAGCAATATATTCTGCTGCTGCGTAGTCAATGTCACCACTACGTGTACCCATAGCAACACCTGCAAGAGGAGTAAAGCCCATGGATGTATCAATACACTTTCCGCCCTTAACTGCTGTGATGGAAGAACCATTACCAAGGTGGCAAGTGATAATGTTGAGTGATTCTATATCTTTTTGAAGATATTTAGCAGCTTCTTGAGCTACAAACTTGTGGCTTGTGCCATGAGCGCCATAACGACGAATTTTGTATTTTTCGTAGTGAGAGTAGTCGATTGCATACATATATGCATAATCTGGCATTGTAAAGTGGAATCCTGTGTCAAATACAAGTACCATTGGGGTGTTTGGCATTTGTGCAAGGCATGCTTTTACACCAACGATAGCTGCAGGATTGTGCAAAGGAGCAAGGTCCTTGATTTCTTCCATTTTTACCATATTTTCTGGCGTAACAAGGGATGGTTGCTTGAAAGCTTCACCACTTGCTACGACACGGTGACCGACACCGTCAATTTCGCTCATAGAGGAGATAACACCAACTTCGCTATCTGTAAGAGTTTTCAATACAATAGAAACAGCTACGTCGTGGTTAGGCATATCAATTAACTTTTCGATGGTTTTTGCTGGTGTTTTGTAGATAAAATTGGAGTTGTCAATACCGATACGTTCGCAATTACCTTTTGCCAAAACAGATTCTGTTTCCATATCGATAAGTTGATATTTCAAAGAGGAACTTCCTGAATTGATAACTAAAATTTTCATTGTTATTCTCCTACGTGTTAAAACTGTGTTTGAAGTGCAGTAATTGCAACTGCTGCAACGATATCGTCAGACTTGCATCCACGAGACAAATCGTTAAGTGGTTTAGCAAAACCTTGGCAAATTGGGCCAACTGCCATAAATCCACCCAAACGTTCTGCAATTTTGTAACCAATGTTACCTGCTTGAAGGTCAGGGAAGATAAATACGTTTGCGTGACCAGCAACTTGGCTACCCTTTGCCTTCATTTCGCCTACGGAAGGTACGATAGCTGCGTCAAATTGCAATTCGCCATCCAACTTAATATCGGGAGCCTTTTCCTTGGCAATAGCTGTTGCTTGTTGAACCAATGTAACGTTGTCGTGCTTTGCACTACCCTTGCTGCTGAAGGACAACATTGCAACTTTTGGATCAATACCGCAAATTGCTGCAGCGGATCTAGCTGTTGCAATAGCGCAATCTGCCAAACCTTCTGCTGTGTATGTTGGGTTAAGACCACAGTCAGCAAAAACAACAAGTCCATCTGGACAATATTGGTTGCCTTGTGGAGGACAAATCATAAGGTTAAAGCTGGATACTGCACTGTAGCCAGGTGCTGTCTTTACAATTTGCAAACCTGGACGCAATGTGTTAGCTGTGGAGTGGCATGCGCCAGAAACCAAACCATCAACGTCGCCCATTTTGAGCATCATTGCACCAAAGTATGTTCCATCCTTAAGTAGTTCTGCAGCTTGCTCAGGTGTCATACCCTTGGAAGCACGCAACTCGCAAAGTTTTGCATTGTATGCTGGCAATTTATCACTAGTAAGAGGATTGATAGCCTCTACACCTGTAAGGTCAATATCTGGATTAGCAGCTGTAATTTGATCAATATCTCCCAAAAGAACGATTTTTGCAATACCTTCTTTAGTAGCATCTTGTGCAGCTTTAACTACACGACTATCTTCACCTTCACAAAGAACAATTGTCTTGTGAAGTGCTGCAGCTTTAACTTTGATTTGTTCTAAAATGTTCATAATAATCTCCTTTACAAACGCTTTATTATTTGAAAATTATAGTGTATAATGTTGATTGTAGAAAATATCAAAACATACCTTAATATTGTAGCACACCTTGCTACTAAATGCAAGAGAGAAAATGAAAATATCAGCAATAATATGTGAATTTAATCCACTTCACAGTGGTCACAAAAGAATAATAGACTACGCAAAGAGCATATCCGACAAAGTAGTATGCATTATGAGTGGTAATTTTACACAAAGGGGGCTTCCCGCCTGTGCCGAAAAACACCAACGCGCAAAACACGCAATATTGGCTGGGGCAGATATGGTTGTTGAACTTCCAACTATATATGCTACCGCTTCGGCGGAAAACTTTGCTTATGGAGCGGTCGACATAGCCAATCAATTAGGTGTAGATTACCTTGTTTTTGGCTCCGAAAGCGGTTGTATTGAAGATTTACAAGCAGTTGCTAGTAAATTATCTAGCGAAGAATACAACGAAAAAATCAAAGAATTGCTAAAAAAGGGCAACTCCTACCCCAAGGCGGTTGCACTAGCGGTAGGCAGTGATATTCTAGACACCCCAAACAATATGTTGGCCATCGAATATCTAAAAGCACTAAAAGCAACAAACTCTACAATTACACCAGTTACAATACAACGTGAAGATAACTACAACTCGCAACAAACAAATCAATACGCTAGCTCGTCAGCACTACGCAAAAACCCACAGCTTAGACAAGACTTTACCTTTGATAACGTAACAGCCGACATCGATGACCAGGTGGAAACAAGTTTTTGCAACTATATCCCTCATGCACTTTCAACAATATCCAAGCAACAATGGATGCAAATTGAAGGAGTAACCGAAGGAATTGAAAACAGATTTATTACTGCTAACAAAAGCAATGGGTACGATGCACTATTAGAGCAAGTTAAAACCAAACGATATACCAGAGCAAAAATACAAAGAATAGCATTAAATGCAGTTTTAAGCATAACCCAAAATGATGTAAATACTGCCAAACAAAATCCAACAGAAATAGTTGTTCTTGCAATAGAAGAAAGCTTTACGCAACTACTATACAAATGCACTTCTGCCAGCGCAGTAACTAAAAACGCAGATGCCTTATATTCGTCATTTAGCAAAGTGACTCCACCACAAAAACTTCAAAAAATCAAATTATTCCATTAATTTACAAATCAAATAAATAACACAAAACATGAGCTTTTACAGATGAAAACGCAAAAAATGAGCATTTATGCGTGTCATAGTGTTCTGTAAAAGCTTAAATTTTTGTAATCTTCAACTAAAATCGACTCAAAATCATTATTGCCACTACTTCAACATAAAATATAGCATGTCTACAACTCAAAGAAAACTCGTTGTCTATTTTGTGCCCGTATTGGTAATTTTGTTTCTTTTTTCGCCTGATAAATTTGCAAAAAGCTTTTGGGATGGTCTGTGCATTTGGTCTATAAACGTGCTACCCGTTCTACTGCCTTTTGGCTTTTTATCTACATTATGGACGTCTTCTATCAATACATCAAAATTCTCTTTTACACAAAAACTATTTGGTATTAATTGTGACAAAATTTTTATATCTTCACTAATATGCGGTTATCCCGTAGGCGCACAACAAATTGTTGAAAATTGCACGGATAAATATCAAGCGGAAAGGATGTTTAGCTTTTGCTCCACTTCCAGCCCAATATTCATTATTGGCACAGTAGGAGCAAGATTTCTTCAAAATACAACAGCCGCAGTTATCGTAGCCCTTTCTCAGATTATAGGATGTATTATTAACGGTCTTGTTTATAAAAGGATAATTCAAACGAGCAACAAACTGCTGATTAACAATCTTCCGCAATCAACTAAACAACAAAATATTTTTGACACATTGCTAAACTGCATACTATCTGTTTTGTCCGTCGGTGCAATAATTGCATTGTTTGTAATGTTAAGCGAAATGATAAGCAGTATCTTTCCTTCCAACATTACTACTAGTACACCATTTGGATTTATTCTTGGTTTGTTAGAAACAACCAATGGTATAATGCTAGTAAGCCGTTCTGCAACACTATTACCGGCAACAGTTTTGACAAGCACACTGCTTTCCTTTGGCGGACTATCCGTTTTTATTCAAAGTTTATCCTACGTTGCTAAACTTAAAGTTAACGTAGCAAGATTACTAGTAATGAAAATAACTCAATGTGCTTTTACAACCATTATTTCCTTTATTCTTTGTTTAATTATACTTTAACAAAAAAAATGCAGATAGAACAATCTATCTGCTTTTATTATGCATATTTAGTTTCTTTGAGTTGCTAAAACATAATTTACAATATCAAACAATTTTTCAGTATCGGCAAAGCTCAAACAATCGTCAGTTTTAGATACACCAAATTGACCTGTTTTGCACCCTGCAAACAAATAACTTTCCGCCATAATGCCAAATACGTTTGGATTTTTTGCTGCAGTTGCAGCGTTTTCAATTTGATTTAGCGCAATTTTGGCGCTATTAGCATGGCTAATATCCACCATTATGTTAAATGACAATCCATTTTGTTGTAAAAGGGTTGTTGCAAAAGATACGCTTTGTTCGTCCAAGTTTGAAGAAAATTGTTCGCCATTAGAGCCACCACGTAAAACCAAATGCGCCATTTTGCATCCTTGTGTAGATACCAAATTATCACCAAGAACAAAACTGCTTGGATGACTAACCGCATACAAGGAGTCTACCGCACGAATAATATTGCCGTCTGTAGCATTTTTAACACCAACACAACAATCCAAACCAGAAGCAAAATCCCTGTGAAGACTGTCTTCGGAGCTACGAGCACCAACAAACCAATAGGATACCAAATCAGCAAAATAAGGGTATAAATCGGGATAAAGAAGCTCATCTGCAACAGGAAGACCATTTTGGATGCTTTCTAGCATCATTTTACGACAATTAACTAACCCTGTTACAATGTCGATTTCGCCATTTGGCATAAAACACATGCCTTTGTAGCCTTGGCCGTTACTGCGTGGTTTTGTAGTGTACACGCGAGCTACGACTAACAGTCTTGGGTATTTTTCACTTAAAGTGCTTAGCTGTTGCAAATATTGCGACACAGCAACTACGTCATCAGCAGCACATGGACCACAAACCACAACAAAGCGTTCTTTTGAAATAAAGTTTTGCTTTAGTTGTTCGTCCAATTTAGTTTTTATCATTGCCAAATCATCAGTCAAAGGTGCCAAACTGCGCACTTCTTCTACCGAAGGCAATTTCTTTAGAATAAACATATATTACCTAACCAAAAATTTTGTAATTTCTTCCACACAGCACGCGGGAACGTATGCAGAAAAATCTTTTCCTAATCCAGCCAATTCCCTTACAAGACTAGAGGATACGTGACGATACTCCTTACTTCCTACAACAAACACAGTTTCGCCATCCCAATAGTTTTCGTTGATATCCGCCAAATCTATCACTTGTTGCAAATCCAATGCGTTACGAATAGACTTGATCATAATCGTTGCACCAATTTCTTGACAAAAATCAGTTAGCATACCATCAGTTGCAACAACCGTAACATTACTAATATGTTGCAAACTTCTTGTGAGCATATCTAAACGACTTTCCTTGGGAATAACGTAATTTTTGGAAGCATTTATGCCCATAACAACGAAAAGCTTGTCCACCAATTTGGATGCGTGTTCAATAGCATCAACGTGGCCAAGGGTTACAGGGCAAAATGAACCTGCAAAAACACCAATTTTCATTGTTACCTCCTTGTGTAAAAAGTAAATTGTACAGTACCAATCTTTCTTGTATCACTAACCGCCAGACTACCAATTTCATTTGGCAAAGAATCTTCTCGTGCATGTTCACAAATTACAATGCCTTGTTCTGACAAAATGTGATATTTATCTATCAAATCCAATGCTTTGGTATAGAAATTGGATTTGTATGGCGGATCCAAAAATACAATATCGATGCTATCTGTGGCCAAAGCAGACAAGCAATGCTCAAAACTACATGTGTATAGCTTTGGTTCAATGCCTATTTTTTCAAAGTTTTGCTTGATTGCAGCAATAGATAAGCGGTTGTTATCGCACAACACTGCAGATGATGCACCTCTACTTAGACTTTCAATAGAAAGCTGACCAGATCCAGCAAATAAATCAAGCACTCTTGCTCCATTTAGTCGTTGTTGAATAATGTTGAACAACGTTTCTTTGGTTCGGTCTAATGTTGGTCTTGCGTCAAGTTTTGGAGCAACTAACGTGCGACCTTTGTATTTCCCTGCTATAACTCTCATGTGTATATTGTACCTCATCATTGCAAATTACACAACATTTCGTAGATAATTACACAATCATTTGACAAATTATTTTCCTTACAAAGCAAATAAGCCCTATCTCCAATGCCAACTTGAGCGTCTGTTACGTCAACAAAACACATTGACATACACACATTCCCCACAATGGGACACAATTTTCCTCCGACACTTAGCTTGGTGCCAGTAAGTACTCTTGCTAATCCAGACGAGTACCCCGTATCTACAATTGCTATGCGACAGTCCTTGTCCGCCACAAATGCTCCGTCATATCCAACGCACTCGCCCTTTTTTAAATTACGCAATGCCACAACTCGACCCCAAACTGATTTTGCTGTAACAAGACCTTCTACACCATAACCATAAATTCCCAAGCCAACCCTAACCATATCCAAGTGATACTTGGGACTTTTAGCAGTAGCCCAGGTATTTGCAATGTGCCTAGTCAAAGGGTAGTCAAATTGCCCTTGTAAATAGTTGGCACAACGCAAAAATTCAGTTAACTGATTATCACAAATAGCTTCATCTTTGATATAGAAATGAGAATAAACACCTTCTACACTTATGCTTGGATCAAGAGATAAAACAAACTGTTCAAGTTGGCCAAAATTCAATCCTAACCTGTGCATACCGCTATTTATCTTGATATGTACTCGCGCTTGTTTGTTGAGTAACTTTGCACACTTTTCTACAATAAAAAGGGTGTGCAAGCTGTCAATTGTTAATATGCAATTATTGCTTATAGCCCAAACTGTATCCGCCTTGTCAAGTGGAAGCAAAATAAGAATATCCTTGCCAAAGGAAAGGCAAATCTTGGCTTCTTGGACATTTCCAACTGCAAAGCAATCTGCAATATTACTTAGTACAGCGCACGTTTTTGCTAAATTGTGCCCATAAGCATCGCTTTTTACAACACAACATAGTTTTTTATCTGCGATTAATGCCTTAAAAAAGATAGCATTGTTGGATATTGCACCATAATCGATATCATGCATAGCTCATTTCTCCAAATAAGTTGTTCACATATACCGAAAATAGCATTATTATTTGCATATTAATTATATCACATTTTTTGTTTTACTACAACGGTATTTTGTGATACAATATTTATATGAAAATACAAGCAAATTTTACACCAACAATAAGATTTATTTTGTGGATAATTTTTACAATATTTGCAATTACAACGATAATTGGCGTTTTGTGCCTGTTTGAAGTGCTAAAACTGGAACTATCAAAAGGACAAATAACCATACTACTGTCTTTTAGTCCAATTTTGTCCGTTTTTGCAATACTACTTGCAACAATCCACTATTATGTAGATAACAAATGTCTTCGACTAAAAATAGGGTTTGTAGATATCCTTGGCGGAAGAGTTGTAATAGATAATATTGTTAATATAGTTTTGAGAGAACACAAAATGTATATTAGCTATATGTGCAATCAATTGGATCCCATTATTTCACAAATTAGCATCGAAGAAAAACACTACAAAAAACTAGTCGACTATCTTCTTAGCAAAAACAACCAAATAGTACTATTTGAGGATGAAAATGAAACTACTAATAGCTAGCAATAATGCTCACAAAATCAAGGAAATAACCGATATTCTATCTGGCAAGTTTGAAGAAATTATCAGCTTGAAACAAGCAGGGATAGATTGCGATCCAGAAGAAAACGGAACAACGTTCGAACAAAATGCAACAATCAAAGCAACGGAAATTGCAAAGTTTACCAATATGTGCGTACTTGCAGATGATACCGGATTGTGCGTAGACTACCTTGGTGGACAACCAGGTGTAAATTCGGCAAGATACGCTGGTAATCACGATGACAAAGCTAACAGAGTAAAACTTCTAAAGCAACTAGAAGGCATCGAAAACAGAAAAGCTCACTTTGAAACCTGCGTAGTACTACTTTACCCAGATGGCAACAAGTTGATAGCACATGGTTTTGTGGAAGGTAAAATATTGACAGAAGAATTGGGCGAAAACGGTTTTGGATACGATAGTCTGTTCTACTGCAACGAACTAAGCAAAACTTTTGGCGAGGCAACAGAAGAAGAAAAGAATCGTGTTAGCCACCGTGCAAGAGCTTTAGAAAATCTTCTCAAACTTCTATAACCCACCTCAAACAATATAATAAATTGAATATTTTTTCCAATAACAAAGGCTTGTTTCAAAACAAATGAAACAAGCCTTTTTTGCACAATATTAACAAAAATTGTGTAAATTGCACCAATTTTTAGATGTTATGTCTGTAATAATAGTCTATAAAACATGCAAATTACAAGTGGATAACCATTTTTTACATCAATTACTCAACTATTTGAAGCAAATCGCTCAAAACTGCAATTTCGTATGTGGGTGCAAAATCTTTGTTGTTTTGTTTGCCATTAGGGTTATACCAAACGGTATCTACACCAACATTTACACCACCCTTGATGTCGCTAGTAAGAGAATCGCCAATTATCAAAGCCTTGCTTTTGTCAAAGTTTGGAATTTGAGAAAAGCAAATATCAAAGAAAGCTTTTTGTGGTTTTGGCACACCTACTTCTCCGCTGATAAATCTTTTAATAAAGAATCGATCAAAGCCTGTACCCTTCATCCTTGCGTGCTGAATAGTTACCGCACCATTGGACACAACATAAAGCTTATATCCTTTTTGCTGTAGTTTTGTTAGCAGTTCTTCTGCACCAGCTATTGTGTAGAAGCCATTGTGAAGTTCTTCTTCGTATATGGTTGCAACCTTGACAATATCGCAATTCCAGCCCAATTCTTGTGCTGTATGGGTAAACCTATCCATCAGCACTTGATCTATGGT
>JAFTHP010000021.1 GCA_017457305.1 Clostridia bacterium | reverse complement strand
ATTATACGGCGCAAATGGATCTTTATATGGACGGTAAAGAAAATACCAATAAATCGGCAATGCTGGTAGAAGGCAGCTATTGGTATAACGAATCGAACGAAAGAGGCGGCTTTGATTACTACGAAACGGCAACCGGCGGAAACCGTAATGATTTGCGTGTAAAATGGATGAGCCTTCCCACCAGCGTATATACGGAAGGAGCAGTCGGCAAAGACGCTTGTTTTGTGGATTGTGGTTTTGCATACACCTTGGTGAATAAAAACGTAGAAGAAAACCCTGGTTTGAAGCAGGCGTGTCTTGATTTCGTTGCGTTCTGCTATTCCGAACAAGAACTTAAAAATTTCACCCTTAGAACGGGTATGGCGAGACCTCTTAGCTATACGTTTACTCCTGATGAAGAAGCAAGTATGAACGTATATACGAAGAGTATTTGGCAGTCGAGAGATAACGTAGCAGGAACGAACGTAGTCAACTGGTCGGGTACGACGGCTAAGTTTAATGAAGTGAAGAGAAGATTGGCACTTCAATTAGACTGCGGTGTTTTAGGGAACGGCGGTACGAAGCAGTCGTTGTTGTTTAAGGGCGGCCAACACACGGCAGACGTGTTTGCAGCTTGTAGTTTGTACGGAAATTGGGATTAATAATTGTACTGTGTTTGCGCCGTTCTAACATGTGAGAATAATTCTGCAATTAGAATGGCGCAACAATCAAAAAGAAGATTGGGAGGTAGCTATGGCAAATAGTGAACTTTTGAAGAGTAAAAGAGTGTATACGCGTAAGCAAAAACGACTGGTTTTTTATACGTTGATGTTTGCGTTGCCTATTTTGCAGCTTTTGCTTTTCTATATTTATGTAAATTTCAACTCGATCATACTTGCATTTACCAACAGTGTGCCCAAGCAAGTAGGGTATGGGTATGATATTTCATTTACGTGGGAACATTTTTCAACGGCCCTCAATTATTTTTTTGGCAGTGAAAGTGGGAGAATGCTTTGGAATTCATTACAGCTCTTTATTTGTCAAATTGTCATTGTCACGCCGCTGGCATTGTTGTTTAGCTATTACATAGCCAAAGAAAAAGTAGGTTCTATGTTTTTTAGAATTATGCTGTACCTTCCGCAGGTTCTTTCCGTGGTCGTGTTGGGGGTTATCTTTCAATATTTGGCAAATGATGTATGGGTTGAAGTAGCGAAAAGCGTGTTTGGTATTGAAAATGCGAAAGGGCTGTTGTTAACGTCCAGTGATCCTAGTGCACAATTTTATACAACCTTGATTTTTACGCTGTGGTTTAGCTTTGGCGCAAACGTTATTATTTATACAGGCGCAATGAGCGGTGTGGATCAATCCATTGTAGAATCTGCACAGTTGGATGGTGTGAACACTTTACAAGAATTTATCTTTATTTATGTTCCTATGATTTTTTCTACGGTGTCGACGTTTGTTATCACAAGTTTGGCTGGGATATTCAACAACCAGATGAACCTGCACGTTTTCTTTAACAACGGCGCGCCGCAAGAAGTCAATACCTTCGGCTACTATTTTTATAGGATTGCGGCAAAGCACGTAGAAAACACGGCAGGGGGCAAGGATATGCTCTTGGAAGAATTGGCGGCTTTGGGGTTAATCGCTACTTTCATTTTAGTGCCGATTACCTTGTT
>JAFTHP010000020.1 GCA_017457305.1 Clostridia bacterium | reverse complement strand
GTATCGGAAGGTGCGGCTGGATCACCTCCTTTAAGGGACTAGACGTAAGTCTACAATCCAAGTTGAGTAAGTGCCAAGGCACTTACGGAAAAATGAAAAGTGGTAGTTGAGCCACTAAAAAGAAGAACAACAAACCCAAAAACTGGGTTTCAATTCCTTACTATTCTGAAGCAAGCATCACAATGACACCTGCAAAGGTGTTATTTTTTTACTTTTTTCACGTTACTAAAGGCGCGTCAATTTGATGCGCGTTTTTTATCTATTGACGTTTTTTCCAGTTGAATTTACAATACTGTTATGATTATACAATTCCCTGAACAAATAAATAAATTGGTACAAGGTCAACAATGCTCGCTGGATAGCATTGGTTGTTCCAATTCCGCTGTGTACATATACGACAATTTGGTTGTCAAAGTACAACCGACTTCGGTGTATTCCCAGCAAGAAGCAACCATGCTCAACTTTTTTCAAGGTAAAATCCCTTGTGCCAAGCTGTTGCACTACGAAAGCGATGGTGGCACCGATTACCTAGCAATGAGCAAGGTAACAGGGCAAATGCTAATTGACAAGGACTACTTGTTCAATCCGCAACGCATTTATCAAGCGGCAAGCCAAGTATTGCATAAACTTTGGTCGTTGGATACAGGCAGTTGCCCAGTAGATATGAGTTTGTCAACAAAACTCAAACTTGCAGAGTACAATGTTTGTCATAATATGGTAGACGTCAACGATTGTCAGCCTGGTACTTTCGGTAAAAATGGTCGATTTGCCAGCCCCGAAGTTCTTTTGCGTTGGCTAGTGGATAACAAACCACAGGAGCAACTTGTTGTAACTCACGGCGACTTGTGCCTTCCCAACGTTATTGTAAGCAATGGCGTGCCAACGATAATTGACGTTACAATGGCAGGTGTTGCAGATGTTTATCAGGACGTTGCGTTGCTGTATCGAAGCACTCGTGACAATTTGATGGGGCACTACGACGGAGTGGTGTATGCGCCCTTTGACGAAAAGGCATTTTTTGCTACAATAGGTGTTCCAATGGACAAGGATAAGTTAGATTACTACATAATGATGGACGAATTATTCTAAAAAATAAAAGGTAGATGCTACATTGCACCTACCTTTTTTGTTATTTTTTCTTTTTGTCGGGTACTGCTTCCAAGTTGAAGTAGTCAAAGTCTATACTTTCCACAAAGTCACGGCTCTTGAACTTGGTTGTGTTGAACAGCACGTAGTGGTTGAAGTTTACGTATGTTACAACGGGTGTGGGAATATCCAATTTTTCGCAAATTTGTTGCAAAAGGGCAACAAAATCGTCCTCGTTACTGATGTGTTCGTATTCAAAAACGATATCTCTGGTAATTTTTTCTTCCCTAACGGTTGTAGCCCAAACTTTCACAGCGGTTTTCTCCTAGTTTTGATAGTAGTATTGTACCAAATAGCGGCATTTTTGCAAACAAATTTTGCCAACTTGTTACAAATTGTTTAGTATGGTTTACTAATCGGCGCAATTGTGATAAAATTAATATAACTTTTTGCAGTTTTGAGTGCATTGCTCATAGATATAGCAATGCGGTACAGCCCTTGATTAAGGGAGTACTTGTAAAGCCATTGATACTGCAAGCCAACAACTGTTGCCCTATCAACAAAAAGGAGTAAGTATGAAAATCGGCATTTTTACCGCTATGGAAAGCGAAGCGCGCACATTTATTGGTAACGCACCCAAAACAACCATTGGGATGTTCAGTTTTTACACCTTCAACCTAGGCCGTCATCAAGCGGTACTGTGCTGTCCACCAAACGTAGGGGAAATTGCCGCCGCCAGCGCAACACAGCTTCTTATTACCCACTTTAGTGTAGATTTGGTGCTAAATTTTGGCATTGTAGGGGCTTTGACAGCGGAAATGAGCGTACTTTCCACGGTGCTAGTAGAAAGTGTTGTTCACTACCAAATGGACACTAGCCCCATCGACAAGGGCTTTGTGCCAGGTCAGTATATTTGCTTTGATAGCATAGCAGTACCCTGCGACGAAAAGTTGCTCAACATTGCCAAATCGGTGGTAGATTTGCCCGCAGTTAGGATTGCTTCGGCAGATCGATTTGTTGCTCAAGCGGAAGAAAAAACCGCTCTAAACGCAAATTTTGGCGCTACAATCTGCGATATGGAATCTGCAGGCATTTTGTTCACTTGCAAGTTCAACAACGTGCCTTGCCTAATGGTCAAGTGCATCAGCGATAGCCTTTTCGGTGCAGAAACGGAGTATTCCGTAAACATTGGCAAAAGCACGGCAAATTTCTTTGATTTAGCTACAAAAATTGTGGAGGCGCTGTAATGGACGATCAAGTACAAGTAGTTGCTCCAAGCAAGGTGTACGCCCAAGCCTGCAACGATTACCAACCAGATAACGTGCAACGTGCAATGGACGCCCTAGTTGCCAATTTGGGCGGTCTAGATGCCCTTGTGCCTGCTAATAGCAAGGTGTTTATCAAGGTCAATTTGGTGCGAGATATGACGCCAGAAAAGTGCGGTACAACCCACCCGCAAGTGGTGATTGCATTGGTCAAGCATTTGCAACGGATAACCCCCAACATTGTGGTAGGGGATAGCAGTGGCGGATTGTACACACGTGGAGCAATGCAAGCGGTGTACAACAAGTGCAAGATGACGGATATATCCGCGCAAACGCAAGCAACCCTCAACCAAGATTTTGAGTTTGCCACAGCGGAAATCAACGGCCAAGTGTGCAAAACCTGCGAAATAATCAACGCATACCACAATGCCGACGTGGTTATCAACGTCACCAAGCTAAAAACGCACAGTTTTGCCGGCTACACCGGCGCAGTAAAGAACCTGTACGGACTAATTCCTGGCCTAGTAAAGGTGGAAATGCACAGTCGTTATCCAGATCTTGGCGACTTTTGCCACCTTTTGTGCGATATCGAGCAATATGCCAGCCAAAAAATCGTTTTGCACGTAATTGATGCCATCATCGGCATGGATGGTGCAGGCCCAACCAACGGCAAACCCAAGTTTATGGGGCAGTTGCTAGCATCCCAAAACCCCTACGCATTGGACGTGGTGGCAGTAAAGCTATTTGGCAACCCCTGGGATATGCCCTTGTTGCAAGTTGCCAACAAGCGTGGATTGGTAAGCAAGGATTTGGCGGAAATCGACTTCGACTTTGACAGTTGGCAAGCAAATTTTGTGCCAGATTTCGATATTCAGCCCGTAACCAGCGCAGACACCTTCCTCAACATGCCCAAATGGGTAAAAAAGCTTGCCAAAAAGTACCTAACCAAGAAGGTCAAGATACACAAGCCCACCTGTCGTGGATGCGGAAAATGCGCCACACATTGCCCAGCACAAGCCATACAAATAGTGGATGGCAAGGCAAAAATAGCGCAAAGCAAGTGCATACGATGCTACTGTTGCCAAGAGTTGTGCCCATTTGATGCGGTCAAATTTGGCAAGAGCCTGCTGTACAGGTTTGTGCACGCATTTAGTCGCACCAAAAGCAAAAAATCGGGCAAATAGTTGACACAAAAGGCTAATTGTAGTACAATACAGCCATAAAAAATAACAAACTCGAGCAAAAACCCAAAGGCAGTAGGCTTTTTAGGGTTTTTTGTGTCGTGTTGAGCAAAAAAGGAGAAACAATATGGCAGAAGTTTTGTTGACCGAAAGTGGTCGCAGAGAACTAGAAGAACGTCTAAATTACCTCAAATCCGTACGTCGTGCAGAAATTGCAGAAGAAATCAAAATCGCACGTGGATTTGGTGACCTAAGTGAAAATGCCGAATACGATGCAGCTCGCAAAGCTCAAGCGGAAATGGAAGGTGAAATTGCCGAAATCGAAGCACAACTTCGTTTGGCAAAGATCATCCACGAAGTTAACGTTACCTTTGTAGAAATTGTTAACGGTGTAGAAAGCGCTCCCAAGAGCTTTATCATTGTAGGAACAGCAGAAGCTGACCTATCCACAGGCCGTATCAGCGACGAAAGCCCAATTGGTGCAGCATTGCTAACAGCAAACAATGGCGACACAGTAGAAGTAACGTTGCCAAATGGCAGAGTAAAGCAACTCAAGGTTATCAACATTGTACGCTAACACAAATATAAGATAAAAAAACTAACGCCCTTGATAGCAGGGGCGTTTTGCGAGGGTTAATTATGAGCCAACAAAATAACACACCTGCAGTTCAACCAGAACAAGACCTTGCCGAGATTTTGCAAATCCGCCGTGACAAGCTAGCAAAGCTCCAAGCGGAAGGAAAAAACCCATTTGAAGTTACCAAGTATGCAAAAACTCACAGCAGCAAGCAAATCGTGGATAATTTCGTAGATCCAGTAGAAGGGGAAGAAACAGAACCTGTAATTGTAACGGTAGCTGGCCGTATGACAAGCCGCCGCATCATGGGCAAGGCAAGTTTCTGCCACATTTTGGATGGCGAAGGAACAATTCAGCTATACGTAAAGCGCGATGAAATCGGTCAAGAAGAATATGCCGCTTTCAAAACCTGGGATATTGGCGATATCATCGGCGGCACAGGGGAAGTATTCCGCACACACATGGGCGAAATCAGCGTAAAGCTAACCAAAATTGACCTACTTAGCAAGTCATTGCTTCCATTGCCCGAAAAGTTCCACGGCCTAAAGGATATTGAAACACGCTACCGCCAACGTTACGTTGATCTAATTGCCAATCCGGACGTAAAAAACACATTTATCATCCGTAGCAAGATCTACAAGGCAATCCGCGAGTATTTGGATAACCGTGGATATTTGGAAGTAGAAACACCTATCTTAAACACAATTGCAGGTGGAGCAAACGCACGTCCATTTATCACCCATCACAACACGTTGGATATTGATATGTACATGCGCATAGCAACAGAATTGCACCTAAAGCGCCTAATCGTAGGTGGCTTTGAAAAGGTTTACGAAATTGGTCGTCAATTCCGCAACGAAGGCATGGACCTAAAGCACAATCCAGAGTTTACAACAATCGAGCTGTACGAAGCATACACCAACTTTGAAGGCATGATGGAAATTGCCCAAGGCCTGTTCACACACGTAGCCGATACAGTAATTGGTAGCCGTCAAATTCCATATGGCGATATCACAATCGACCTAGACAACTGGCAAAAGCTATCTATGATAGAAGCGGTACGCAAGTACGTTGGTTTGGACTTTGACACAATGGATAACGACCAAGCAGTAGCAGCGGCAAAATCCAAGGGCATCGAGCTAACTGGCACCAAGCGCACTTGGGGTAACGCCTTGTACGAAGTATTTGACGAATTTGTAGAAAAGGAACTTGTTCAACCAACCTTCATCTACGATTACCCAGTAGAAGTTAGCCCACTGGCAAAGAAAAAGCCCACAGATAGCCGCTTGACCGAACGTTTTGAGTTCTTTATCAACTGCAGCGAAATGGGCAACGCATTTAGCGAACTAAACGACCCAATCGACCAATATCAACGTTTTGCAGCGCAAGTAGCAGCCAAGAGCCAAGGCGATGACGAAGCGCACATGATGGACGAAGACTTTATCACCGCATTGGAATACGCAATGCCACCAACAGGCGGTTTGGGTATTGGTATCGACCGCATGGTAATGTTGTTCACCAACAACCAATCCATCCGCGACGTACTTCTCTTCCCCACAATGAAACCAATTGTAAAATAGTAATATTGTATATACAAAAAAAGTCCCTGCACACGCAAGGACTTTTTTCTTTTAACAAAAAAACTCTCACAAATGCGTGAGAGTTTTTTGTTGTCTGTTAGCTATTCGATTGATTCTTCAACAGTATCTTGCTGTTGCTCATCCCCCGTAACAACCTGTGGTGGCAGGGTTGCCTCTGCCACGTCGGTTGTAGTGGTTTGTGGGACTAAATTGCGTTGTCATGATTGACGTAACGATTAATGTAGTAGAATATAAGATCTTCAGTTAATATTCCTTTTCCTACAGACACTTTCAAATAATGACAATTAAATGCATAGAACTGTTCAATTGTTAGATATTCTTTCCAATCATCATAAACAAATAGACCATAAGTTAAAATATCTTGTTCTTTTTGAACGGCATCATATTTGAATTCATTATCTAATTCAAAGTAATCGTACAAACCAATCAAATTATCTGAAATAGTTAGGATATCATTTGCCAAGTGGTTAATTGTAAATGCAGCTACTAATGAGTACCACCTTGTTTCTTCTTGATATACGGAATAGGATGTAAATGTAACAATTTCTTGTTGTTCTTCCCCATTTTCATCGATATATACTTTCAAGAATCTGTGGCCTAGGTAATCATCCGCATTATTAATGTTAATGATTACATATTCTTTTAAATCTACATCAAAGAATCCATGTTCATTAATGACTTTAACATTAGTGTCGCCTATAACCATATCAATCACTGTCAAAATTTCTTTAGCGCTACAGTCTAGATATGCGATAGGTACTGCTTTCAATTTACCAGTTTCATGGTCAAATCCTAGAATCATATCAGAATTAGATAGAAGTTCAATCTTCTTCTTTGAACCATCCGCCATTGTAATCAATGTGCCAGCCGCTATACATCCGCTGCTAGGAGCAGATGAAGTTGCATGGATAGTTACATTTTGTGCAGGCATATTAAACGGACTTGTATAGATTGTTCCATCGGCACCTTTTATAGTGGTGCTTTGATTTTCAGTTTGACTGTAAGTCACTTCAACTGTAACTTGTGTACCACATGGAATTGAAACTGTTCCATTGTTGTTTACTGTTGTTCCATTAACCTTTACAGTAGCATTATTTGTAGTAACAGTGATGGTGAATGGGAGTGGATCCCATTGTGCATGCAATGTAATGTTGGCAGTTGGAGTATATGATGCACCAGCATTTCCGACTTTAGTTCCACCACTAGTAGCAGTATACCATCCAGTGAATGTGTAACCAGTACGTGTTGGTGTTGGTAGTGTAAGAGATTGTTCAATAGATCCAGTTTCGGAAGCTTTTGAGCATTCGCCACCATTTGCATCAAAAGTAATGGTGTAGATAATAGGATCCCAGTGAGCATAATACTTTGTTGAAACTTCTGGAATTGTAGATCCTAAATTGATTTGTGTACCACCGTCTCCATCTTCTGTAAACCAGCCTAAGAAATTGTAACCATTACGTGTAGTTGTAGGGAGTGTTGTAAATGTGGATCCAGCATTAAGCATTTGTGTACTAATTGTATTACCATTCGAAATAAATTGAATTTCAACAAGAGTACCTTGTTTTTCCCATTCAGCTTGGATTGTGTGATCTTGTGCAAGCGAGAGTGGTGTATCTTCTGTTACATATGTATCTGTTCCCACAATTTTCCATTTCAATAAATATCCATCTTTTGTTAATGCTGGCAGCGTATCTCCGTAAACGGATCCATAATATATTTCTGTTTGGTTAAGTGGTGTGCCATCTTCCGCCAATATTGTAACCAAATACTTATTTAATTCCCATTGGGCGGTAAGTGAGATATCATCGTATAATTTTACGCTAGATGAGCCTCTATAGATGTTTTTATTACTATCTAACCATGCACTAAATGTGTATCCAGTACGTGATGGATTTAGTAATTCTGCAGATTTGCCGTTTTCAAAAGATTGTTCACTTATAGTTCCGCTACCATCATTCATAATATATTTGATAGTAGAGTTACCTGTTTTGTACCAAACTTTTCCTATAGACTTGTATGTGCCTGTATCAAACGTTGATTGACTTGAAGTTGTACCAAGTGCGTTATCAACTATTTTACCCTCTGCAACACGAATAGAAGCATTTGAGTTTGCAGGAGACTTCATTGTTAAACCACCTTTATAATTCAAGTAGGTCAAATAAACAACACTTACATTTGTGTTACTTATAGTAACAATGCTATTGTCGGAGTTCGTAGTAATCGTTCCTGCAATACTTCCATTGATTGTAGCAGAGTTATTAACTTCTAATACAGCATCATCATAGTCTACGCAGTATGTGGGGAATCTATAGTTAGTATAGTTTGGGTTTCCGGAATAGATGTAACTAAAGTTGGTTATAAAGTCGAGATCGCATTGTTTTGTAGTGTAGAAATACATCTTGATACCACTTTCCACTGTCATTGTGCCATTTTGTGTAATCTCTAACTTTGTTCCTGGTAAGAAGTTGTACGAAACTGCATCAAGTACAAGATTACCATTCGTGTCTGTCTCTTCATCGCCTACATAAATGTCCATATATGCAATGGGTAATGGATAATTGGGCCCAGTTGTAATATCCACTTTATAGTCTCCGTAACCTTCTTTTATCTGTATGGAGTTATCTGTAACTGAACCGCAAATAATAATTATGTCTTTTTGTCCGGCAATTTGGTTTGATCCTTCTGCTGTAGTCAGTCCCACTACGTTCTTGTCATGGTCTGTTTCCCATGCTTTGTCGGGATTTGTAGCATATTTTTTTATGTAGCCGCCATCACTAGTTATTTCGAAAAGTCCATTTGCACCAATAACGGTAATCTCTTTTGTCAATTCCATAACAGAGGCATCAATATAGAATTTTGTTATGTAAGTGGCGTCTTTATAAATGTATGTAGTACAACTGATGTTGTGCAAAGAATATGCATTGAATGGGAACAGTGTCGTATCATCCATATTGCATATACCTAAAGTATTTCTTCCTCCTTTGTAATCGTATGACACGAAGACATCTAGGGCTGTCGCTCCTTCATTGACGTATACTTGTCCTTGTCCTGTCGCAGATTTTAAGAAGCCAATTGAATGTAGATTACCATCAACGGAGATTGTGCCTTCGTTCATAATTACGCCGCGGCGTGTAACTATTCCGCCAGAAAGAATATAGCCACCAATACCAAGAGAGCCTTCAACCGTCAAATGTATACCATTAGGTATTGTTAGAATTGAGTAAAGTTCTTCAGTTTTATCCTCGCCTACATCAAATACTTTTCCCTCGGTGTTACTTCCTAGATATGAAGCACCATCTTTATGTGGAACGAAGATACTAGATTCACTAGCAAGAGTAAATTCGCCGTTACCCTCGTAGTAACTAGTTAATCCAGTGAAAGATGAGCTACCTTTTGCAAGAACAATATGTCCCGCAGTAGTATTGGTTTTTACAATAGCATCTTCTATTGTATAGTATTCGCCATTTAGAAGAGCGGTTTTGTACTTGTAGTAACAAGAACATGTATTTTCTTTAGTAGTTGCCCAAGTGTAGTTGGTTGTATCTAGTAGCTTATAGTCAATGCGGTATGTATTACCTACACTAATTTTGCTATTAGAAGATGTTGTGATGCCATCGGTATAGGTAATGGAGATAACGTTACCAATTGAACCATAACTAATATTTACATTGTTTTGTGCATTAGTAATGATTTCAGTAGCGCCAGTATCACCATATTTGTACTCAAGCAACGTTTCGTCAAGTGAAATGACCAATTGTTTTATGGTTACGCTACCACTAACATATGCTATGTTGTAGTTGTTGGACGTTAACCCGCTTGCATTAATAGAACAGTCTGTGCCAACTGTTGTACCCTGTGCATAAATGCAGTCAAATGCTAGTGTGCCAGTAAGAACGCTTTGGTCTTCGCCGTTTACAAAACCATCATAAGTCACAGTGTATGTAGGAATAGGGTCTCCATAATTAACTGTAACATCCTTAACAGTAATGGTAAGTTTTACCTTTGCAATGCTAAATGTAAATGTTATAGCTTCAGTAGTGCCATCATTCCATTGATAGTTAGTGCTTACAAATGCTACAGTAACAAGGTGTTCTCCAGCATTAGTTTGCTTGTTGCCCGTTATTGTATATGCAGCATTTTCTACGATGGTGTAAGTTTGTTCTGTACCATTGTATACAAAGGGGGTGGAGTTTGCTTCTGGTCTACTGATGGTTAGCTTGGCAATAGTAAATGTTGTTTTTGCAGTGTCAGTGTAGTTACCTTGACCTTTAATGGTTACAGCATGGTTGCCAGCATTTGTTTGTGTCAAGCTTGTTTCCACTGTGTAATCGCTAGAGGACAATGCTTTTCCGTTAACATATACACCAGTAATAGTAACAGTATGTTCGCTAGCATTGTAAACAAGGTTATCGGCATTGCCAAGTGTAATTGTAGCATTAGCGATACTTGCCTTTTCAATTACAAAATTGTAAACCAGGGCAGCATCAGAGTAATCATTCCATTGGTAATGAACTGTGTCGTTTAATGCAATAGTGATAGGATATGTTCCCGCATTGATTTGAGTAAGTCCGTCACTTGTTATGGTGTACAATGTGCTTGTTTGTAAGGAGTATGTCTTTTCAGTTCCGTCGTAAACATACTTTTCTTCATCTTCAGCTGGTTTTGTAACTACAATTCTTGAAATTTCAAATGTTTTTATTTCTTCATCCGCGGTGTAGTTTTCTGTTTCGTCAACAGATGCCTTAACATAGTATGGGCCAGGTTCAGATGGAACTGCAGATGTGTAAGTTACTCCATCTTTGCTGTAGGTGTACGTAATTGCTGTGTTGTGGTTGATGGTTGCTGTTGGTGAGTTTGCTTCTTGATCATATTGACCATAAGTCCATCCAACAAGCTTAAGGTCGCTGATGATGGTGGTAATCTTTGTGATGCTAAATGACAACGTAATATCTGCATTTGGTGTGGATGCCCATTTTGTGTTAGCGCTATCAACCAATCTAAGCTTAACGTTGTATGTGCCAATGTTTGTACCACCGTTGTTTTCGATAACAGTGTAGTAAGAACGAACTGGAACATCGGCAGTTTGCAATTCGCCGTTGTATTCCTTGGATGGAATTGCAGGTGTACTAACAGTTGCCTTTTTAACTGTCAATGTAGCAGTTGTTTTGCTATCATTGGAAATTACGTAGTTGCCATTTGTTTTTTCGCTAAGGTAAATTGTGTATGTTCCTGCGTTGTCTCCTTGTTTGTATTCGCATAGTGGGGTTGTGCCAAGAGGGTCACTGCCGAACAGTCCTGTGTAGTTTACTGTGTATTGTGGAGCGGCATCACCGTAGGTGATTTCTTGGTCATCAACAACAACTTTTACGCTTGCAGGAGTAATTTCAACAGTAAATGTGCCTGTTGCATCGTAGTGGTTTAGAGCAGTAACTTTGTAGTTGTAGGTTCCGCTATCCGCAACGTTCATAACGGATGTAACAGGATCTCCTTCTGCGCTAGTTCCCTTGTAGAACGTTACTGTAATTTGTTGACTGTTTACAGTTGTTGCGGTTGCAGAGAAGTCGTGTTGTGCACCGTCGTAAGTGTCGATGTAGTCATCTACGCTGACTGTGATTTTTGCCTTTTCTACAGTAAGTTTGCCGGCAACGTAGGTAAAGGTGTAGTTGTGCGTGCCGTCGTCGGCGTAGATTGTGTTGCCCTCTTTGTCTTTATCTTTGTATCCGCTTGCCACAATGGTGTAAACGCCCTTGTTGCCTGTGTCATTCCAGTTGGAGATGTCATCGTAGCGTTCGTAACCGGAGTCATATTCAATTTTTCCAGCCAAATTACCCACACCTTCGTCTTTTACAAAGCCTGTGCAAGTAGATTCGTAAGTGATTTCGTTACCGTAGATAACATCCACGTTTTTAGCGGTAACTGTAAGTGGCGCCTTGTTGATGGTAAAGGTAGCAGTTAGGTCGGTTTTTTCTGTAGAATTACCATTTGAAGCATAGTTTACTAGGAAAAAGTTGCTAGAGTGTCCGCTACCTTCAACTGCATCATCAAGCGATGCAGTTACTGTGTAGATACCTGCATTCTTTGCTTTGTTTCCACCGCTAGATTGGTGTAGGTAAGAAACGGAGAAGGTTACTTCACCGTGAGTGTTTTCCAATATTGGTTCAACTTCTTGTTCCTCTCCGTTGTAGGTGGTTTCTAGACCACTCCAGCCAGTAAGCTTAACCTCTTGCTTGATGATGGTGTAGTGCACCGCTGGATTTGTAACAATGTAGTTAGGGTCGGAGCTGAATCCATATGTGGAGTAAACGTGGTCATCTATACTAGTAATATCCTCATGACTATAGAGATCCTTTGCATCATTTTCTTGATCTTCGGCGTAGTTGATGCTAATGACATCCGCACCTTCTGTTGGTTGGAAATCAGCCCTAATTTCAATGTTGTAGCCTTGTCCTTTGTATACGAAGGATGTACCACTAATGGCAGCATCGCCTGTTCCCAAGGTAAATACATACTCATCCGCTGCTTCTTGAGTTTGTTGACTTTCTTCAGCCAAAGGCATTGTGCCACGAGTTGTGCCACTGCGCTTAGCTTGCAATTTTTCCGTTCCTTTATTGTAGCCAGTTACAGTGTTTTGCCTGGAAACTGGTGCAGGCATAACGGCGTAGGTTACTTGTGTTGCGTAATCTACGTCATTTTCGGTGTTGCTATTGAGCAAATCGATGGCTTCTACAAGGATTTTTTCCTTATCTGTGCGAAGGTTTGCATCCTTATCGATAATATACTCGTATTCATCAGCAGGCTTTGCTATGATACGACACTCCCAAACGCCTGTTTCCGTTGGGATATCTGTTGTCCAACCGCAGTTTTGTCTTCTAAATTTGTATTCTTTAAATCCTTTTACGCCAATAGTGATGAAGTCAGTGGTGGAATTCAGTTCAAGCTTAGCTTCTTGGGCAGTAAGCACCTTGTTGTTTTTATCTCTAATTGTAAAGGATCCGTTTCCATTTTCATCAACGACAAAATCCACCCTGATGCCATCACCCTGGTGGTTGCCATTACCGTTTTCCCAAGAAAGGTAAACGGTTATTTGCTTTTCCGCATAGTAAACCGCGTTAACTTCGCAGTAGTTGTCGGAGTTACCCTTGTAGTCTTCCTCCAAATTGGATGTGTCAAATGGAACGGAAGCAAGGCGGTATTGGTACTCCCACTCGATTTGGTACTTCCACTCGATTTGGTCCTCCCGCTCGATTTTGTCGCGAAATACGTCCTCTATTCCCCAACCGATATCCAATGCGCCTTTGTCAAGGAATAGGTTTGCTGGGTGGTTGAGATCCCCTTTGATTGCTGTTTCGCTAGGAACAAACACCGATGGAGAGTATTCCTTACCGCTTTGGTAGGTGTAGGTGAACAAATTATCCGTTTTTGTTGAGTAATTTTCCCCATCGAATACCACAGAGCCATCGCTGTTGGTGTTGTATCCAATTGGATAGGTGTACAGCGCGGAGCCGTTTTGTTTGATATTTGCTTGAGCGCGATTTGCGTCATCTGTCGCACCAAAGTACACGTAGTTGTTCAAAATACTGCTTTTTGTTGATGTGTCGTATGCAATATCGCCAATTACCGCTTGGTAGTGGATGTTCCAAGTGGAAAGACCTACGCTTGTAGTTACCAAAACTAGCAAAAGAAGTGCGATTACGAGATATTTAGTTTTTGTTGTCATAACCGTTACCTCCTTGTTAGATTTTGGCAAGACAATTGTTGTTTAGCTCATCCGCTGCCTACGGATGAAGTTTTTTAGTATGGGTTGTAGTCGGTGATGCGAACGTCAATCATCAGGCTTTTTTGATTGTCGGTTTCGCCCGTTTGCAGGTTATCTTCAACCCCTAGTATGATATCCATCAATTCGCGGTAGATGGTTGCGCTTTTTGGTGTCAACATGTAATCGATAGAAAGTGTTACCGTGCTGTCTTCGCTTGTTGGTCCAAAGTTGGAGTCCGCCTTCGGGAAGTCGAACACTAATACAAACACGTACGATCCGCTTGTTGAAGTTTCGATTTCATCAGTATTTGTTGGCGATTTCATCACGTAGTTTCTAACGCTAACACCCGTTTGAGCAATATCTTGTTTGGATGTGGGGTCGACCCCAATGTTGTTATAGCCAAGAGTTATGCCTTCGTCTTCTGGACTGGTAGATAACTTTGCTGAGTAGGTGAAGTTATCCACGTTGAACAGCGTTGTAGATTCTGTTCTGTCAGCAAAGCACAAACTAAACGTAAAGTACAGCTTTCCGCCCGCTTCGGTAAATAACGATTGGCACTGACCAAGCTTGATGGTAAATTTAATTGTAAATTTGGATGTATCCAGCACCTCGCCTTTGTCGTTTGTAAACCCACCCACCATGTAAGTGTTTGTAAATGGTGCAAACTCATCATTCAATTTGATGTAGCGAGTGCTATCTAGCAATTTGTTACCCACAAAACCGCCGTTAGCAAAAAAGCCAAATTCTGGTGTAACAATTGTCCAACTTGCAAAACCAACAGCAAACAGGAAAATAGGCACAAGAATATAAGCCATCAAAACAACGCGGCTAATTTTTCTTGAACCGAAAATTGCGGATATAAAGTTGTTGGATTTTTGTGTTTTCATGTTGTGTTTTCCTGTTGAATTTTGTTGTTGATTTTTGCGGTAAACTGACGCGCGTGTACGCGTATATAAATAATAGTTTTTTCCAGTATACAACCTTTCAATAAATGTGTCAATAGTTTACGCAAAAAAAATTAAAAAAATAAGTTTGTTTTTTGCAAGAAAAAATCAATAAAAAATGTGCAAATCGGGCAGTTGTTAATAACGGATAATTGTTTCAAAAACCCCAAAAAACGTCAAAAAATGGCTATTTTTGATGGATAAATGGTGCAATATCGACGCATTTTTATTTGCTGTACAAGTATTCAAAAAGCGGTTATTTATTGTGTATTTACAACTATATATAATCGGTACAATAATACCTATAAAAAATAGCTAATATTGTAACATCGTTCACAGGGAAAAATCCACCTCAAAATCTGTTGTCAAATTCACAAAAAAGTATAGGGATATTTTACCTAGATATTTTTGTTTGACAATAGTATTTTAGCGTAGTTTTTATTTCTTGCCTTACTCCAAAATTTGACGGTCATTTAATCAAACTTTTTAATAGAATTTTTTTGTTTAATTTTTTTCAAGAATATCTTACTTATTCATCAATTTTTTGGCATATATTATTATATTACAATTATGCCACTTAGCTTAGTTGTTTCAAGCCTTTGGATTGCAATGCTTTAATGCAAATTTTGTAAAGCAAAGTGTAAGCTAATCCAGCCTTCCAAAAGCTGGCAAAAATCTATTTGCAATTTTGCGTTATTTTTCTATCCAATTTTCCTTGTTTTTCTTTTGTGCTTTTTTCGTGCAATAATTTTGCCGTCTACTGCATTGTACTGATGACAACTGCATCTTTTTGATTGTGTCTGTTTGGCTGGAAGGTTTTGCTTGAATTTTTGTGTCCTTCTGTACAAATAACGCACGTAAAGACAAAAATATTGCAGTAGTGTGGCAAAAATTTAAAAATATTGCTGAAAACTACCTTGAAAATCGTCAAATTCGACAAAAAGTATTGACAACAGTGCAAACTTGTCGTATACTTACATGGTGGTAAACCATTAAAAAAGCTATCCTTATGCTCTTTTTTGGGATAATAGCATTTTTATCGCATTTAACGTGCACGTTTACAACATTGAAACTACTATGGAGCAAAAGTAATGTTCGTATTCCAATTTGAACAATACCTATTAACACTTGCCATACTTTGGGGTGGATACGTGTTGCTGACCTTTGCCAAAAAGCTTGTTCAGCAATCTAGATGTCCGTTCCTTAGTTTTGTCGTGCAACTAATCCACAAGGTTGTATTGGTAATGGCAGTGCTAACAAGTTGCGCATTGATGATGACCTCCTTTGATATTCGTCAAATCCTTGCCAACGTTCGCGAGATGCTCAGCGAGGAAATGGAAACTTTCCTTCGCAACGGTATCGAAGTTTTGTTCAACACACGTTCCTTCTTTGTAGTTATCAAAATTCTCATCAGCGGATTTGTTGCATTTTCCACCACAGTATGTGGAACAGCAATGCTAGTAAGCCAGTTGGTTTGCATTTGTGTAATGGTCCTTCGTTTTACACAACAGGTAATCAACAAGGTGATGCAACAACGCCAATCTGCTCCAACAAACACAACAAATACATACAATTACCAACGTAAATACTTCATTCGCGCTTAGAAAGCAAGGGGATTTTTCCCGCTTGTGGCTTTTTGCTGTGCATTTTTATGCCCTGTAGATGGCCACCTATGCCAATAAAGTAGTAGTGCGCCCATTGGTGCACCTATATCCTATTGGCTTGTTGCGGACAAAAATGCTCTTTTTTCATGCCGTTTGCTGAGTCAAACATTGCTTTGCTCACGCACGCGCGCGTATATGGGGTATTTTTTTGTTGCACTTTTTGCAACGCACAAAACACAGTTATTACGGCAGCAATGCCTGTTAATAAAAAATATTTCACAAGGAGAAAAGTTATGATGACAAAAAAGACAATGACTATCGTAAGCGTATTTATGGTAGTTGCCTTGACTGCAGTTGGTTTTGCAGCATGGTTGATTACAGGAACAATCGACTACAAAGCCGAAGGTTCATTTGTGGCTAACGAGCTCGACGACAAATACTTCAAGGTAGAAGTAGAGTTCGATGCTGATTTGGAAGATACAGATACCACAAAAGGTAATGTTGTATTTGGTAGACCAGTTACAGAAGATGTAGCAGCTAACCAATCTTGGTTATCTTACTCTGTCAATGACGAAGAACAAAAACTAAAAGTAGTTGCTACTGTTAAGTTTATTCCAGATGGAGGATTTAGTAAGAAAGATGGTGATAAGAGGGAAATGGATTACTATTTGTACCAAGAAATTGAAAGCAAGTCTGGCGATGATGTAGTAATTACAAAGCAATATCGCACAATTCGTGTAAAGATTGATATCAATGAATTGCTTGATAACGATGGAAATCCAGATCCTAGCTCTGAACAGTTCAAATGGTTTGATATGGCTGTTCAACTTGGTTATATCCAATACCCAACAGCACACGTAGTAGAGGAAAGAAAAACATACGCTACAGCAACAAACAAACTTTCATGGGTGAAAAACGAACTAGATGAACAGGGCGCTCTTCAAGACTTGACAGCAGAAACCGATAAATTTAGGGATGGCTACCTATATATCGACCTAACATGGGATATGTTCGAAATCCAATATGCTGATGAAAATGCAACAGAAGCAACAGAAGCTATTGTTAAGATTGAAATCAACTTTAACTGGGGTCTAGTTGTTTCCGAAACAACAGAAGGGGAGAATCCAACTACAACATACTTCAACCCATACACCTTCTTTGCTGATAAAAAGCCAGAAACAAATGTAAATCTTTACACCGAATATGGCATTACTAAATATTTGAAGGGTACTGGTGCAAATGCACAACTTAAAGATATGACTATCGAAAATACAGAAGATCCAGAAAATATTGATGAAAGAGATCAAGGTTTGGATACTGACTGTATCATCAGAAACAAAGATATTGCTCAAAGATTGCTTGACTATGTAAGAGATTACCTCAACTACACTCCAGCAGATGCAGATACTGCAGCTTCTGGTCTTCAATTTAGTTTTGAATTGCTAGAGGGTGAACCTAAAGCTATTACCAATTCAAACAGCTAATCCCCTTTAGGGACAAATTTTTAATCCAATAAAGGAGAATAAACTATGAGATATACAAGACGCGGATTTGGTCGCAGAGCGCTAACCTTTGGTTTGGCAATTTTCTGCGCAATCACACTTACATCCGTCGGTTTTGCAGCATGGGTATTGAGTAACAATGCCAACATAGACACTAACGGCGGAATTGTAACAGAAACTGTTACAGATATTTCTATCAAAATTGAAATTACAAACTCAGACGAAAACAAACAGCTTTACGAAGAAGTAGAGGGAGAAGATGGTAAAGTTACAGTGCCTCAAGTTATTGCATTTGCACCAATAGCTCCAGATGGTTCAGTAAATGATCCAGCACACAGCGGTCAAATTCAAAATGATGGCAAGGGCTACAGCGAAGATCTTTCCTTTACCGTACTAGGAACAGTGGATAACATCCTCAAGATTGGTTCTTTGCGTTTCAACGTTAGAGTTCCCGAAAGCATCATCAAGGCAGCTGGTCTTACACGTCCAGAACAAGATGGCGATCCATGGCTTTATGAACCAGCAAAGGCATTTATTTCCTTGCCTAGCTACGCTATGGATATGGAAGGAAAACCCATCCCATACGTTGGTGGAAAGCTTTCTACAGCTGACGAAAACGGAAAAGTTCAATACCTTTTCCCAAATGACGCTACAGATGGTATCGTAGAATTCTTGCCAAGCGAAGAACAAACATGGTTCTGGACACAAGATATCGTTTGGGAAAACCCCGGCGATGCACTTGTAGGTGCTACAACATCCACAAAGATTTCCTGCGGTCTAACTCAAGATAACGTTAGCCCATTCGAAATTATGCCATTGGTAAAGGATCAAGCAGTAGTGGCAGAAAAGCTAGAATTTGCTTGGACTATCCACTTTGGTTGGGGTGCTAGATACCTTGGTATGAATCCTAACTACTTCTACGACGTTAACGAAAGAGTCGTTGGCAAGCACGACACACTTACTCTTGCAAGTGAATATCCAAATCAATACACAATTGGCAATATGAATTTGGTTAACTACGACCTAATCTTGATGCAAGCTGTTATCAACGGTTTGGACCTTGACAACTACTACACAGGTCGTACTGTTGCCGAAGGCGAAGTTTATGTTGACACAGGCATCGTTTTGGATGAAGAAGAAACTTTGGAAGACTATATCAAGGATCTAGCTAACGAAGATTCTATCAAGGCTTCTCTTGCACTTTTGCAACAAAATATCGACGTTGCTATCAAGCACCTAGGCAACAAAGCTCCAAGCTACGGCTTCTGGATCTTTGCCGACGTAAAATAGCATTTCGGTAGTGCAAAATATGGCAAATTCTCCGTTGCCATAAAAAAGCTAAAGGTATGCTTTTAGCTACAGAATAAAAAAGCTAAGGGCATGCACAAAAAAAGCTTGAAATTTGTCTTCAAGCAAAACAAAAAAAAGCTTTTCTAAACTTGTATAATATAGCTAACCCAAGGCAATACGCGGCCTTGGGTAGCTATGTATATTTGATTGTGTACAAGTTGGGTAAAAAGCGGTGTATTTGTAGTGCAAATTGCTACAAAATATACAAAAACAACATTTTTATAGGATTTACAACTAGTTATGAGTCAACAACAGATTATCGCATTGGTAGTAACTGCTATTGGCGTGGGAAGTTTTTTGGTGGTATTTTGCATACTGTTTGCCAACTTCCGCAAGTTTTCCGTCAACGAAATTAGAAGCGGAAAACGAGATATCGAGCTAATAGAAGAGTACTTCCACAACAACAAGCCGAAGGTTATCGCGCGCAAAAAAATAATAAGAATTGTCCGCAATGTCTTGTTCATATTGTTTTTGGTTTTGGTATTTATCAGCATTTCCTTCACCTTGATATCTAGGTTTACCGATAAACTGCCTGTTGGTACCAAAACGGTTATGGTGGTTGCAACCGACTCTATGAGTGAAAAACACCCCGACAACTTCTATTTAACTAACAGAAACAACCAGTTTCAACAGTACAGCATAATCATTTTGGAAAAGGTCGATCCCGATGATTTGAAGCAATACGACGTTATCGCTTTCAAGACGAAAACCGTAACACTTATTCACCGTATTGTTAAAGTAGATACTGATCTTGCTGGTAGAACGACATATAAAACATGTGGTGATAAATTTTCTAATTTAACAAGTATCGACCCCTATGAACCATCTCAAAACGACGTAATTGGTCGTTACACAGGGATAGAAATTCCTTTTTTGGGAGCACTTGTTTTGTTTTTGCAAGCCCCATCAGGGATAATAACAGTAATAGCGCTGTTGTTGTGTTTGCTAATGTTCGATTCCAATAGCGGACAAATTAGCAAAGAACAAAAGTTGCGTACCGATTTTCTTTTGAATATTCTCGACGTTCAACACCTAACGGACAAATCCCAACTAAGTGTGGACTTCGTGGAAAATATATATCTGGACAAGGTTGCCTACTCCTTCAATAGCGAAGGGCTCGTCAGCAAGGATGTCGCGCGAGAAGTGCTCACAAGTCACTATCGCCAGCTTCCCCCCGACGATGACCAGCCTGCAGCAGTAGAGCAACAACCAGATTTAGGACAATCCGTTGCAGTTGAGCAAGCTGAGCCTGTTACAGAGCCTACAAGCGACGAACAAGGCACAGATCAATCAACGGACGAACCAACTAACACGGACGAATAGCGCCCATTTGTGTCATTATTTGACACGGCGAACTATCTCCATATTAATATGATAATATTATTATCTATATATATTTAATATATTATATAGCACCTCAATTTTTACAATACAAAAGTAACAATTCCACACAGGAGTAACATTATGTTAAAGGCTATTTTTACTAGAAAAAACTTTATCGCAATTGCATTGGCTTGCCTATACGCATTTTTGTTTGTTTTTGTAGGTCTTTGTTTGAACAATGATTCCGACATTATCAGTTCAAAGAATCCTATCAATCAACTAGCAATAACTATTGGTTTGCCAGCAGTAACACCAAATATCAACGGATTGATCACCCTGTTTTTAACAGGACTGTTCTTTGCAGTGTTTGTTACTGCGTGCATTTACCAAAGGCGCGTTGCAGTGGTTGCAGGCAGAAAGCCCTATTCCTTCAAGATGATAATGACCTACTTGCTAACTGCATTTGTATGCTTGGCACTTTCCGTAGGCGTTGGCATTTTGATTCAAAGCCCAATCACAGTAGAAAATCTTACAATTTTGTTGAAGTACCTATTCAACAGCTTTGTACTTTCTGCATTGATCTACGCAGTACTTTTCTTGGGTATTGGTTCCGTTGTGATGCTTGTTGTAAACTTCTTGCTAGTAGACAAGCCCTTCAAGTTCTTCGATAACAAGGATGAACCTGTATTTGACGACGACGATATCCACGATTTGTCCGGTAGCTTCGACGTTGACGCTAACTCAACTGGCGCTGGTGCTGGTGGCGGTAACGGTGGCGGTAGTGGCGGTGGATCCGGCGAAGGTGGCGGCGGTGGCGGCCAAACAATGAACCTTGGCGACCGCGAAAGAGTATTCCCCGAACTATCCAGTATCGACGATAAATACGATGGCTTTGATGCTGTTCCAATGGAAAGTGACAAAGTAACCCTTGCAGAGCTTGCAACAGGCTTCCGCAATTATTTGGCACGCAATTACTCCTTGTACTTTGATATTGACACAATTCGTTTCTTCATCAGCGGTTTCGGTGCATCCCACTTTGAAATTTTGGAAGGTTTGTCCGGTACAGGTAAATCTTCATTGCCAAGATACTTTGCCAAGTACGTTAATGGTAACGTTTTGTTCATGCCTGTTCAAGCAACCTGGCGTGACAAGACAAGTATTTTGGGCTTCTTCAACGAATTCTCTCAAACATACAACGAAACAGAATTTTTGACAAAGTTGTACGAATCTGCTTATAACACCGACGAAATCAACATTTACGTATTGGACGAAATGAACATTTCCCGTGTAGAATACTACTTTGCCGATTTGCTATCCGTTTTGGAATACCCCGTTCCCGATTGGAAACTCAAGATTATGAACGTTCCACACACATTTATCCCACCAATCAAGTTGGAAGACGGCTACGTTCGCATCCCCGAAAACAGCTACTTTGTTGGTACAGCCAACCGAGACGACAGTACGTTTACCATCACAGATAAGGTTTACGACCGTGCTATCACACTAGACTTCGAAACACGCAACCAAGCCTTCACTGTATACGATGACGTTCCATCTATCAAGCTATCCGGTTCCTACTTCCGTGAACTATTCAACAACGCTATCGAAACTGGCACAAACCTCAATGCCGATGACAGAGCTAAGTTGCACACAGTTTTGAGCTTTGTATACGACAAGTTCGATTTGACCTTTGGTAACCGTATTATGAACCAAATTTTGAACATTGTTCCAGTATTTGTAGCTTGTGGTGGTACAAAAGAAGATGCTATCGACTTTATGCTATCCAAAAAGTTGTTCGCTAAGCTAGAAGGTCGCTTTGAAGAATACGTAAAAGTAGCTCTTGGCGAAACATTGACAATGCTACGTAACGTTTACGGCAAGGGCGTTCTCAAACGTTGCGAAAAAGTTCTAGAAAAGATCGAAAGATCCTTGTAATATACAACTAACCGCATTAAATATTGTAAGTTGTACAATAGTGGAGTCTTACTATGAGAAGTGTTGAAAAAATTTCATTAAAGGAATTTGTTTCCGATATGAAAGAATACTGCATGAGTTACCCAACCAGCCAAGATTTTTACAACAATCTTGGCAAGTTGGATATGAGCTCACTGCAGTCCTTGTCATGCGAAAAAGACAAAGATTACCTTCAACAAGTCAATAGAATATTGCGTATCATCATGTCCATTGTTGCGCACCCACACATTTCCAACAAGCGTGAAGAAATTGTAACTCGTATCGAACAAGCACAACAACTCTCCGAAGAAGAGTTTAGGCGTGTTTTGATGGATGGCAGTATGTGGAAGCGTCACAACTCAACCATGATTCCCGAAACAGTTTACTACTATCAACACGTGGACGAAATTGCCATCTACGAAAACCAGTTTATCTGTTTGTTGATTGATTTGCTAGACAAAGACTTGTCTATGTACAGCGAGTTCTACTTGGCATTGCTCCCTAGCTACAACGAAAATCATCCACGCATGATGGTGGGGGAACCTTCCCAAAAGCTACTCCGTCAAATAGACCTGTTGCGCAAGCGTATCAGCTTCCTCAAAAACACTCGTTTTTACAAGGAAATTAGCAAGGTAAAGCGCATATCACGAAACGTTCAACGCACCAACATTTTGCTAAAGGACAACCTTTACAAGCAAACTTACCGTTTTTATAGACAGTTTATCAGTTACGAAAACGAAGGTGTTGCTCACAATGACTTGCAAATGTTCTACTTTGTGTTGCTACTCAAGGATTTGAGCCGTCGTGGATTTGTGTTTGACCGTTCCGATACAGCTTATAACAGAAATATCTGGAGTTTTAGCGACAGCCAATTTGAAATAAAATTGTCCTTTGACAAAAACAATTTTGGTTTCGACCTTGTAATCTTTGACCGTTTCAGTAACGAAACTGCTCGTCACATGTTGCTACTATCCCCAACCATCAGTTTTTCCGAAATCAAGGAGCCAGAAATCAAGGCTTGGGATACAGTAGAAGCATTGTCCTTGTGGAATCGTGTGGATATTGAAGATCACAACAAGCAACCATTTGAAAAGATTCGTACCGAAGCCCAACTTGTTGGCGAGTGGCTGGATGACAAGCTAGCTTACTCAATTGCAAATCAGGATGTATACAGTCACTACTGCCCAGTATGCAAGAGCAAGAACATTGACATCAAAAATGGTGTACATACCTGTCAAAGGTGCAAATCGCAGTACGTATTTACACACAATAAGACTAGAAACACAGTTTTGTGGTTTACAAAACTTCGGAGAATAAAATGAGCCAAGTACAAAACAATCAAACAAATACGCCTTCCGTTGTAATCAAGGATCTTCACAAGTCCTACGGCAAAAAGAAGGTGCTAAAAGGTCTCAATTTGGAAGTGTATCCAGGTGAACTTTTCGGCTTCATTGGTAAAAACGGAATAGGTAAATCTACCACAATCGACTGTGTTATTGGTAGCAAAAAGTACAATTCCGGCACAATTACCCTAAACGGATACAATATTACCACCGAGCCACTTCTTGCCAAGGAACAATTTGGCTACGTTGCCAGCGAACCATCCTGCTACGACGTTATGACAGGGTACGAGTATTTGGAGTTTATTGCTTCTATCTACAGGGTTTCGGAAGGTGACTTTGTGCGCAATATGCGCTACCTTTGTGGGCGCTTAAAGCTAGACCAACGCGAACTCAACAACAGAATTGCCAACTACTCCCACGGTATGAAGCAAAAGCTTTGCCTAGCTGGCAGTTTGCTATACAACCCTGCCATTTGGATTTTGGACGAACCTACCGTTGGTTTGGATATCATGGCAGTAGAAGAGCTCAAAAAAATGATGCGTGAATACGCAAATCACGGCAAAACAGTTTTTGTAACCTCCCACAACATCGATCTAGTAAGTAAACTTTGCGATCGCGTTGCCATCATCAACGACGGCAAAGTAGCGGTGTTGTACGACCTCAACAAAGAACCAAACCGCCGTCTGCACCTATCTCGTGCATTTATGAATATCTACGGAGAAGATTTGTAACAAATGATCAACCTACTGATAAAAGACTTTAGACTTATGTTCGGAAACAAACAGAGCTTATCAAAGCGTATTGTCTCTGTTATTTTTTCCGCGCTCTTTTTTGTTGCTTTTATCGTAGTGGAAATCTTTTTGTTTAGAACAATTCTCAAAACCATCAAAGATATCAAGTATGCATCCACAGCATTTTTAACGTTGTTTTTGTTTGTTACAACCATATTGATTACAATTGGTAACCTTTTCCAAGCAAAAAGACTGTTTTTCGATGCCAAGGATATTGAACAGCTTTCCAACCGCCCCGTATCAAACACACAAATCATCATGTCCAAGCTGTTGTATTTGTTTTTTATCCACTATGCAACAAGCATCATGTTCGAGTATCCTTTGTTTGTAGCATACGGACTGTTGGCAAACAAATCCCCAATGTTCTACTACACGGGATTGTTCTATCCAGTGGCAACCTTTTTCTTCGAAATGGGCGTAGCATTGCTACTAGTTTATCCACTTTGGTTGTTCACAAGGTTTATCAAGCGCCGTTTTTGGCTAGAAATGGCCGTTTCTTTGGTGCTAATTTGCGGATTAACCCTTGTTTACTCCTATGTTTTGGATATTTTCATCAAATTGGTAGCAGATAACGACTTGCTATCCCTTTTCTCACAAGAGTCTATCAACGGCTTTATTGGCTTCCAAAAGTACGCTTTTCCAGTAAACTTTTTGATAGATATCTTCTTTAACAAGCACAATTCGGCATTGTTCCCATTTTTGTGTATTTCCTTTGGTGTGTTTGGCATGGGCTTGTCCATTGCGATATTTGCTTTCAACTACGTTCGCAACTTCTCTGCAAGCACAACAATCAACAAAAAACCACGTCCTTTCAAGACAAAATCTGTTACAAGCGCACTTATCAAGAAGGAATTTGGACTAATTGCCAAAAACTCCGATTATATCTTCAGCTACACGGGATTGCTCATCGCGCAACCTTTACTGTTGTATTTTGTAACAAAATCTATCAATACGGTACTCAATAGTGGTACAATTCAGTACTTTGCTGCCCTTGTTCCAGGGCTTATCGACTATGTTGATATCCTGCTTGTTATGATGTTTACCGTTATCATCAACCAAGGTGCCAACAGCTATATCACAATGGAAGAAAGAACCATCAAAAATATGAAAACCATACCTGTTCCCTTTGGAAAACAGTTGGTAATCAAGGTGTCCATTCCATTTGCATTATCTTCACTTTCGCTAATTATCAGCTGCGTTGTGTTGTGGGCAACCAAAACTGTTACTTTACAGCTAATGCTATTTGCGTTGCTCATTTCCGTCGTTTTGCTGTTTGTATTTCAAATTATCTCGCTGTGGGAGGAGCTTTCTATCCGCCACGGCAAGCCAAGATCATCCTCAATGTCCTCGTTATTTTCCTATTTGTTGCCAGTGGTGTACGCTGTAACGGCTATTTTGCTTTCCTACAAGGGATTGCCCACTAACGTTACAATTTGGGGCGGACTTGCGGTTATCGTTGTAATTGGTGCAGTTCCTGTAACCATTGTGTTCACACGCGCCAATAGTATGTTTTTAAGTTTGGAGGCAATTAACTGATGAAAAAGAAAAATTTGTTAGTGCTTCTGATACTTCCATTTTTGATATCTACCCTTACTATCGTATCGGTAAATATGACCTACGACTTGGTCGACATTGACATTTCCTACATCGAGTGGGATTATGAAGACGTAATGGCTTATCAAATCACCGATGAGCTAATTCCACTAAAAGCGGTGGGTGTAAACCAACGCCACAATCAAGTAAGCGAAGGCAATAATCTAGTGTGGAAGGTTGTCAACCAGGATGGAACGGACGACCCCTATGCCGTGATTGTAAAGCAACAGGATAGCTACTTCCTGCAAACAGTCAAGGAAGGGGACGTTGTTGTTACCTGTTCCAACCAAAAGGGCAACGTATCACGTAGTTTTAACTGCATTGTATTTAAAAATGGTTACATTTCTATTCGACCAGCCATTGCAAATAGCCGTGTTGGCAAGGTTGACAATACAATCTACTACGGCGAATTTGATTTCAATCAAAGCGGACAAAAGGTAGATGCTTCCTTCGACATTGTAGTAGAGTGTCGTCCAGCAAGCGTTTTGCCAACGTTGTCGCAGGAATCCATCACAGTTTCCGACACAATGCACGTAAACATTGATTGGACCAATGCTACCGAAGTCAACGGCGCAATGCAACTGCAAGGTAGCATCGACATTGACGTTACCAACTGGACTAAACAAAGTTCAAAAGCCAACCTTACAATCAAATCAACCATCGACAGCTACAAACCTGGCATTTTGGATATCCACATTGTCAAGGACGGCTACAACGTGTACAACTATCAACAACTTTTGGACTGCACAAACCGTTCAAAGGATGGCGAAATAGTGGTGTTACAATCTTCCTTTGATAGCGCTCACAACTATGCCGATTACCTTGCAACCACCAAGCACGCACCAAAGTACCAAAACGTTAAGTGTATGGGCGACTTGGATGGCGACGGCAAGGCGGATTTCCAACTTGGCAACGACACTGTTGTTCCTATCAGAACAAAGTATAACCATTTGTACATTGACCAATGGAACCAATTAAACCCAGATCAAAAGGTAAGTTTGGATATTCTCACAGGTTTGTACGTTCAAAAAGACTTTTATGGCAATGGTCACTCCATCAATTTCCACGACCTTGCATCACCTTCTAAAGGTGGTAACGTGCTGGATGATGGAACAGTTAATTTGCCCGAACTAGGGGACAACGACTTGTTTAGAGGTCCAAAACCCTTCTACACAGTAGGCGATCCAACAGGCAACGGATTTAACCTTATTACCGTGTACGGACAGGATAACTCCGGCATGTACGCAAGGGGTAATATAGTTATCAACGACGTTGTTTTGCAAAACTGCGATAACGATGGCAAACCTCTCGCCTTCTTGGAAACAGTAGGTACTGTTTTGGAAGTTGATACCGATATGGATAACAATTTAGAAGCCGATTCCGGCTCGCAAATGGTAGTAAAAAATTGTCGTTTATCCAATGGTAAAAACATTGTCCGCAGCTTTAGTAGCAATCTTTTGCTAGATAACTGTATGCTGACAAATGCGCGCAATTTCCTATTCTTTACAGGTTCCAACAAGTATGCGCAAGTTGACGGCAACCAAACAAAAAATATCATTTCAACCGACGGAACTATATCCACAACACTCAACAAGTATCTGAGCAAGAGTGGTCCAGGTAACAAAATTTTGGATGACTACCTTGCAGCTAAGTATGGCGAAGGATACAGTTTCAAGCAATCTTCTTCCATGCAGGAGTGCCTCTTCGGCATCAATGGACGACTCAACTCTCACTCCATTCAAGCAGCATTAACAACCGATTTGTCTGGCCAATTCAAGGGCAAGGCGGAAATTAGGGATTGCATCCTAAATACATCTGGAATAGCTTCAATTGCACTAGAAAGCTTGTTTAACGGTCCTTTCTTGTTCAACAACAATATTCCCGATACTATTGACGGACTATTTACTTTTGTTGAAGGTATGGGTATTATTGATCCATTTGCCGCAACCAATATTTCTGGTACATCCTATCCAGTAAAGGTCACAATCAGCGGTTCAACCAAGTTTTACGATTACAAAAAGTTGGATTCTATCGACCTAAAGGGATTGGTACACGAAGATATTTCCACATTTTTGAGTATGTTTGGTAGTGTAACGGGTAACAGTAGCTACAACGTTACTATCGACGAAATTTTCCCAATCAAGAACCTTCTCAACAAAAACGCTCAAGTAAATAGCTACAACGGAACAAATACCCAATATCAAGGCAAGATAAATATTCCTGTTGTATACTACGGCGGTGGAGCAAACTACTCCTTGCTTGAAGTGGACGAAAACGCCGACTTATTTGATGATGAACTAATTGACCTGCGAGAAGGTACAGTTCAATCCACCCCTGTTAACTTATTGGATAGATATATGTATCTGCCAAAGGTTTCACCAATCGGCATTGTACAAAATTTGGCCAATATTGATATGGACAAAAACACCCTTATCAAAACCGTAACAATTGTTACAGGCTACGAGCCATTTAAATTTGTGTTTGTAAATGGCACAAACTACTACAACTATTTGTCTAATCAACCGACAAATCTTCTTGAACAACTGAAGAACAACGCAAAATAGGAGGGACTTTATTTATGCGTAAAACGATTTCACTAATTGCATTGCTATTGACTATGTGCTTGCTTTTGACAGCATGTGGTGGCTTTACAAGCTGGGGTGACACGGAAGAAAAGATAATTGAAAAAATCTACGGTGTAAAAAAAGATGGCATCGATTATATGGCAATAAAGTACGTCGACATTACTGAACCCGATTTGATTCCCATGCCAGAAGGCATCGAGGGTACAAGCGTAGGTTTGTATCCTCACTACGACGAAAAAACGGGAAAAACAACTGTTGAAGTTACCTTTAGCAATGGTGCTGATTCCAAATTTTTCGTAATCAGTGATGGTCAATCCATTACAAAGGCATCTATCGAAACTTTATTGGGCAAAGACTATGTTGTATTTTGGTGCGGAACTAAAGAAGTAGGTAGTTTCCCTCTTGACGATATCAAGGGTAAAGATGGTGCAACTTGGTTAACAGGTATAACTGCTCCAGACAATGCTCAAGGCAAAAACGGCGACTTTTTCCTTAACACAGCGGAATTTGACGTTTATATCAAAAAAGCAGACAAGTGGGAACCAGTAGGTAACCTTTCTGGTGTTGGTATCGACAAGATTGCTCCATACGAATCCTCCGACGGAAATGGTATTATCATTACCTATTCCGATCCAAATTTGGATGATACAATCGTACTTTGCCCAGGAATTGTAGATATCGATTTTAATTTGAGCAAAGACAAAAAAGGATACGTGTTTACTGTAACGTTGAGTAATGGTGTTGTTGACGCAAATGGCACAACCCAAACTACAACAAGGGACTTTCCTGTTACCCGCTTGCCTGGTTGGGATTCTGGTATTAATTACCCATCCAATGAAGACGATGGCATTGATGGAGACTTCTACTTCTATGAGCCAACAAAAACCATTTTGTACAAGAAAAATGGTAGCTGGCAAACAATATTCAGCTTCGACGAATTGCTAAATCAAGATAGTAAACCTGTTACAGTTACATTCAATGCACTTGGCGGAAAAATGACTATTCCTGGTTACACAAATCCAAGAGAAGAATTTGAACTTAGCGTATCACAAAACTCATTTGTAAATGCAAGCTCAATTCCAATCCCCACCAAGGATGGCTACACGTTTGGTGGTTGGTACACAGTCCCCAATCCAAATCCACTAATCAACGGATTGTTTACCGATATGGTTCCAGTAACACAAAGCATTTTCCTGTATGCTTATTGGATTCCAAATACGCCTCAACAATAATTTACTAATAAAAAATCCACCAGAAGCAACTGGTGGATTTTTATTTTTGTAGCTTTGCAATATGGATGCGATAATTGCAATAAAATTTCTTTCCACCCGCCGTCGAGGCGGATTTCATCGTAAATACGATTTATCCCACCTAAAAAGGTGGATTTAGTTGAAGAAGACTCAGAATTGTATCCAATCCTGAGTCTTCTTCTGTGAGTAATTGATGAAAAGGATATAAAATCCTAATGGGTTCATTTTGCAAAACGGGTTCACTTTTTATAAAAAATGGGTCCGCTTTTTTTTGCAAAAAATGGGTTCAAATTTAACGATAGGTTAATTTTTATAGTCTGCAGACAACAATACCAAACTCACCAATAAATTTGGATTTGTCAGTTTAATTTGGTTAGCAAGAAGTAAGGTCGTTCCCCAACTGTAATCAAACTTGTTACATCAGTAATATCATATCCATTATTTTCATACTCTTGTAAAAGCTCTTGTTCGTTTGAGTAAACAATTTCTTGACCATACCACGATTTAGAGGATTGGGGTGTAAGCTCCAAATATATGATTTTACTTTCTGCCTCAAATGTATGTATAGTATGCACTTTATTTTTGTTCTTGTTATACAGCAACCATATTTTGCTTGGAATGTTTAGATTGTCAAGTATGGATTTCATTACTAAAACGATATCTACGCAAGTGCCGATTTTTTCCTTTAGTGTAACAGATGGATCTTGGACAATAGAAATCGTTTTGGCAAGATGATAGTATTCATTATCAAATCCATTATCCCTATTTGGTTTATATTTTTGGTCATTAACAATAAAACCATATTCAAAACCGTTGTTATATAATTCTGCTCTCAATATATCGCATATATCTTTGATTGTCATTACTTGGTTCACTCCATCGAAATCTTATTTACTGGTGAGTTTATTGTACCACACTTTTGTAGATAAATCAAGGCGCAGCCTTGTATATCATCAATTCCGGAGGAATTGCATATCATCCGTTTGAAAACGAGCATATCTCGTTTTCAGACGAGTATATCATCATTGCGAAAGAAATACAACCTACGGTTGATGAGATGCACCTACGGTGATGATATACGCCTAACGGCGATGATATGCCATTGCTTTCGCAATGGATAAAAAAATACTGCAGAAAATGTATCCTTTTCTGCAGTATTTTTTGGTCTACCCGTCGGGAGTTGAACCCGAATCAGCGCCGTCGGAGGGCGCCGTTTTATCCAATTAGACTACGGATAGTTATCTAATCACTATTGTATCACAAAAGTAAGTGTTTTTCAACAAATATAATATTTTTTGTAAAAAGTAGTGCAAAACTGTTGATAAATTTGTGCTTTTGTGATATATTAATAAAGCTGAACTCAGCAATATGCTGGTGTGGTGGAATGGCAGACGCGTCGGACTCAAAATCCGATGTACGCGAGTACATGTGGGTTCAAGTCCCACCACCAGCACCATTTAATAAGATTAGGTTTGATACAATATATCAGGCCTTTTTTATTTGCTTTAATAGGGTTCAAGTCCCACCCTTCTTGATAAATGATGGTTTTTTTTCATTTTTATAGTTTAAGTTTATTGATAGATTTTATTAAGGAACTGCAGAGATTTTATAACTTTATAACGATTTGATAACAATTTAACGATTACCTAACTTTGTTAGAAGGCTTACTAGATTACACTAAGTTATGGTGTTGCACCGCATCCAAGTACCTATGGGCGGTAATAGATAGCTGTACGCAGATTATGGCAGTTAATCAGGTGAGACTCCTACCCAACGAAAGTGGAGTCTTTTTTAGTATTTGTGACTTCCTATATTAATGGATTTATTAAACATATTGTGATATAATTTTAAAAGAAAAGATAGTTAAATTAAAATTTGAATAGCAGAGAATATGAAAGGAGGTATCATAATGGTATATCGTTTTACTTCTATCATACATACCGAAGGAAAACGCACATTTATTGAAATACCCTTTAATGTATGGGAAGAAACAGCCTTAAAGGGAAACATTCC
>JAFTHP010000019.1 GCA_017457305.1 Clostridia bacterium | reverse complement strand
GGTAGCCCCTCTCACAATCTATAGTTGTTTTTTGGTGGCAGGACACTTCGAAATCATCTGTGTTTTGTTCAGTTACATACCACAGCGGGTATGCGCCATCACAATAACACAGCGCCTTCTCGTGTCCTGCTCCCCAAATCGCTATCGCTAACAACACTATCTTGTTCGAGGGGCTACTGTAAGTCTATCTTAAATATCGGTTGACTTTTTGTGTCCAATCGTAGTGTATTTTAGTTGCAAATGCAACTGGCAATGCTTGTAAAATTTATAAACAATGTTGTTAAATATGATAAGAAAAGCACCTAAACAGCTTTAGTTGTATTATTAAAGTATCAATAGTGTATGTTAGCATAAAAATCTATCTATCAATATGGTGCAGGGGGAATCGTTATTTTTCCCCTTGTGCCACAATTACTATTTTAGGAAAAAACAATGAAACTAATTCCCATTTCTAACGACCTGTTCAACATTGTAAACAGGCTAAAAAGTATCAACCCCAATTACCAAGTGTACTTCAACAAGGAGCTATGCAGGTTCGAAGTGCATTGTTCAACCCAGTATCCAAATACCCTTGCAGTAATTGTTCCCTACGACCAGTTGGATGCAAGGACAGTGAGCTTGGTTGAGCAATCTCGAAGTGAACACGCAGAGCGCATTTTCCGCCAACTGGACTACCACAATCAACTGGTGGAAAAACATGCAGTGGACGATGCTGTCAACAATGGTATGGCTTCTATTGAGCGTGCACTTAGCAAAGGGGAAATATCTTTATAGGAGAAGATATGAAAGTAAACCAAGTAATAAAAACTTGCTGTGATATTTGTGATATTCCCTACGATTCAACCATCTTTGATGAGCAAACTGTTCCAACAGATAGCACCAGCGAAGTAGGAAAAATGCTGATAGCATATCATTTGTGTATGGATGGCATATACTCCAAGTACGCATCGCCAGTTACCTTTACCGCAACCGCCGTAGACAGGGAAATTGAATTACCAGAAGCCTGCAAAGCGGTCAAGGTGGTGGATCAACATGGCAACGAGGTAGCCTTTATGCAACTGGACTACGACCTTCGTGTAATGGAGGATGGAGTGTACACTGTAACCTACCTTCCCGTTGCTCCCGACATCTACTGGCAAGGACTAGTGATGTTGCCAAAACCAAATATGCCACCTACTGTTGTCGTTGTGGGTACAGTTGCCACCTACTACGCAATTCAAGCTGATAATGCTCGTTATCAAAGCTGGTCGCAAGTGTTTGAACAAACAACCCAGCCATTTGAACAAAAAATAGAGCAATCTGAACTATCTCACGGCGGTAATATGCCAACGTCCAGTTGGTTGTAAAGGAGAAATAATAGCAATGAAAAAGCAATTTCTTTCCCCAACAACAAAGGGCAAAAGGCTTTATCTCACATGCGATCTTGCGGATAACTTTTCTTCCACAGCCAAGGCAGTTGCAAATTGTCGCAACATAGCTTTGTTTGGCAACAAGATTGTCAACGCAAAGGGCATTACGTCCTACGGATATAGTGGCACGGTAAAAAAGATTCTTGGTAGTTGGCAAGGACAAACCTTCGTGCTAACGAGCCTTGGTATTTGCAAAATTGTGGACAAAACCTACACCAACGTTATCACACTTTCCGCCAACGACATGGCATTTTGCGTGCACAGGGGCGATGTGGTGTTTAGTGGCACAGCGGGCACTTACGTACTTAGCGAATTTGGCGAAGTACGCACTTCTTCGCAACATTGGTGCAGTAGCATTGTGTCCTTTGGGGATAGGGTGTGGGGCGTAAACGGAAACAAGCTGTATGCTACCGACATTTCCAAGAGTATTATTTGGGAAAATGGGGTGTATATCGAGCTACCCACAACCTGCACACACCTTGCTGTGTGGGATAACAAGCTGTATGCCTTTGGCAAGCAAATCTACCAAATCGACGTCAACAGCAACGACGTTGATACTGTTATTACCAGTATTGGCAGCTACGGCACAGTTCTAGCAACTTCTACCAGCCCTCACAACGGAAAGTTGTACTTTGGCACAGGTAGCGGATTGTACGTGCTAAATGCCAAGGGAGCACGGCTTATTTTGCATTGGCCCTCCGGTGTGGTTGACCTGCAAATGGAGGCAAACAGCAGCAGTATTTTTGCCAACTTGTGCTACGAAGGGAACGTAGAAACCAACATTGTGCAGTACGACATTGCATTGGACGGCATCGTATCCATTCGTTTGACACAGGTGCAGGATATTGCCTACGTGGACAGCCTTTGGGCGGTACTCAACGGAGCGCTAACAACCTGTTCTAGCGACTACAGCTACAGCTCGGTCAATCTAGAAATCCCCTTGCCTTACAGCGGCAAAACCTACTATTTGCGCACCCTGTATCTCAACAGCAAGCACGATATGGCGGTAACGCTAACTACCGACAAGGCAACATACACCTACGACGTAGCTGGCAAGGTGGGTATTCAATGCCTACCCCTTTGTGGCAAGTGCAAGCAGCTAACCATTGAACTAATTGGACGCTCCAAGCTAGACCTATCCCACTTGGCGCTAGAGGTGGTGTGCTATGAAATTTAACAGTAAAGGGGGAAACACATATGGCAATATCTGACGAAAGATTTAGCGAACTGGTGGAGTACTACAATCAAATAAAGGAAGCCGTCATCCGTGTAGATAACAAGTACAGCGTGGACTACGTAGAACCACAAATTGACTTTCCGCCTACACTAGGATTGGAGCCTTTGACGTTTACTCCCAAAACGGACGAAGAACTGCAATCACTTGCTCACAGCCAAGTAGAGCCAGAGTTTATCAGCAAGCGTGCTCGTGAAAAGGAAAGCTTGGATAAGCAAACGGAAAGGATACGTATAAAGCAAACGGAGCAAAATGCTGCCCACCAAAAGGTACTGGAAAAACTGCTTGCCGACTACAATACCGAAACAGCCAAACTGCACTACAAATTGGTAAACCACGGCTTGCTCTACAGCACGGTAAACACCAAGGCAAGCAACGAACAAAGGGAAAACTACACCAACAGTGTGCACAGCGCCACAGCCGAGCACGAAGACAAGTTGGAAGCTTTAAGCCAACAACTAAACGTGCTAAACTCCATTTACCAGTACACATTGGAACAACTGGATGCCGAGCAGGAAGCCAAGGAATACAAGGTGTATTTGAAGCTTGTAGACCAACAAAACAGACAGCAACAGTCTGTTGACAAGTACAACCAAACGCTTGAAGAAAAGGAAATCAAGTACAAGGCTAGCTGTGAACGAAGCCTTCAGTACGCAAGACAAGCGGAGTACGAGCGAGCTTTGGAAGCAAGCAAATTGTATACCGAGCTTGGTGAAAGTGGCATCAAACAAATGATGCTAGCGGAAAAACTGACCGTTGCCAAGGTGTATTTTACACCCTTGTCGCTGGAAGAAGCGCATTGCATCTTGGAGATGGACGGTTTCCTTGTAACCCACCTAGGCACAAACTACTCTGCATTTGAAGATTGGGTAAACGTAACGCTACGTTAAAAATTTTGTAAATAAGCCATCTATCACAAAGGACACCAACAATGCAATTACTGCCAAAGCAGTGGTGTATTTTCCCGAACAAATTATGTCTTTGGGTAGTGTGTAAACGTTGCAAAAATCTGTTATTTTGTTTCCTGTAAGGGTTGATTTTGTTATCAACCAATGGGCTACTTTTGCAATCGTTATACTCTATAAGTAGCGCACAAAGGCGTTAAAGGGGCTTTGTGTACCACTCAAAAGTTGCCCAAATAACTTGTTTACACTTGCAATGTGTTTGCAAATAGTGTATAATATATCCAAATAACAACACAAAGGAACTATTTGCTATGTCAAAAAACAGAAATTCTGGACACGCATATGTTATTCGCAACTTTTGGCGATTGCTGTTTGTGGGCTTGCCCATATCCATTTTGCTTGCCTTGTTCTACGGGCTTCGTAACGAAGTAAAACTGTTCAAGGACTACTTTGCAGGTCAGCTTCAAATGGATAACTACATGCAGGAAGTTATGCAAGCATTTTCCGTTACACGCTTTGCCGACACTTGGTGGATTATCATAATCCTGTTGGTTGTGTTTGTGCTTACAATGAGCTTGTATGTTTGCATGATCAGCAAGCATATGAAAACTGGCGAAATGCCCCTGTTTCCACTACGCCCAGCTATCAACATTGCCCCAACAATGGCGGCATATCTACTTGCTATGGCTGGCTTGATGGAAATATTGAGTTTGGTAACCGTTGGCGTATCCTATCTGTTACAAGACCATGCAGCTAACATCCACGTTGCCATTTGGTTTACAGCCGGTTTGCAATTTTTGTTCACGTTGCTATGTAGCTACATTTTTGGTTTGCTATTGTTGGCTTTCCCCATCAAAGTTACGGAAAACTACAGTTTCAACGTTGCCTTGTCCTACTCGGCACGCACAATGAGCAGTCATCCCAAGTTCATGCTTCGTCAAAGCTTTGTGTACCCCATTGGCCGTGTACTAGTAATTGCCCTAGGTGTGCTGTTGCCCGAGGTTGTTGGCATTGTACTCATGGTTATCTTCCACTTGTACTACGTTATGATTATCCCTGCATTTAGCTACTTGTTGTATTACATCCACATTGGTGGCGACCGCAGAGATTTGACCAAGCATTTATACTTCTAAGCGAGAGGTGACCTATGCTAAAACCATTACGACTTTCTTTTTCCAACTCCCGCACGATGTTAAACGCATTTTTCATACAAGGGTTGACATTGCTCTTGGCACTAGCCATAGCATTTGTTGCCTTTGGCGGATATGCGCAAAACCTTGTGGATTTGTTCCAACAACTCAATTTGGACGATTTTGTAGCCAAAACCATCCAAAACCTAACCAACCCACCCTTTAATAGTGAAGCCTTTGCTAAGGAGCTATCTAGCATTATGGAGCAACTGCGTCAAGGCATCGAAAGCCTTCGTAGCGACTGGGGCAGCGCCGAGCTAGCCTACATCATGTTCTTTGCAGTTATCATTTTGTATCGAATTTTGGTAGCGTTTACCGACGTTGCCGTTGGATTCCAGCTGGAAGAATTTATGACCAGCAATGCTCGCAGACCATTTTTGTGGTTTTTGTTCAAAAAGCAAAAGGAAACTTGGATTTTTGCCATTTGGCAATGCTTTGTTGCCTTGATGATGGATATCCTTATCATATTTGGCACAGCAGGCATTTACCTTTTGTTCTTGGTAGCATTTAGATGGTGGACAATCATCCCAGCGGTACTAATTGGCGTAATCTTGTACGCAATGAGATTGACGTTTACGGCATTTACCTTGCCTGCAGTAGTGTGCGGTGCGGCACCAACCCCACGTTTGTCCTTTAGAGCAGGCCTAAGCAAGGTGTTTATCCGCTTTTGGAGGGTGTTCTACAAGACGTTTATCGTTGTGTTTATCACCTTTGCATTGTGGGTAGTATCGGCATTGTTTGTACAAAACCCAGTTTTGAGTATGCTACTTACCACAGTACCAAGCTTCTTGTTGTTCTTCTACCTAAAGTGCATCAACATGTGCGAGTATTTTGAAAACGAAAACCGCCCATATTTTTACAAGGTTGTGGAAGTGGAAGGTACCGAAAGATACAACCGCAAGCACAAAATCAAGTAGATTTTCACTAAATATCACGCATAATATCACAAAAAATTAACCGCTAGGGCAATTTGCCTTGGCGGTTTTGTGTTGGCACACGGCCACTAGTGGCATTAGTTTATTTTTGCCAGTATGTTATAAGTCAATTCAAAATTAGTTTTTGCAAGTAGTGATTATCTGTGTTTCCACACGGGCACTAGTAGCATTAGTTTATTTTTACCAGTAAATTACAAGTCAATTCAAAAATAGTTTTTGCAAGTATTGATTGTTTATATTGCCACACGGGCGCTAGTGGCATTAGTTAATTTTTGCTTATAAATCACATGCCAATTAACCTTTTTTTTGTAAAAAGTGTCCATTATTTTGTTGCAAGCGTTACAGCTTTCACCCGTTGAAAACTAGGAGAAAAATATTTTATTTTATATGTCATTTTCCTATTGCAAAAAATGCTATGTTTGTATTATAATGTATTTGTAGAAGGTTGGGCATTTTGTCCAACTACCAACAAAACAAAAGGTTGCATAGCTACCTATGCAATTATGCAAAAAAATCAAAGGGTGTACTTATGATCAGCGTACAAAATCTAACCAAAACCTATCGTTCCAAGCGTAGAAGCGTGTGTCACGCGCTAAAAAACGTATCTTTTGAGCTACCCGATACTGGCCTTGTATTTGTAATTGGCAAAAGCGGTAGCGGTAAATCCACTTTGCTCAATATGATTGGTGGCTTGGACAAAATAACCAAGGGCAAGGTTATATCCTTTGGTAACGACATCGCCAAGTACTCCAGCCGTAAGTTGCAGGACTACCGCAACACCGAACTGGGCTTCATCTTTCAAGATTTCCACCTTTTGGACGACTTGACCATTAGCGAAAACATTGCTTTGGCGCTAGAATTGCAGGAAAAGGTTGATCCAGCCCTTATCGAGTGGGCTTTGGAGCAAGTTGACCTTGTTGGATATGGCGAACGCTACCCCAACGAACTTTCCGGCGGACAAAAACAACGTGTAGCCATTGCACGTGCCATTGTAAAAAGGCCACGTTTGCTCCTTGCTGACGAGCCAACTGGCAACTTGGATAGCAAAACAACAACTCAAATTACTGAGCTGTTGCACAAGATCAGTCGCAACACCCTTGTACTGGTAGTAAGCCACAACCTAAACGACGCGCACAACTATGCCGACCGCATTTTGGAACTTTCTGAAGGGGAAATCATCAACGACCTAACCCGTGACGAGTTTTACAACGACGAAGTAGAGCTTATTGGTGGCACACTCAATTTGCCACTCAGAAAGGAACTAACTGGTCATCAAGTTGCCGCAATCGACAACCTTTTGGCACTTGGTCGCATCAAGAAGCTCCGCCAAAAGAACAACAAGTTCAAAAACAGCACCCCAATGCCACTGCAACAGGACAAGCCTGCTAATCTCAAATCCAAGCGTTTGTCCATAAAAAGACAACTAAAGTTAAGCTGGCAGTTTGGCAGAAGTTACTTCTTTAAGTCAATATCCTCAGCTATCATGGCGGCGGCGGTACTAATCATCATCTGCTTGAGCCAAATGATTATGTTCTTCGATCCCGCAGACGTTGTAGAAAGGGAAGTTGCCAAGGCGGAAAATCTCAGCTTGGCATACTCTAGAGTTGACGCAGATGCGCCATCGGAAAGTGGATATCAACCACTAATTGTCATATCGGATAGCCAATTTGACCATATCAACAGTAGTGTGGATAACAAAGCGCACAAGTTTGTAAGTTATTCCCTCTATGTTAGGTCTATTGCACCCTCAACGTACGGAAGGGAAAACGTCCCCTCTTTCACCTCGAACACTGCATTTGTTGGCTACACTTTTGGCACGGTAATTTGCAACGAAGATTACCTAATGTCAATTTTTGGTAAAAACGGCAAGTTGGATATTACCTATGCCGAGGAGTATAACCCTGGCGGAGTGTACATCACCGACTATATTGCCGATTCTATCAGAGCTAGTTACCCACTCAAGTACTACGATTACAAATTCATTTTGGGCAATTATGCTCCATCATCTTCCAAGTTGCAGTACGGCTACATCAACGGGATTATCCACACTGGCTATGCTGATAGATATCAAGATTTGGTGCAAATGCTCAAAAACAACAAAACCCCACTCAACACACTTGTAAGGGAAAACGAACGTTTTGCGCAGTTCTACGACGAAATAAAGCAGTATCTTGCAGTTACCTACAGCACCGAAGCTGATTACGTAACACACATGGCAAATAACAAAACCGTTGATGTGGCACGTGTTGCTGTAGCAACGCTAAATGGCGTGGAAATTCCACCCGTATCGTCAGGCTCCAAATATTGGTGCTTTGCAAATGACAATTACTTCAATCACACTTTGGAAGATAACGAAATTGCTATTGACTACCGTCTGTTCAACCAAATGTTTGGCACCAACTACGAAGCTGTTCCAACCAACAAAACAACCGATGTAGTCAAAACTGTAACGTTGTCTACCTTCCACTCCACCGATGAAGAAAAAAAGAACCCCTACATGACAATGGAAGTGGACGTTCGCTTGTGCACAATGGGCAACGCCATCAACATTTCTTGTGGTAGCGAAGTGCTAAGGCAAGCAAACCAAAACCTTCATCTAACCTACGGTGTGTATTTTGATCCATCTACTAACGTACAAAAGGTTAGTAAGATAGCCAACGAATACGGCCTTACCCCCAACTCTGTCAAGCTTGCAAGCCTTTCCACAATGACACGTGCAGTAGAAGTGTTCAGCGAATTTTTCGGCATCATCTTCTTTGTGCTTGTTGCGGCATTGGTTATTCATATTGTCAAGTACGGCTTGGATATTGTTCGCCGCAAGATTTACGAAATTGGTGTTATCAAGGCACTTGGTGGCCGAAGCACCAGCTTTATGGTAATTTTCGGCGTGCAAGTTATCGTGTTTGGACTAATGGTGTGCTTGTTTGCTCAGGTTGGTATGTTCTTCATTGTTGACCTTGCCAATGACGTACTGGTAAAGAGCCTTCAAACCCTTGCCACCAGTCGTATCATGATGGATATCGACATTTTGGCTTTCAATTACCCACTAATCATGTCCGACTGTATTGTAACCTTCTTCCTGTGCATACTCACAACGTTGGTACCCATCTTTGCATTGCACAAGATCAAGCCTATCAACATCATCAAAGCAAAGGAATAGTGTTGCCACACGGCCAATAGTTGCTGTTATAAAGCTAACAACAAAATTCAATTTACCGCTACAGGTATGCTTGTAGCGGTATTTTTTTTACGCAAATTAGTTGTAGGCATTTTTGAGCAAAGTAATGTTGATAGTGTTATTGGCTGTGATTTTTATTGTCGATATATGTAGACAACTTATATTTATTTTATATATAGTTGTCAATTTTACAATTGTAGGGTATAATATACAAGGAGAGTTTCGGCTATTTTTGGGCTGGAGCCTTCCACTAACGTTGTTTACACAGGTAAAAGCCCATTGCGTTTTGGGCAATTCCATCAATATAAGCAAAGGTTGTGTCAGCAAGGACAGGTTGTCTACTACCAATTTGGGCTGTTGCTGAACCCCTTTTGCACAGTTAATTAGAGGTATATATGAAACAGAAAAACACAAAATCAGATGTTCTGTTGAACAACGGAGCACCTGTTCCATTGTCGTTGTCGCAAGCGACACAAAACAAAAAAGCGACTGCAAAAAACAGAAAAAACACACAAAAAAACACAAAGTCGGCCACAAAAAGTGGCAAATCTGCTAACAAAAGCACAAAACCTACAACAAAGAGTGGCAAAACCACCAAGGCAACGGCCACAACCAAGGCAACAAAGACAAAACAAAAGTTGACAAAAGCTGTCACAAATCAACAAGCTGTGACAAAAGCGCCCGCCAAGCAAAAGGCAAAGGGCGGTGCAAAAAACATCAAGCAAACCAACTCCCCACGTGCAAACAGTAGCATACAAGCTCCTGTTGCAACTACACAACAAGGCAAACCAAAGACTATGAAAAACAACTTTTTACGACACAATGCTCCACAAGGCAAGCTCAAAGTGATGTTTTTGGGCGGCGTAGGCGAAGTGGGCAAAAATATGACTGTTTTTGAGTACGGCGACAGCATGGTAATTTTGGATGCCGGTATGACCTTCCCCGGCTCCGACATGCCCGGCGTAGACGTAGTTATCCCAGATATGACCTACGTTATTGAAAACGCCCACAAATTGAAGGGTGTTTTGCTCACTCACGGACACGAAGACCACATTGGTGGCTTGCCATTTCTTATCAGCCAACTGCCCGGCAAGGTGGATATCTACGGCACGGCAATGACGTTGGCGCTTGCACAAAACAAGCTAATTGAACACGGCAACGCCGACAAGGTAAACCTAGTAACCATATCCGACAGGTCGGTTGTGTCATTGGATATGTTTACGGTGGAGTTCATCCACGTATCCCACAGTGTGGCAGGCTCCGTTGCGGTATGTTTGCGTACACCCGTTGGTACCGTTCTGCACACGGGCGACTTCAAAATTGACTACACACCGCTAGGCAACCAAATCATGAACCTTGCTCGCTTTGCGGAAATTGGTAACCAAGGCGTTTTGCTACTTATGAGCGAATCCACCAACGTGGAAAAGCCCGGTTACACAATGAGCGAAAGCGTAGTGCAAGATACCCTAAACAACGTTTTTAACGATGCAAAGGGACGCAGACTTATCATTGCCACATTTGCTAGCAACATCGACCGTGTTGGCATGATAATTGACCTAGCTCGCCAGTACAACCGCAAGATTGCTATCTCTGGCAGAAGCATGATCAAGTACATCGAAACAGCCACACGCATTGGTCTACTCAAAATTGACCAATCCATGTTTGTGGATATCGACAAAATTGGCTCGGTGGAAGACGGCAAACTGGTTATTTTGTCCACAGGCAGTCAAGGGGAACCAATGAGCGCACTAACACGTATGGCTAGTGGCGAATTCAACAAGGTGCAAATTGGCTCCAACGACACAATCGTAATTTCCGCATCCCCTATCCCTGGCAACGAGCACGACGTGTACAGCGTTATCAACAAACTGTACCGTTTGGGCGCAATAGTAGTGTACAGCGCATTGTCGGCAGTACACGTAAGCGGTCACGCCTGCCAAGAGGAACTCAAGCTTATCTACACGCTTGTAAAACCCAAGTATTTCATCCCTGTGCACGGCGAATACCGCCATCTAAAGCAACACGCAACGCTAGTTACCAAGCTTGGTCACAAGCCCATTGATATCATTATCCCCGATATTGGCGACTGCGTTGAACTGGACAAGAGCGTGTTCAAAATTACCGGTCAAGTTGCCGGCGGTAGCGTAATGGTGGATGGACTAGGCGTTGGCGACGTAGGCAACGTGGTGCTAAGGGACAGACTTTCCTTGGCGGAAGAAGGCATACTTGTTTGCAGTTTGGCTATCAACAAGGAAACCCACACAATTTACCCCGATATTCAGGTTATTAGTCGCGGATGCTTTTTTGCTGGCGATCCAACAACGGAAGATCCCACACAGGAACTTAAAAAACTCATTTTGGAAGAGATTGCTCAAATCCCTGCATCCAACACAAATATTCCTTCCATCAAAACGGCAATTCAACGTTGTGTAAAGCGCTATTTTAGGCAAAAGCTCAAGCGCAACCCCGTTGTACTACCCATCATTGTGGAAATTTAACTCAAAAATAAAAATTGGTTTTCAAAAATTGATTGACGTTCAACAAAATGACAAGGCATAACTTGTTGCAACTTATTGCTGTCACATAGAGCGCCAGTCGAGAGATCTAGGAAACCAAAAACGTCTACTTAATTAACCGCTTCGGTTGAACAGTAGTACCATCAAATAATCAAAAAATTTTGTGATTAGTCATTACAAAAGGAGACCTACCATGACTACAACAACAAAGCGTATCACATTGTTAGTACTTGTGCTAATTTTGGCGCTATCGGTATTTGCATTTGCTTCTTGCGATAGTCTTTTGCCCGAAAATACCGACGTTATCTTTGAACTAAACAACAATGGCACAGGCTATTGGGTTACAAAGGAAGGCAATTTTGTTGCCGAAGAACTTACAATCCCTGCCACCCACCAAGGCGTGCCAGTAGTGGGAGTAAAGGCTAATGCTTTCAAAAACAACAAAACCATTAAAACCATCACTATCACGGCTAGTGGTGACTTTACTGTTGATGTTTCTGCCTTCAAAAAGTGCGAAGCATTGCAAAGCCTAACAATAATCGCTACAGGTAAGGTAGAACTAGGCAACAGCGCTTTTTCTGGCTGTGAAAACTTGGCTACTGTAGATATTCAAGCCAAGGACGTTACCATTGGCACCTACACAATGGAGTATGCCGACAATCTTACAATAAACGTTGATGCCGACTACCTAGGAATTGTCGGATCAGCATTTTTTACAGATGACGAAAATGACGTTACAACTCTCAACGTTACCGACTGCGCCGTAAGGCTTGCTAGTGACGTAGATAACGCAAGCTTTACCAACTGCACAATCAGCAAAATGCCCAGCTTCATCCGCAACTTGGTGCTAGATAACACCGTTATTACGGACGATGATATGTATCTTGATGTAGTAAACGCAACCTTCCGTGGCAAGGTAGTGTACAACAACCACTACAAAAAGATTTTGGTAACTCCAGTTGGTGGAATTATCCAAAACCTAACCATCGAAAGCATTGCCGAAGGCAGTCAGTTTAGTCAACTGTACAAGGACAAGAGCTATCCTATTGCAGCAAACTACACAATTGGCAACGACGTAACCTTCTTCCCTTCGGGCGTATTTGGAAATGAAAACATCTCCGACATTTTGGAAGGAGTAGAAAAAATTTCCATTACATACAATGGAGCGAGCGCAGCCTTTGGGAGCATAGATTGCGAGTACCATTGGAATCTCAATCGCATAAGAGGCGCATACAACTTGAACTCTGCCGACGGTCAACCTGCCAAGGTAACGGTAGTGGACGACAAGGGAGAAACGTTGTTCACCGTGGATACAGCCGTTGGCCAAGAGTTGAGTCTTGATCAATTTCTTCTTCCCAACACAACACTTGTGCCCAACCGCATTATTGACGGCTACTACTACGATAGCCAACACACCAATATGTTGGACCTAAACAAGGATGTTGTTGGCGATACAACCATTTATGCTTCCTTCGTTTCCGACGAGTTACTTTCTCGCGCCGTGTTGGAAGTTCCCGAAAACTGCCCATTTACGCGCGATTCTTCCTACGTTTTCAGTTACATAACACAGGAGTACGAGCCACTTGTTTTGTCCTATGTTACCGAAAATCTCAATTGGTCGCAGTACGCATCCATCGATTTCTTTGCTGACGAAGGTTGCACAACAGATTTTTCTAGCATTATCGACCAAGTGGGCGTAACAACCTTTTACCTAAAGGTAACTTCTTGGAACAAGGCAAACTCCACAGTTTACCAGTTCAATATCACCGTTCAGGACGTACACAGGGTAACCTTTGTTGCCAACGGAAAGGAACAGTACACTTCCAACGTCATTGCCTGCGAAAAGGTTCGTCTTCCACAATCCTATCCACACATTGACGGCTACTCCCTAATCGGTTGGTCCACCGACGGCACCGAAGCGGGCATTGTGGACAGCAACTTTGTTCCAACAAGCGATATGACTCTTACTGGCGTATACAAAAAGGACGTTTACACAGTAACCATCAGAGATACCGAACACAGCTACCAACTAGAGTGGGGCGACAGGTTGGATTTGCCAACAATGGAAAAGCAACACTATGAGTTCAAGGGTTACAGCTACGATGGCGAAATCGTAACCACACACCGCATTGATGGTGATGGCAAGTTTGTGTACTACATTGAGCGCTACAACTTTGGTATCAGCATCAATTTGACACCTGTATTTGAAGCAATCAAGTATGGTGTTCACTTGCTGGACGAAAAGGGCAACAACAATTCAACCATCATCTACACGGTAGAAGACGCCAACTTCACACTCAACCCTGCAACAAAGGATTGGTATCAATTTGAAGGCTGGTTCACTCAAAAAGACGGTCAAGGGGACAAGGTGGAAACAATAAATACCTCCCTAGCCAAGGACTACTTCTTGTATGCACATTTCACTCCACAAACCTACACAGTAACCTTCATAGATGGTCAAAAGGTAGTTGATACACAACAATTCAGCTACGATAACACAGGTTTTACTATCCCAGAAGTTCCACAAAAGGATGGTTACTTCTCAAGTTGGCCTGTATTTGAAATTGTTCCACAAAACATCGAAGTTCAAGTGGAGCGTACACCTATCCTTTACACAATCACCTACAAAAACGGTTATGATTGTGAAAACACCAACCCAACCGAGTACAACGTAGAAAAGGAAATTCAACTAGCAAAGCTATCCCGTCAGCACTACGAATTTATTGGCTGGCAAAATCAAGATGGCCAAATTGTAACCCAAATAAACAAGGGCACAATTGGCAATATTACCTTGACCGCACAATGGGCTGTTGCCAAGTACACAATCTATATGTACAGCGGTAGCGAGCTGTTGGATAGTGTCAAAGTAGAGTACAACAACCAGTTCAACTTTGACGCAACATTTACGCCAACTGCTGACGACAAATTGTTTGTTGGTTGGTACGACCAATCACTTACAACAGCAGTACAAGGAAGCGTGACAGTTACTGGCGACATTAACGTGTACGCTAAGTGGCAAACTTGCATTTCCATTTCCACAGCGGAAGACTTTGAAAAGATTCGTCAAAACCCAACGGAAACCTTCCGCCTACTCAACGACGTGGATATGCGTAGTGAAATCGTTACTCCAATTGAAGATTTTACAGGTATCTTGGATGGTAACGGCTACAAATTGTACAACTTTATGTTGAAGATTGATTCTTCCCTCGGTGCATTTGGCTTGTTCAATAAAAATGGTGGCACAATCCGCAACTTGACACTTGATCAAGTAACTTGTTCGGTATCAACCAGTTCAACAATGTCTGGCGAAAACGACTACATTGGTATTTTTGTCGGTCAAAACTACGGAACGTTGAACAACTGCCACGTTATCTCTCCAATGTTCAAAGTTGTTACCACCAATATTGATGCGAACAGACATTTTACCGCTCACATTGGTGCACTTGCAGGTGTAAACTACGGAACTATCAATCAATGTAGTTCATCGGTAACCTTTGTATCCGAAATAAAAACTCAAAATAACTGGGGCTATATCAACAGCAGCTTGTATACCTACTCCACAATCAACATTGGTGGTCTTGTAGGTACCAACGATGCAACAATCTCAGCATCTAGCTCCAACCTAAATGCAAGCTGTGTTGCCAATGCTATTGGTAACAGAAATGGCAGTCCAGGTCACAACATGCTCAACATTGGTGGACTTGTTGGTGTAAACAACAGCGGCAAGACCATCGCACAAAGCTATGCTATTGCCACAATCGATGCCTCCGCACGCGATGCAAGCGATGGTAGAGGATATGGCCATATCGGTGCATTTGTTGGTATCAACAATGGTACAATTCGCGAAAGCTACTCTATGGGTGGCGTAACAGCATTTTTGAACAACGAAGGCTACCTTGGTGGTTTTGTTGGTTACGTTGGTGCAAGTGGAAGCGTATTCGATTGCTACACAAATGCAACAGTGTATAGCACCAGAACTATCGATGCTGGTGGCTTTGTTGGTAAACTAGCTGGAGCAATTCAAAAGTGCTATTCCACAGGGGAAGTTAATATCACTTCTGGCACATCAGTAGGCGGATTTGTTGGTACAATCACATCTAGTGGTGTTGCAAACAATTCCTTTACAACAAGTCACGTAAATGCAAACGCTTCTAGTGCAGGCTTCTTCCGTGCAAATTCCTCTAGCGGAACAGGTATCACAGTAAACTGCTACTACTCGGCAAGCGCAACAGTACTTCACAAGGGTACCGCTTTGGAAAGAGCCGAAGAAGATGGTGCAAAGCGCGAATACTTGTCACTTATTACCAGTCAAGATTTCCTACAAAACAAAATGTACTTCTATCCAGAATACTGGATTTACACCGTGGACGTTCCCGTTCTCAAGTGGGAAGTTCAAACGGACGGAACAAACCTTACCAACGGCAGTTACTATCGTTGTGCAACCTGCAACACCGACTACGTAAATGGTGTGTCCACACAACCCACCTTCTACTACGACAAGTCGGCAACCTGCACAACGGATGGTATCCGCTACTTTGCTTGCAAAACCTGCAACAAGAACTTTGCCGTTATCACACAATCGGCACTAGGCCACGCATTTAGCGACAACTCCGCTGGTATGGATTTCTGCAACCAAGATAACACAGTAACCTACACTTGCACAAACAAGGGCTGTAACTACTCCTACGACAAGCAGTTTACAGCAACTGGCCACCAACACGACCACAATAACCATTGTCTTGACTGTGGCTACACACTTGTTGCTAACACCTGCGATAAGGATGGTTCATTGACCTTTGTATGCGACGATTGCGGACAAACTGTAACCAAGGTTATCCCCGCAGAACACCTTTGGGTGTTTGACGAGTGGCACGTAGAGCCAACCTGCACAGCCAACGGCACAGCATTGTATACTTGTAGCCGTTGCACCGAAAACGGACTTGATTCTGGCAAGATGGGCGAAATGCCAAACAGCAAGCTAGGCCATTTGGATACCGACAACGACGGCCTTTGCGATAGGCATGGTTGTGACGAAGTTATCTTCAACATTGACGAAGCCATCGAAATTGCCACACTAGCCGACCTTGTTGCCATTGCAAACAACAGCGGTAGTGGTTCACTAGGCAAAACCTACAGGCTAACAGCCAACATCGACCTCAAGGGTACGTCTTGGGAGCCAATTGGCACTTCAAGCCAACCATTTACTGGTGTATTCCTTGGCAACGGATTTGCTATTGCTAACGTTCCTGTTGTTTCTTCCAACAACACAATCAACTACTGCGGATTGTTCGGCTACAACAGCGGTGTAATCAGCGGATTGACCATCAACTACACTCACACCAACGATTTTAACGAGTTTGTTCAAAATCGCGACGTAACTTACGGCGGAATTTGCGCATACAACAACGGCACAATCAACGATTGCACAATCAGTGGCAACCTTCAAATGGGCTTTTTGACAAAGGCAATTGTCAACGAAAAGGGCGCATCAGCATCTGCTAGTCAAGTTGTTGTTCTTGGCTTGATGGTAGGGGAAAACAACGGTTACATTGTCAACAGCAAGGTAACGGCAAACTACATCTTTGCCTTTGAAAACTACGCCTTTATGGGCGAAGAAATTGACCACTTCGAGCCAGGCTTGCTAACTAGCGGTAACTATCAAAATATGATTGTTAACTCCAAGATGGAAGTGGTTGCAGGCGCAATTTGCGGCAAGGACAATATGAGTATCACCAACTGTACAGTTAGTGGCACGTCTAACGTTTACGACTACTTGGCAATGAGCCAATTTATCGACGGCAAGTACGGCAAGCTTAGCGCAACGTCATCTTTGACAATGGGCGCAATTGCTGGTAACAAAAGCCTAAATAACCTACAAGGCAACGTGGTAACGGGTACAATTAGCTACTCCAACCCAGCTGGCACCCACACCCCAACACAGGGCAACGATCCAGGCAACAGCTTCTACAGCATGTCTTGTAGTACAACAATCACAATTTACCAATAACAATAACTTCAACTAGTGACGTCAACTCCCTTCCAGTAGGGGAGTTGTCACGTCAGTTGAAAGGGGGCAAACCCCAATATTTATCAAGTATATTGCTATATAGCTATATTCCAATACGACTATTTTCAGTCAATTTTTCAATATGATAGACCTTTCCAAGATTGAGCAATTTGCTCGCAAAAACTACATACCTGTCATGTTGGATGACACCAAACAGCTACTGTTCGACACAGTGGCACGTTGTCAACCAACAAGAATCTTGGAAATTGGCACAGCCATTGGTTACAGCGGAATAGTTATGTTAACAGCAGCGCCCAATGCAACACTCAACACAATAGAAATGTTAGAAGAGTCCGCTCAAATGGCACGTGAAAACTTTGCCGAGGCTGGGCTCACCGACAGAGTAAATTTGTTTGTGGGGGATGCAAGGCAAATTGTAACCTACCTAACTGGTAGCTACGATTTTATCTTTATGGATGGCCCAAAGGGGCAGTACGAAGTATTTTTGCCCTACCTAACCAAGCTACTTACAGTTGGCGGAACGTTGGTGTGCGACAACGTGTTGTACAAGGGATTGGTGGAAAACGTACCCACCAACAAACGTCACAAGCACATCACGGTGGCACGCAATATGCACGCATTTTTGGATGACATAATGCACAGCGACAGCTACGTCACAACCTTGCACCGCATTGGCGATGGTGTAACAATCTCCACCAAAATCAAGTAAAAAACATCTGCAAATCACTCAATTTTACCAAAATCACAGGAAATATCAACTACTATGACAAACATACTAATGCAAAATCAACGCAAAATAGAGCTTCTTGCCCCGGCTGGCAATATGGAAAAGCTAAAAACCGCCTTCCACTTTGGTGCGGATGCGGTGTACATGGCTGGCAAAAGCTTTGGCCTAAGGGCATTTGCAGATAACTTCACCGACGAAGAAATCAAGGTGGCGGCAGAGTACGCGCACAACCTAGGCAAGAAGGTTTACGTCACACTAAATATCTTCCCCAAAAACGCCGACTTCAACCTTTTGGATAACTATCTCAAGGTGCTACAAGATGCGCAAGTAGATGCGGTATTGGTTAGCGACGTTGGTATGTTTAGCTACGTCAAGTCTCACAGCAATTTGGCAATTCACATCAGCACACAGGCAAATACCACCAACAAGCACGCTGTCAAGTTTTGGTACGAGCAAGGTGCAGAACGTGTTGTTTTGGCACGCGAAGTTCCCCTTTGCGACATTGCCGAAATTTCCGCATTTTGCCCACAAGTGGAACTAGAAACCTTTGTGCATGGTGCAATGTGCATCAGTTACAGCGGTCGTTGTCTAATGAGCAACTACCTAACCAATCGTGATAGCAACCGTGGAGCTTGCGTACAAGCCTGTCGTTGGCAATGGGAAATTAGGGAAGTTGGCAGGGAAGAATATATGCCAGTTATGGAAGACGAACGTGGCACCTACATCTTCAACAGCAAGGATATGAACATGCTTGCCCACCTACCCCAAGTTATCAACGCAGGTGTGGTAAGCTTGAAAATTGAAGGCCGTATGAAATCGGCTTTCTACTGCGCAACAGTAGTGGGTGCATATCGCAGAGCATTGGATGCCATAGCTAACGGCACCTTTACTGATGAGCTTATTGCCGAACTCAACAACGAGCTAAACAAGGCAAGTCATCGCAGTTACACAACAGGTTTTTACTTTGACGAAGAAGAAAGCCGTCAGTACTACCCCAGTAGCAAGGCAACCGAGGAGTACAAGTTTGTGGCGGTAGTTCAACAATCCTTGGACGGACAAATTGTCGTTGAACAACGCAATAAGTTTATCGTGGGCGAACAGTTGGAAATTTTGTCCGCTGCCGGCCACACCAACAAGACCTTTGTGGTAGAGTACGCCTTGGACGACAAGGGCAACAACGTGGAAGTTTGCAACAAAGTAAAGCAAAAGCTCACCATCAACTGCCCCTACACGTTGCTTGCTGGCGATATCCTTCGCAAGCCCAACCCAGCGGAATAGACTGTTTTAGCTACTCCGTACCTACTTTGGCATTAAGGCAATATTAAGCAAATATTGCTAGTATATGTTTGCCTAGCACGGGGGATTTGCCTGTACAACCACTTGAACTGTGCAAAAGCTATGCAAAACAAATTATCACACACAAAAATATTATTTTTTAGAGATGTTTTATGAAAAATAAAATTTTTACAATTCCCAACATTTTGTCCTTTTTTAGGCTAGCACTAATCCCCTTTATTGTGTGGATGTTGCTAGTTGGTCAAAACATTGTAGCAATGATTTTTGTTGTCCTTTCGGCATTGACGGACGTCGTGGATGGCTACGTTGCTCGCCATTTCAACCAAATAACCCCCTTGGGCAAGGCTTTGGATCCCATTGCCGACAAGCTAACCTTGCTTGCGGTACTCATTTGCACGGCGCTAACCAACCAAACTGTATTGGTGCTACTTATCATCTTTGTGGTAAAAGAGTTCATTATGGGCATCGAAGGCTTGGTAATTTTGAAGCTAACAGGCACAACCTACAGCGCATTGTGGTATGGCAAGGCATCTACAGTTTTGCTGTACGCTTCACTTTTGGTGCACATCGTGTGGGTGGATATTTTGCCTGTTGTAAGCACGGTGCTTGTATCCATTTGCAATGCAATGGTATTGTTCAGCTTGCTAATGTACACAATACACAACGTAAAGCGCATTGTAGCCATCAAAAAGCAACAAAACCAAAAGTAAGATTAGCCAACGGTCAACCTACTCAAATAAGTAGGAATGCCTATTTTCACGCAATATGAACAAACACACACAAATCACAATCAACCTACTCAACGCATTGTGCGGAGCAATATCCATTGTTGGTGTTGCTCTGTTTTTTCCTGCTGTGGATCTTTTGTGGCGTGTGCTGTTGTACGTTGCAGTATCCCTTGTCACCTTGGCAACGTTGGTGCTAACTCTACTAGGCAAGCACACTCTATCCAAGACGGCTTTTGTAATTAACTTAACCGTTGCAATCATCGTAGTTTTGCTGTGCACACTCAACCTAACTGGGGTGTTACAAAGCTTTGAACAATTGGATATACTGCGTCAGCAAATAGAAAACAGCGGCTACTGGGGGTACGTAATATGCGTACTGGCAATAGTGTTGCAGGTGGTGGTGTTGCCCGTTCCCGCAACGGCAATGTATTTTCTTGTTACCGCCATCTACGGCAGCTGGATAGCCTTTGTGCTGTGCTTTGTGGGCACTTTGATTGGCTCGCTCATTGCCTTTTCCATTGGCAAGCTGTTTGGCAAAAAGGCGGTTACTTGGATTGTAGGCAAGGAGCAAACAACAAAATGGTCAACCTTGCTTGCCGAAAAAGGTCGTGTACCCTTTATTGTAATGCAAATTTTGCCCTTCTTTCCCGATGACGTACTGTGCATGGTGGCTGGGCTATCTAGTATGAGCTACCGCTTTTTCATCATCACAATGACGCTCATCAAGCCAATATACATTGCCTTTGTATGCTTTTTGGGCACTGGGGAGCTTATCCCCTTTAGCGGATGGGGCATCCCCGTGTGGATAGCAATTTTTGCGTTGTTTGGTGTAATGGTGTACTTCTACTTCAAGTACCAACGCAAAATTGACAACTTTTTTGCCAGCAAAAAAACTACCAAAGATAACCAATAACACAATACAAAGCTTCCGCAAACCAAAATTTCAACCTACTTTTACCAAGAAAAAACTATCAATTTGGTATCAAAGGCAAAATACTCAACTTGTTATCACACACCAAAACAAATGGTGTCACAACTCAAAACAAATGTTTATAACAACTCAAAATAAACGAGTTTTTATCAAAAACGTAAATAAATCAACAAAAAAAGGATTGAACGTACTTGTTCAATCCTTTTTCTATTTAATGTTGTTATCAGTAAATTTTTACTCAAAAATCAACAAACTGGTGTAGAGTTGGTCTTCTCTACGCACGATTGCCTTTGAAAAAGTGTTGTTATCTTTCTCTAAATGTTGTTTGAACACAACAAAATAATTCCTACAAGTGGATTTACAAAAATCAACGTGCAAATTTTGAAGCCTGCGGATAGTGTATCGCCGTCACGCATTGCCCTAACAATCTTTTTGCGCATAGGAATTATCCAACACAATGGCAACAGAGTAAATATTCCGTAGAAGATAAACACACCCTGTACAATTTTTTCTATACCATCAGGGCCAAGTTGTTGAACCAACTCCATCAACTCTGGCGATTGTGGCAAGTTGGAACTTATTTCGGCAATTATTTCCTTTTTCAACACAGAACTGAGACCAAAAATTGCCACTGAACTAAAGATAAAGGTCAGTATGGTCAGCGCAAGAAGTAGCTTTACAAAAAACTTTGTGCCACCGCTAACGTATCCAGAACTGTACGAACTGCGACCGCTATAGGAGTAGCTATCGTCGTAGTAACTGGAAGAACTACTGTAACTACGGGATGGCTGAGTATACTGTAGTTGGCTTGGATTGTAATGGCTGTATCCGCTACAATCGGGGCATCCTTCAATGACGGGCAAGGTAGTGCCACATTTCTCGCAAGTGGTTAACTCAAGAAAAGTTCCTGTTCCGCAATTAGGACAGAATTTCCAGTCGTTGTCATTTATCTGTGGTAGAGTAACCAATCTGCCGTTTTCGTAGTGTACGTAGTGCCAACAATCTTTGCAAATTACTGCATCTGTTGGAACGCCACATTTGTAGCAAACTCTTTCGCTATCGGTTAGCAGTGTATGACAATGAACGCAATATTTCATTTGTATTTTCCCCCAATATTGTTGTGAACATATTGTATCACTTGTAGAGCATATTGTCAATAGTAAATGCCGATACACCAATATTTGCAATGATTAACCAATACAGCCCTGTTGTAACCTTCTACGCAATGCTCTCCGCTACGAGCAATGCCCCCTTTGCAAAAATATCTATGCTGGTGGCGGTATGGGTTAAGGTTATTGTTTCCCCTGACGTGCCAAATATAATTTCGTGTCTACCAAGGCAATCGCCACTTCGTATGCTGTGTACGTCCACGGTGCAAAAGCTTTTGTTTTGGCTCACGGTGGTGGCAAGATCAACAGCCGTTCCGCTAGGTGCATCTTTTTTGCCCTTTCGGTGCGTTTCCACAATGGTGCAATCCCAGTTTTGTAGATTATCCGCTAGCAAAGATACAATCTTTTTGAGCATATCAATGCCAATGCTAAAGTTGCTTTTGTGTACAACTTTCACTTGTTTAGATAGGCCTTCTAGCACCTTTAACTGTTGTGCGTTGTACCCAGTAACACCGCTAACAAGTGGACAATGGTGTTGTAGGCACAACCCTACAACGTCTTCTAGCGCACTAGGCAGGGAAAAGTCTACAACAACGTCGATACTATCTAAATGGTTTTCCACCCACCCCTTGTCAATGCTCATAACGTTGTGATTTTTGCTTTTTGCCAACGCAACAACTCTACTTCCAACTCTGCCCTTTGCTCCAAATACAGCAATATTCATATCACAACCTTTCCTTTCCAATTTGTTTAATCAGTCTATCCACTCGCTTGATAAGTAGGCTGTTTGCTTTTGTCAACGGAAGGCGCATTTCGTAGCTATCAAATATCCCCATTTTGTACAGCAAATACTTTATGCCAATGGGGTTGACTTGCGTGTAGATAGCCTTGCAGCCCTTTTGCCACAACGGAACGTTGCCTTGCATTGCACACCGCACCAAATTGGGCCACGCATTTGATAGTACACTTACACAGCCCACCGCCCCAACTGCCATCTGTTGGGTAAGCAAGCTGTCGTTTCCGCTCAAGGTGTACCAGTTAGCCGATACCATTTGTGTGTAGGCTAGCTTGTTGCCAGCGTCCTTTAGCCATCTAACGGTGGTGTTGTTGCGTATATTATGTAGTGCCGTTGCATCCAGCTGATATCCGCACCTACTGGGAACGTTGTACAGCATCAGCGGAATATCCACCGACTGCGCAATTTGTGCTATATGTTGGTAGTACCCTTGTGGCGTGCACTTGACAAAGCTTGGTGGGCTAATAAGTAGTCCATCCGCCCCTTCAGTTTGCCAAAACTTTGCTTTTTGTATGCACTCCGCTGTGATACTGCTGTCAATCCCTACCCACACGGGAAGTGTTGCAACCTTTTTTACCGTTTGCCACACCTGCATTTTTTCTTCTTGCGATAAAAAAGCCTGTTCGCCAGTAGTGCCAAGTGCCAGCAGTACGTCCACGTTGTTTTGTTGTTGATGTTCAACTAGCTTAATCAAGCTTTTGGTATCTATCTTGCCATCCAAGTATGGTGTAGCAAGTGCCGTCATCACAGTATTTTGCACGTTGTATTCCTTTTACATATATTTTTACAATTATTTTTCAAATTTCGATAACCTGCAAGAGCCAATGCTGTTGTTATCTATTTAGCTGTGTGTGAAAGGTGTCGTTTGCTCTATAAAGATGATACTTTCATCAACTAAATACTAACTAGCAGTTATATCCGTTAAGCTAATAGGGGCAAACGCATAGTTTGTTAGCTACTCTAACCAAGTCTTTGCAACCTTTTCCATTATTTCCAAGGCATTGTATGCCGCACCACGAAGCAGATTGTCTTCCACAACAAATATATTTACCGTGTGGGCATTTGCTTTTACAATTCTACCCACCCCCACAAACTTGGTTTGTCTAATCATCAAGGGCATAGGGTAGACGTTTTGCTCTCTGTTATCAAACACCAACACGTTTGGTTGCAAAGCAATATCCTGTCGAATTTGTGTAACGTCAACTTTGTTTTTCAGCTTGACCGTTACCACAGCACAATGACCAATGGTTACAGGCACTCTAGCGCAAAAACTGTTGATTTTTATCCCTTTCAGCGACAAAATCTTTCTTAGCTCTTGTTGGAGTTTCATTTCTTCGGTGGTGTAACCACTAGGCAGTATGTTTCCAATTTGCGGAATAACGTTGTCGTATATTGGGTGCGCAAAGGCTTTTAGCTTTCCGTAGCTGGATCTAGAACATAGGTCCTCTAGACCATCTCCCCCTGCTCCGCTTGCCGATTGCATTGTAACAACGTTAAGGGAGCTAATGCCCTGCTTTACTAGTGGCGCAACAGCCATTGCCACCCCAATGGTGGTACAGTTGGGATTGGCGTACAGGTTGCTTTTTGGCAAACTGCTGTCGTTTACCCCCGGCACAACAAGGGGCACGTTTTTATGCAAACGGAAGTGAGCGCTGTTATCCACGCACACAACACCCTTTTGTGTCAGCAGTGGAATCCACCTTGCCGATACCTGATTATCAGCGCAAAATCCCACCATATCTAGCGGATGGTCTACTAAACTATCTACACACTGCACCTTGTACACCTTTCCGCCCACAATCATCTTTTTGTTTGCCGATTTGTTGCCAAACAGGGTAATGGTGCAGTTCAGCTTGTCGGCAACCAAATTAGCCAGCCTGCTTCCCACAAGCCCACTTGCCCCCACAATACCAACGGATAACTTTTTCATACTACATTGTATTCGCTAAATAATAATATATAACTTTTTGACAAATACAAAAATACTTGTTAACTGACAACTTTTGTGCTATAATACATAAGGTTAAGCAAATTTTAAGTAAAAAGTGATATTTTTACTTGGACTTGTGGTGCAACATCCACAAATTTGCACAATCAACAACGGTATAACAAAAGGATTTTTTATGGCAAAAGTTATTGATTACACAAAAATCGCACTTGCAAACGAACGCAACGAACACGTTACAAAAAGGCTCAATCGTCTAAACACTTGGAAGTTCTTCATGGTACTT
>JAFTHP010000018.1 GCA_017457305.1 Clostridia bacterium | reverse complement strand
CACACTATTGTAAGCAATTCGTATCCAATCCAGTGAATATCTTTAGTCCAATTGCTGACCTCACTAAAATCTGTAGTTGACAGTATGATTATCCAATAAATCACATCCAAAGCCAAAATTACAATTCCTGATATTTTTGATGTTTTCAAAACATTTTTGTCTTTTACATCCCAATTTATCGTAATGTCTGAAAATACAAGTAAAAAGAACCAAAACCATGAGAACGTTGAGTAATATTTAATATGATCAACAAAAACGTCTTTAAATCTAGGCAAAAATGTAATCAAAAAGCAAACAAAAGCAAGAATTTTGTTTATTCCCAATAAAATTTTCTTCGAATCATATTTCATTGTTCAATTTCTCCTATTATTGGTATTTTTACACTAACATAACAATATACGTTTGTCAATAACCTTTTATTAAAAAAATGAATATTATTACGATTATTTTTAATAAAAATACCGCCACAGAAAATATCTGCAGCGGTAATAATATCAAGTTTTGTTTATAAAACATATCGAGCGCATTTGCGCCATATCGACATTGCAAGCATAAAGCAAAAAAATATATGCCACTACTAATCAAGCTATGCCTGTGGAAAGAGAACTATCTTTCAGCATAAATCTTTACCAAGTTCAAGCACACTTCCAGGGACTTTTGCATATCTTCCAATGGGATGTACTCGTATCTGCCGTGGAAATTGTATCCGCCGGTAAACAGGTTGGGGCAAGGAAGACCTTCGTAACTAAGACGTGCGCCGTCTGTTCCGCCACGAATTGGGCATACGTGTGGGGTTACGCCCGCTTGTTGCATTGCAAGTTTTGCGTTATCCACCAAATGGATGTGTGGCAAAATTTGCTCCTTCATGTTAAAGTAGCTATCCTTGATGTCGGCAACAACTGTGCCAGCGCCGTACTTGTTGTTCAAAAAATCCACCACCTGTTCAAGCAGTTGCTTTTTGGCAAGGAACTTGGCCATATCGTGGTCACGGATGATGTAGTCGGCGTGTGTGCAATCGCAATCGCCACTAACGGAGTCAAGGTGGTAGAAGCCTTCGTACCCTTCGGTGTACATTGGGTTAGCAAAAGCTGGAAGCATACTTTGCAACTCCATAAGAACCAAAATGCTGTTTACCATAACGCCCTTGGCTGAGCCTGGGTGCACGCTTTTGCCGTTGATTGTTATTTTTGCTGATGCAGCATTGAAGTTTTCGTACTCCAACTCGCCAATGCCACCACCGTCATTGTGTAAGCGCCGTCAGCACCAAAGCGAGCCACGTCAAAAAAGTCCGTACCACGACCAACTTCTTCGTCTGGCGTAAAGGCAATTTTTATTTCGCCGTGCTTTATTTGTGGATTTTCCACCAAGGTTTGTGCCAGTTGCATGATAACGGCAACGCCAGCCTTGTCGTCAGCACCCAGCAAAGTTGTGCCGTCGGAGCTGATGATGGTCTTGCCAATGTGGCTGTTCATTTCGGCAAATTCCTTTGGAGAAAGCACTCTACCTTCGGCAAGAGCAATGTCGCTTCCGTCGTAGTTAGGGGTAACAATAGGCTTTACGTTGGCACCGCTAACAGCAAAGCTTGTGTCTACGTGGGCGATGAATCCCAGCTTGTAACTGCAAGGGCAGTTAGCAGGGATTGTTGCATAAACGTAGCCGTATTGTTCGTCCATTTCGGCGGAGATACCCATTTGTTGAAGTTCACAACTAAGCGCCTTTAACAACGTTAGTTGCTTAGCTGAACTGGGGTAACACTCCATATCTGGTACAGATTGTGTATCTACTTGAACATAATTTAGAAACTTTTCTAACAATGTTGAACTCATAATTTTCTTGTCCTTTTGGGTATAAATTTTTTACTAAAACTAATCTTGCAAAATGCTAGCTCTAAATGTTTGAACGGCATTTTGGTAGCCTTCGTAGTCTTCAAAGTATCCTAGCACGTGGCCAGCATTGGGAATTTCCACATACTGGATGTTGGGGTTGGCTTTGGCAATTTGGCGTGACATTGCCACGTCGCAAATGTCGTCGGCATCGCCGTGGATGATGAGCACAGGCACCTTGCAGTTGACAATGCTTGTAAGCAGGTCGTCTTCGTTAAGGTTAAATCCGCCCCAAATTGCAGCGGCACACCAAGCTAGACCGTAGGCAAAACCTGGCAATCCCATCTTTTTGATGGTGTTTTTGATAACAGTTTTTGGGCTGGAGAAGGGGCTATCGGCAAACACTCCCTTAACGTTACTAGGCAGGTTCATACTGCCAGCCATAAGTACAGTTGTTGCGCCCATAGATACGCCAGCAAGGGCAATTTTGGTGTCTTTGCCAAAGCGCTCAATTAGGTAATCCACCCACAAAAGCACGTCGTACTTTTCCTTGGTGCCAAAGGTTACTGTGTGACCACTACTGCGATCGGCACCACGTTGTTCGATGGCTAGCACGTTGTAACCTTCCTTCATTGCGTCCTGAATTCCACGTCCAAAGTCACGAAGGGGCACTCCACGATAGCCGTGCACGCACAGTTCGATGGGCGCGTTATCCTTGCAGTGGTAGTACTTGCCCATAAGTGTCAAGCCGTCCGCCGACTTGATGGACACCGTTTCGTAGGGGATGGAGCAGGCAATGTCCACTCCTTCGGTCAGCTGTGGAAGCCACTTTTGGTAGACTTCGTCTGGCGGAAAGTTGTAGGGGTTGTTTTGTCCCTTGTGTGGGGAGTAAAACGTGAACAAATATACGGCGTAGGTTACAATCAAAAATAGCACAACCACGCCCAAAGCAATGTACAAACCAATCATTATTCCGCACGCTCCTCGTCTAGGTAGGATGCAGCCATATCCGCCATGTGGATGAGCAACGACAGCTTGTACTTGCCAAAAGCATCGGATACGGCATAGTTGCCACCCTTTACTCTGTCGTCAAATCCGCCCATGTGCCAGTTGATGGCTACCGCTTCTTCGGCGGTCAAACGCATATATTGGCTGATGATAAACACCGACTTTTCGCCGTGGCCGTAGGGGAACTTTTCTTCCACCTTGTAGAAGGGCTTTTTGATCCACTCGCCGTTTTCCTTGACGTTGCGGAAGTCCACCGCATAGAAATTTACCTTGCACACGTCGTGAAGCAAACCAACAATGGCAATGGTTTCGTCGCTGTAAACCTTTGCGTAGTCGTCGCCATATTCCTGCTTGATTAGCCACAGCAAACGCTTGTACACGTTCAAGGAGTGCGCACAAAGACCGCCCTCTTCCGCCAAGTGAAAGCGTGTAGAAGCTGGCGCTGTAAAAAAGTCGTTTTTAGATAGATACTCGAGCATTTTGTCGCAACCTGCGCGGTTGATATGCGCATTGTAGATAGTGCAAAACTCGTTTTTGATAGCATTAACGTCCATAGTGTTCGCCCTCCCAGCAAAACTTACCTATAATTATACACCACTTTTGCCCACAATGCAATAGCTTGCCTCAACAAATTGCACCATTGTATTGCAATTACTTTTTACAATAGCACAGCATTGCTCAGCGAAGGCTCCCTTGTGCAATAAACACTATCACACTATCCATCAGTGCAAAATGGCATATATTAATATGTAACACTTTTTGGTGCGTTGCCATATTGTAAAGTAGACTTTGGTCATATACTATTGTACCAGATGGTGTCTGTAGTAGCCAATCGTCACAAAAATAACGGAGGTATAAATAAATGTTCAACGGATTGTTCAACGATGGCGGCAACGGCGGTTGCGGCGGCGGTATGACAGATTGCGGCGGTGGCTGCAACTGCACTTGGATTTTGCTCATCATTTTGTTTTTGTGCTGCTGTGGTGGAAAGATGCGCAACTTCAACCTTAACATCAACCCAACTTGCCTAATCTTGATGGTTGCATTGCTCGTTTGTTGCGGTGGCATCAAGTTCGGCACAGATTGCAGATAGCAGTTACCCGGAGACGTCTACAACAGTAACTAGCCCTAGCGCAATACATAGCACCCCAAAAAAAAGGCTCACTTTACACAAGTGAGCTTTTGATTTTTTATATACATTTTTATGCGTTTTCAATGAAAAATCTGGTAATAAAGTGGTTGATAACCCAGTTTATAACAAACAACACTATCAAAATGATGCCACCTGCAACAAACTTTTCTATCAAAAATTCGTTTAGGATGCACATTACAAAGGCTGCTCCGGCTAGGTAGCTTATCCACATGCGGTGGAAAATCATTGATAGAAAATGCGCCACAACACCAATGACCAACATAACAATGCCAATAAGGAACACGTCGCCAGCTGTGCGGATATCTTGCTTGGTTTCTTCGTCAATGACACCACCCATAACAGCATAGCAGGACGTTACGCTTGGATAGTCGTAGTCGTCAGCATCGGTAACGTATTCCACTGTGAAGTTGGTGGAAGAATTGATGCTTGCGGTGCACTTTTTGCCATTTATCTTGATAACAATCTTTTCCGCATCGTTAAGGTCAACCTTGCTGGTGTAAACGTTGTAGGAAATGTGGTAAACGCGTTTGTCGCCAAGATTATTTGGCCCACTCATATATTCCACCGAAAGATATTTTTTGATATTCACTCTATTGGAATTACAGCCCGCCATCACAAAGCAGGTGACCAAAAGAAGCAAACCTAAAATAACAGCGCAAATCTTTTTCATAACTTTTGTTTATCCTTATTCAATTAGTGTACTAACCAATGCAATTTGCACAAAACATTGCCAACCCTAACACTATATGTCTATAACTTTGAAAGGCACGATGTAAAGCCGTCCCTAACAGTTCAGTTGGACTTTTAGGGAAGGGGGACCGCTTGCGGTGGAAGGGTGGTACTGCCACAAAATGTTTATCATTGTAATTTGTGTTGAAATATTGCAGTAAGCATACTAATACGACTACTAGTCCAGCCACGCTGGTTAGTTTTCAATTTCGATTTCTTTGTTGGCAAAGCCCTTGCCGATAACTTCCTTAACGTTTTCCACATAGGCAAACGCTTGTGGATCCACTTGGTTGATGATGCGTCGAGCTGTGATAAGCTGGTGCTTTTGGATAACGCACAAGACAAGAGATTTTTCCTGGCCGCTGTAGCCACCAGTAACGGTAATTGTGCTAACGCCGTGGTTCAAACCTTCGCGCAAGGCTTGCATCATTTCTGCCTTCTTTTCGGTGGTTATTTCCAGTTCAACGGCACTACTAAAGCCCTTGAAAATGCCTTCTTGTACAATTTCGCCAATTACCATTGCGGCAACGGAGTAGATAAAGGTGTTGATTGCTTGGTGAACGTCGTGTGTTACAGCAAACAAAATCAGCGAAGAAACAAGCACTACCATGATGTTGATAACCAGTATCAAACGGATGGCTGTACGGCTGGATTTTTGGCTGTGTTTTTGCACCATAAGACCAACAACGTCAGTTCCGCCAGTGGATGCGTTTTGAGATAGTACAAGTGGCAAGGATACGCCGTGCAATGCCCCACCAAGAAGCACCAAAATTACGCGGTCACTTTGACCATCATCAACAAGCTGTTGGAACACTTGGGATAGGTTGGTTAGCCTTAGGATTACCAACGCAAGTGCTAGCGCCACAACGTACAAAGTTGTTTTGATAGCAAAGCTCTTTTTGAAATGCACAAAGGTGTAAATGCAAAATGGAACGTTTAGCAACACCAACCAAATACCTGCCGAAAAGTACCACAACTGTGGGTTTTGGTTGGTAAGAACAATGTCTAGTATGGCCGATAGCCCTAACGTTCCCCCTGCCACAACGGTGCTGGGGAGCAAGAATATTTCCAAAGAAAGGGCGGAAGCCAATGCCGCCAAAATTATTATCAAATACTGTTTAATTCTGTATTTACTTACTTTCATTTTTGTAACTCCTATTGAAACTAGGTCTACTGAAAACGTCGTGGATATCCTTTACAAAGGTAAAGGCAGATGGATCAACTTTGGCAATTATCTTGCGGAGTGTGGAGGTTTGTCGGTACTGAACAACCACCATAACCATTTTGTTAACGTCCTTTTCGCCGTTGTTATCTTCCATATCCACAATGGTAACACCACGATGGAAGTAGCGGATAACTTGTTGAGCCATTTCCTGCGGTTTGGTGGTAACAATAAGGTACTTTTGTGGATGGTCCATACCGCGCGAGAACATACCCATGCTGTTTGCACCAATCCAAACGTACATAAGGCTGTAGGCAACAGTCCAAATGTTTTCCCCTTCCACCACCATTACAATGATGCTACCAGCTACTGTGATGATAATATTGAGAACAAGCAAAACGTTGCTTATGTCCATTTCCGGCTTGTACTTGTTTACCAGCTTGGCAATGATTTCCGTACCGCCGTTACTGCCGTTGTTGATTGCGGCAACGTGCATAGCAAGCCCCAGCATAAATCCGCCAAAGATGATGGCAATAAGCCTACTGTCGGTAAACTGCAAATCGGTGGGGATAATACCCAACGTTAGCGTGCACACCACCGTTGCCCAAATGGTCTTAAAGGTAAAATCACCGCGCAAATAAATAAGGGAAAGGACGATTAGTGGAACATTTAGGATAAAGTAAACAACGGGCATTTGTTGCTCGTAGGGAACACTGGGCATCATTGCGTGCACAATGTAAGTCAGCGCAGAAGAAAGCCCCGTAAACCCACCTGCAACCAACTTGCACGGGTTTACAAACACAAATAACGACAAGGCATTTAGCACACCGCCAAACGTTATCATTGCGTATTCTTTGATGATAGTTAATACAGATTTTTTCATTTGATTTAGTAGTAAATAAATAAAAAGATAAATTAACTTTGCACAACCAACAGCCTTGAACAGCCTTGGTTGCATACTTTAGTGACATTACAGGCGCAACCTGTTAAATAATATAATGAACTCCGACAAATGATGGATGGTACTGCCGTGATAAAATCTTGTTTCCGCAAGATATCGGTCAAGCTTTAATGAAAGCAACTCTTGCAAAATATTGATTCCACTATGTGACCATAGGGGGTGGTCGGTGCGGGGTAGTATTGCCGCAAATCAAATATGATATTAGCAAACCACATACCGCCACTAACTGTCGGAATAGCTCGTTATTCGAACGAACGGTGAGAATAACGGAAAAAGTACGGGCGTGTACCGAGCCTCTTATTCAACGAAGGGGTGCTGGGCGCGACGCGTTAAACCAACAACCCAGTGAGTTGTTGGTAGCCAAAGCGGGGAGCAATGCTGTGCTTGCGACCTGGGGGCTGAAAGCCTGCTACTCCCCAGCTATGTCAGGATAGAAAGGTATTATCCGATAGCGATTTTTCGGTGCTATGCAAAATGCGCTCATTTAGCAAAACAATACTTGCATCAATAATATATCACTCAGCACCCATAGAAGTTGATAGAGCAATAGATGATTGGCTAGCTGTAAGCGATTTGGCTAGAAAACCACATATCGCCACTAGCTGTCCGAACTCACTCGTTATTGGAGCGTAGCCGAACAATAACGCAATTTTCGCGGACCTGCGCCGAGAAAATTGACTAACTTGGGGACGCTGGGGCTGTTATCCCCAGCTATGTCTAACTAGATAAGGCGACACAGCGTGCGCCTTCCTTGGAAGTCCGACCAACTTGGACACAAGCGAGAGCAATCTATTCCCACTTTAGTGGGCTAGTTGCGTAGAGCGCCAAGTTGCGTGTGGTCGGATTATTTGCTATATCAACTTCAAAATGTGTCGAGCAACGTAAACGCCACTAGCAGATGCGTGAGATAGGCTGTGGGTTACACCGCTGCCGTCGCCAATTACGTACAAGCCCTTGTGCTTGGTTTCCAAATTTTCGTCCGTTTCCACTTCCACGTTGTAGAACTTTACTTCTACGCCGTACAAAAGTGTATCGTCGTTGGCTGTGCCGGGAGCAATCTTATCCAATGCGTAAATCATTTCGATGATTCCGTCCAAGATACGCTTGGGCAAAACAAGGCTCAAGTCGCCTGGGGTTGCCGATAGGGTGGGAACAGTTCTACCTTCGGCAATACGCTTGACGGTGCTTCTTCTACCACGAACAAGGTCGCCAAAACGTTGAACAATTACGCCACCGCCCAACATATTGGACAAACGAGCAATGCTTTCGCCATAGCCGTTGCTATCCTTGAAAGGCTCGCTAAAGTGCTTGCTAACAAGCAAAGCAAAGTTGGTGTTGTTGGTTTTTAGTTCTTCCGCCTCGTAGCTGTGACCGTTAACGGTAACAATGCCGTTGGTGTTTTCGGTAACTACGCTTCCACGTGGGTTCATGCAGAAGGTGCGAACGTTATCTTCAAACTTTTCGGTGCGGTAAACAATCTTGCTTTCGTACAGTTCGTCGGTAAGATGGCTAAAAATTTGACTATCAAGTTCCACACGTACACCAATATCCACGCGGTTGGATAGTGTTGGCACTTGCAAATGTTCACAAACGCCACTCATCCACTTGCTACCGCTACGACCAACGGACACAATGCACTTGTCGCAAGTGAACACGCCCTTTTTGGTGGTAACGCTGTAACCGCCATCTTCCAAAATGTCGATGGTAATAACAGGTGTGTTGAAGTACCACTTGATGCGGTCCTTTAGCTTGTTGTACAGTGTTTGCAACACAACGTAGTTCTTGTCGGTGCCAAGGTGACGCACGCTAGCGTTCAACAGCTTGAGCTTGTTTTCTAGGCACATTTTGCCAAAGCGAGTGCCAGCTGTTGAGTACATTTTTGTACCTTCGCCGCCGTTTTCCATGTTGATTTGGTCAACGTACTCCATCAATTGGATGGCAGTTTTGCTACCGATATGCTCGTACAAGCTACCGCCAAAGTCGTTTGTGATGTTGTATTTTCCATCGGAAAAAGCCCCTGCACCACCAAACCCACTCATAATGGAACAAGTTTTGCAACCGATGCAAGATTTAACCTTTTCGCCGTCGATAGGACAACGACGTTTTTCCAAGCTGTTACCACTTTCGAAAACAGCAACGGAAAGGTCCGATTGTGCCAGTTCGTAGGCAGAGTAAATTCCGCCAGGGCCAGCACCGATGATAATTACGTCATAGTCAAATTTTTTCATTGTATTTTTTTCCTGTAAGTATATTTTGTGTAGGACTCTAATTTGTTAACTTTGCCGTTAGGCAAAAAATCACTTTGCGTTAGCAAAATACCACTCAGCATAGCTGAATATCACTTTGCGTTAGCAAAATATCACTTGCCACTAGGCAAATATCACTTGCCGACAGGCATATATCACTTTGCGTTAGCAAAAAAGCACTTTGCGTTAGCAAAATATCACTTGCCACTAGGCATTTTTTTGCAAACTATACCATTATTCGCAACTGTTGCGTGCGGAAACCTTTTTCAAAATAACGTATCCGTTGTGAACAAGGTTGCACACGTTGTTGTAACGACGGCCTGTGAAGATATCTTCGTAGGTGTCGCCAAGGTAAAGGTTGTAGCTATCACGACCGCGGTTAACAGCCACGATAACTTCCGTTTGCGTCTTGGTGGAGGTGCGTTCAAAAGCGTACACACCATTGCTTGCTACAAGCTGTCTAAAGTCGCCATCGGTAAACACGTCCAATTCGCGCAGTTCGCCAAGACGCTTGTACCAGTCAAGCAACATTTTGTTGGGATTTTCCCAAGGGTAGCAACCACGGCAGAAAGGATCTTTGTACCCTTCCAAAGCCACTTCGTCCCCGTAGTAAACGCAAGGGAAACCGAAGAAAGTGAACTGCAACACAGCGGCAATTTTTACAAGGCGCACACCCAGCTTGTATTGACCGTCGGTGAGCTTTGTTTTTGCCATTACGTCCTTGCTGGCGTTATCTAGGCGGTTGCCTGCAAGGTTGGTAAGAATACGTGTTGTGTCGTGAGTGCCAAGTATGTTCATCAAATTGTTGCGCACGTGCAATGGATAGTTGTTGAGTAGGTCAAAGACCACCTTGTACAAGCTTTCGGCATTGCCATCACGCACAAAATCGATAATTCCGTTTTTCAAAGGATAGTTCATTACACTATCCAGCTGACTGCCATCCAAGTAGTGACGGCGCTTGCCGTAGTCCACCTTGTTGCTGGCATCTTCCCACACTTCGCCAATGATGGCAGCTTGTGGATTTTGACGTTTTGCAGCTGCAACGATTTTATCAAGCATAACGTCGTCAATTTCGTCAACGACGTCCAAACGCCAACCATAAGTACCCTTCTTTATCCAGTTGCGAACGATGCCGTCCTTGCCACAGAAGTAACGTTGCGCGCCCTTGCTAGCAGCGTTTATCCTTGGCAAAGTTTGAAAGTTCCACCAGCACTCGTAGCTGTTGTCGTCGGCAAAGTTGAACCAATCACGATAGGGGCTGGATTTGTCGTTGTATGCGCCCCCTTCGCCGTACTTTTTGTCCTTGTTGAAGTAACGGCTACTGCTGCCCACGTGGTTGAACACGCCGTCCAAAATTATCTTGATACCCAGTTTGTCCGCTTCGGCAATAAGGTTATTGAAATCTTCTTCCGTGCCGAACATTGGGTCGATAACTTCGTAATCTTCTGTGTCGTACTTGTGGTTGCTGTACGCTTTGAATATTGGGTTTAGGTACAGGGTTTTTACGTTTAAACTGCGCAAGTAAGGCAGTTTAGCAATGATACCCTTCAGGTTGCCACCAAAGAAGTCGTTGTTTTTTACCACGCCATTTTGTTCGCGGTAGAAGGGTTGATCCCCCCAATGACGCATAATTTTGTCTTCGGTGGCGGTGGTAGTTCCGTCCTTGTGGAAGCGGTCCACCATTATTTGATACATCACGCCCTTGTTGAGCCAGCTTGGTGTTTGGTAAACCTTTTTGAACACGGAAAGTTGCCAAGGTTGAACGTTATCGAAGTATAGGCTTGCTTGGCGGTTTTGGTCGATGCCAATGTAGCGCTCGTAGGGAACGCCATCCATCCTAAAGTAGTACCAGTACAGACCTTTTGTCAACTGCAAGTCGGCAAGATAGTTATCGTAACCATCACCGCTGGCATCCTTGTACATGGGGTACTCTTTTAGCATTGTGTTGTCGTCATCAAAAACCACCATGGTAACACCGCTTGGCGCAACACATTGGTTGATTTGCAAGCGGATACCAAAGCGAACGTTTTCCTCTACTGCGCCCACAATGGACTTGTGAAATTCGTCAGTAGGGTTGTATTTTACATATTGCATTGTAGTGTTTTCCTTGTGTGTACTGCTGTTGATGAATTAGGTTTGCACCACCAACAAAAATAGTAATATTGGAATAATAACTTTGCCCCTAGGCAAATAGCAGCTTCGTTGCTTGACTGCAACTTGCTGAAAAGCACTCAGCGAAGCTGAATAGCACTTTGCGTCAGCAAAATAGCACTTGCCGACAGGCAACTATCACTTTGCGCTAGGCAAACTGTTAGTTCATTTTCCAAATTCTTTGTGCGTATTCGTCTACACTGCGGTCAGCGGAGAAACGGCCAGATTCGGCAATGTTGCGCAAGGACATCTTGTTCCACAAATGAAGGTCAGCATAAACCTTGTCCATCTTGTCGTGTGTGGACATGTAGCTTGCAAAGTCGGCAAAGCACATGTATGGATCGGCAATTTTATTGGAACGAAGCAGGTAGTTGCTGATGGACTCGAAGCTTTCGCCAGCAAATCCCTTGTTTAGTTCTTCGATTATGATGCGAAGCTTTGGTTGACGGAAGTAGTATTCGGTGCTGTTGTAGCCCTTTGCCCACTCTGCGGCAACTTCTTCGGCGGTCATACCAAAGATAAAGATGTTATCTCTGCCAACAGCTTCGGCCATTTCCACGTTAGCGCCGTCCAAAGTACCAACGGTCAAAGCGCCGTTCATCATGAACTTCATGTTGCCTGTACCGCTTGCTTCCTTACCAGCCAAGGAGATTTGTTGGCTGATTTCGGCAGCTGGGATAAGTGCTTCGGCCATGGTTACGCAGTAGTTTTCCAAGAAAACAACGTTAAGTTTTTCTCTGATTTTTGGTTGAGTTTCCAATTCCTTTTGGATGCAGCAAATAAGCTTGATAACTTCCTTTGCAGCATAGTAGCTAGGAGCAGCCTTTGCACCAAAGATAAATGTTTGTGGAGTGATATCCATATCTGGATTTTCCTTTAGTTCGTGGTACAACCAAACAATCTTAAGTGCGTTTAGTAGTTGACGCTTGTACTCGTGAAGGCGCTTTACGTGAACGTCAAAACGAGTGCTTGGGTCGATATTTACATCCAACTTACGTTTTGCAATTTGAGCAAACAGCTCCTTGTTGGCAAGCTTGATAGCAGCCATACGTTCGTGAACGGCGCTGTCATCCAAAAAGTCGTTTAGCTTGGTAAGTTGGCTAGCATCCTTAACAAATCCGTCGCCAATAAGGTCGGTAATTAGGCCCGTTAGCTTGGGGTTAGCTTGGCAAAGCCATCTACGGTGAGCAATACCGTTTGTAACGTTGGTAAACTTTTGTGGATCTACTTCGGCAAAGTCACGGAACAAGTCCTTTACCAAGATGTCGCTGTGAAGGGCACTTACACCATTTACGTGGTGGCTTGTGATGATGGATAGGTTAGCCATACGAACTTGTCCGTAAGCAACGATAGCAAGGTCGCTAACCTTTTTCCAGTCGTTTGTGATTGCCATAAATCTACGGCAAGCACGTTCGTTGATTTCCACAATGATTTGGTAAATACGTGGAAGCAAACGTTGAATTAGATAATCTGGCCAGCACTCCAAAGCTTCTGCCAAAACGGTGTGGTTTGTGTAGGCAGTAACCTTGCGAACGATATCCCAAGCACGATCCCAACCAAAGTGATATTCGTCAATAAAGATACGCATAAGTTCTGGTCCGCAAAGAGCTGGGTGGGTGTCGTTGATGTGAACGGCAACCAAATCGGTAAAGTTTTCAAAGTTACCGTAGCGCTTGTAGTGGTCGCTAACGATATTTTGCATAGCGGCAGAAACAAGGAAGTATTCTTGCTTTAGGCGAAGTTCCTTGCCTTCTTCGTGGTTGTCACTTGGATAGAGCACCTTTGTGATCATTTCCGCTTGAGTTTGTTCGTTTATAGCCTTGGCGTAGTCGCCTTGACCAAACGTGTGGAAGTCGAAAGGTTTGTTACTGCGAGCAGACCACAAACGCAAAACACCAACTGCGTTGGCTTCGTAACCTTCGGTAACCATATCGTAGGGGAAGGCTTCCACTTCTTGACAGTTAACTTGCTTGTAGATTGGGCCTTCGTTGGTCCAAATTTCCTGCACTTCGCCACCAAAACGCACCACTTGTGTTTTGTCGGGACGTTCCTTTAGCCACACTTGACCACCAGGGAGCCAGTTATCTGGCAACTCAGTTTGCCAACCGTTGACAATTTTTTGTTGGAAAAATCCGTATTCAAAACGAAGGCTGTGCCCCATAACAGGGTAGTTTTCCTTTGCAAGACAATCCAGGTAGCAAGCGGCAAGTCTTCCAAGACCACCGTTACCAAGCCCTGCATCTGGTTCGCACTCGTAAAGGTCAGCAATGTCAATTTTGTAGTGCTTTTTTAGTACGTCAGCAAACAAACCGTCCAACTTCATGTTGAAAAGGTTGTTTTTCAAGCTTCTGCCCATCAAAAATTCCATTGATAGGTAGTGGATACGTTTACGTTGACGAGCCTTGTGTTCGTGGTTGAACACGTGGCGTTTTTCTAGCAACAAGTCACGAACGATTGTTGCCACGATTTTGTATAGTTGGTAAGTAGATAGCTCACTAGCAGATACGCCGTAGGTTTTGTGAGCATTGCTTTCAATTAGTTCTTTTAGTCGTGTTTTTGTCAAATTTGTAGTCATATATATAAAAAATCCTTTTTGTGTTACTTAAAAAATTGTACCAGTTAGCAAACCAGTAAAGCATTGTAGCATCTAATTATTGTGCGACAACAGTAAACCACCGCCATACAGTAGTAAAACCCATTACTGCAACATAATGCTTCCACTATGCTTATCCACAACTTTGCCGTAAGGCAAAATATCGTTCAGCAAATTATTTACTCTTTTTTACTGCCTTTTTATAGTAGTATTGTACCGATGAGCGTGGGATAGTGAACTCTGCATATCCGTCATCCGCAGTTGTAAATTCGGTGTTTACTGGTGTGCCGTTACCGCTGTACTTGTACTCGTCGCTGTTTAGGATGAGTTGGTATGTACCTGCATCGGGGTAGAAACCGTACTTGTAGTAGTCGTATTGGCTAAAGTTGATAACAACTAGCACCACGTTGCCGGCCTTATCCAAACGTTCAAATGCAATAACGCTGTTTTGGCTGTCGTCAGGTAGGAGCCACTTAAAGCCTTCCCAAGTGCAGTCGTTTTGATACAAAGGTTTGTACTTGGCGTAAGCCTTGTTAAGGTCGCGAACAAACAGTTGATGGCTGTCGTGCTTGGGGTATGTTAGCAACATCCAGTCCAATTCCTTGTTTTCGTTCCACTCGTTCCATTGAGCAAGTTCAACGCCCATGAAGTTGAGCTTCTTGCCAGGGTGGGAGTATTGGTAACCGAGCAAAGCCTTTAGTTGACCAAACTTGGTGTCGTAGTCGCCAAACATCTTGTTGATTAGGCTACCTTTTAGGTGCACTACTTCGTCGTGGGATAGTGGCAACATATAGTTTTCGCTGTAAGCATACATCATGCTAAATGTTAGCTTGCCGTGGTTTTCCGCACGCCACAAGGTGTCTGTTTTCATGTAGGAAAGAACGTCGTTCATCCAGCCCATGTTCCACTTGTAGTTGAAACCAAGTCCGCCTGTGTAGGTGGGGTGTGTAACCTTGGGGAAAGCGGTAGATTCTTCTGCAACAAACAATGCGTAGGGGCAGGCTTCAAATACCTTGCAGCTTACCTTGCGCAACAGGTCGATTGCTTCCAAATTTTCCTTTCCGCCCCACTTGTTAGGACGCCACTCTCCGTCACGTCTGTCGTAGTCTAGGTACAACATACTAGCAACGGCGTCTACACGAAGTCCGTCAAAGTGGAATTCCTTTAGCCAGTACAATGCGTTGCTCACAAGGAAGCTTTGAACTTCGTAACGGCTGTAGTCGAAGATGCGTGTTCCCCAACTCTTGTGTTCCTTTTTGAATTCGTCGGCCGATTCGTAACAGCAAGTGCCGTCAAATTCCATCAAGCCGTGAGCATCCTTGCAGAAGTGTGCTGGCACCCAATCTAGCAAAACGCCAATGTTTGCCTTGTGGAATTGGTCGATAAGGTATTTTAGGTCATCAGGTGTTCCGTAGCGACTTGTTGGTGCGTAGAAACCTGTAACTTGATATCCCCAGCTACCGTCAAATGGGTGTTCAGCAAGGGGCATAAACTCAACGTGAGTGTAGCCCATCTTTTTAACGTAGGGCACAAGATACTTGGCTAGGTCACGATAGGTGTACATACTTCCATCAGGATGTCTGCGCCAAGAACCTGCGTGCACTTCGTAGATGTTTACAGGACTTTTGTAAATGTCTTTTTTGGTTTGTTTTGCAATCCATTGTTCATCCTGCCAAACGTGTGGATTTTCGGGATCGTAAACAATGCTTGCTGTTGCAGGACGCTTTTCGGCGTACACTGCGTATGGGTCTGCCTTGTACAATACCGCACCATATTGTGTGGTGATTGCATACTTGTAGCAGTCCCCTGGGCGAGCTTCTACTGTGATTTGCCAAATACCATCTTCAAGTTGCATTTTGTCGTGGTAAACAAGCCATTGGTTGAAGTCGCCAATAAGGCTAACGCACTTGGCATTGGGCGCCCAAACAGCAAAGTGATACAAACCTTCTTCTACCTTGTGGCAACCAAGAAGTTCGTATGCGTTTGTGCACTCGCCTTTGTAAAATTTACTAAATTTGTGTTCCATATTTCCTCCTAAAAAACTGGAAAGTGGCAGGCAGTTGACCTGCCGAAAAAGTTTTAGATTGCGGTGTTCTGCCACAAAAGTGGATACGCAACCATGTTTTAGCCGTGACGAGCTGTACCGCAACTCCGTCAAAGCTGTATGACAACTGAATTCGGGTATTCAGTAATCGACAATTAAATTAATTTGCTACCCCGCTTGCACTGCACTTGCGTGCAATGATGTAGCACTATCGTGCTATGAAGCGCGCTTATCAGCGCATGAAGCGTTTGCTCCGCAAACATGATACGACAGCAAGTACAGCTGTCATTGTGGTCAAGCTTTGTTGAAAGCAACTCTTGCAAGATAATGATTCCACTAAATGACCATAGGGGGCGGGCGGTGCGGGGTAGTATTGCCACAAATCAAATATGATATTAGCAAACAACATACCGCCACTAGCTGTCGGAATAGCTCGTTATTCGAACGAACGGTGAGAATAACGGAAAAAGTACGGGCGTGTACCGGACTTTTTCACAAAACAGGGGGCTGCTGGGGGCTGCTACTCCCCAGCTATGTCAAACTAAACAAGGCGAACAGCGAGAGCCTTCCTTGGAAGTCCGACCGCATTGGAAATAAGCGAGAGCAATCTAACACAAAGTGTTAGTTGCGCCAGCAAAGCTGGTT
>JAFTHP010000017.1 GCA_017457305.1 Clostridia bacterium | reverse complement strand
GTTAGGTAAAACCGATTTGGCTTGTGCAATGCGAGCAAGCGCTATTTTGTTGCGAGGGAAGTTACTGGAGATACCTGACTGAGCAAAAAATAGATGATTGCGAAGCAGTGTGCAGCCAAAAACCGACCAGAGATTGCGACACGGCTGTAGCCTTCCTTGGAAGTCCGACCGCATTGGAAATAAGCGAGAGCAATCTAACACAAAGTGTTAGTTGCGCCAGCAAAGCTGGTTTGGTAGGGGTGTTATCTATCTCAATGATTGCATAATTTTAGTTGATTAGATAATACGAACTACTAATCAGGCTATGCCTGCGCCAATGCGCGATTGGTCGGAAATTATTTTGTTCTTCCGCTTTCCTTAGTCAAACGAAGCAACCACTTTGCGTTGGCATTGCTAAAGTCACCACGCTTTGCCATGTACTTCCAGCAGCCAAGTGTGCCAGGGATGTTCATACGAGTTGTTGTATCTGTTTGAGCAATATCTTGCATGCTGTAGATAACCAATTCGCTGTTGCTGTGGGCAAGTTTAGTGATAAGTTGGTGGGGGATATCTTTGTCGCTGGTTAGTCCGCTTGTGCTCAAAACACGTTGACGTTCCCAGTCTTGCATTGCATCCCACCAGCCTTGTGTGGTGTCGTTATCGTGTGTGCCAAGGTAAGCAACACAGTGTTTTTCAAAGTTTTGTGGCAAAAATGCGTTGTTGGGGTTGCCATCGTAGGCAAATTGAACAACCTTCATGCCGGCAAGTCCACAGCGGTCACGAAGATCCAACACGCTTTGTGGAATATCGCCAAGGTCTTCGGCAATGATTGTAAGGTTAGGAACGGACTTTTGAACGGTGTCAAGGAAGTCAAATCCAATACCCTTGCGCCAATGACCGTTGCGGGCGGTTGTTTCGCCGTACTTGATTGCGTAGTAGCTATCAAAAGCGCGGAAGTGGTCGATACGAAGAACGTCAAACAGTTCGGCACACTTAGCCACACGTTTTAGCCACCAATCGTAACCGGTCTTTTTTAGAGCATCCCAGTTGTAAAGTGGATTGCCCCAAAGTTGACCATCGGCACTGAAGTAATCGGGTGGAACACCAGCAACCCAGTTTGGACGGCGGTCGGATGTTAGGTCAAATAGCTCGCTGTGAGCCCAAACGTCTGCGCTGTCGTAAGCAACGTAGATGGGGATATCGCCAATTAGGCTGACGTTGTTTTGTTGTAGTTTTACCCTGAACCACTTCCACTGCTTGTCGAAGATGTATTGGGTAAAGATGACGTAGTCAATTTCGTCCGAAAGCATATCGCTGTACTTTGCCATTGCGGCTGGTGTGCGCATGCGGATGTCTTCGTCATCCCACTCTAGCCAAGATTTGCCTTGGAAGTGCTTTTTTACCGCACAGAAAAGTGCGTAGTCTTGTATCCAGTATTGGTTGGCGTTGATAAAATCTAGGTAGTCTGCTGGAGGATTGTTTCTTACAAAGTTTTTGTAAGCTTCTCGTAGCATAATTTCTTTGTGATAGATTGCATAACCGTAGTCGTTACCACGTGCGCGCTTGCTGTCGGCAAGGGTTTGTGCGCTGATTAAGCCAATATCTGCAAGCTCGTCGCAGTCGATAACAAGTGTGTTACCGGCAAATGCGCTGGGAGATGCGTATGGCGAATTAACAAAGTCGGTTGGTGTAATGGGCAAAATCTGCCAATATTTTTGCTTGGAAGTAGCCAAGAATTCCAAAAAACGATCCACTTCGGATAAAGTACCCACACCGCTGTTGGATGGTAAGGATGTGATATGCAACAAAATACCACTGCTTTTCATTGTAAAACTCCTCGTACAAAAATTGTCACAGCATTGCGCTCAACAACGCGCAACTGTCCATGCTAAATAATTGTAACATTTTTGCCCCAACAAAGCAAACGTTTATAGTAAGATAACAGTATATATTTGTTCATTTTCTACACAAAAATCATATGATTTTTTTATATATAATATAAAAAGAACTTCTACCAACGCAATTTAGTAGAACAATGCCACCAAAACGCGGTGCACTTTCGTGCAATGATGTAGCACTGTCGTGCTATGAAGCGCGCTTACCAGCGCATGAAGCGTTTGCTGGGCAAACATGATGTTACAGCAAGGACAGCTGTAATGTCGGTCAAGCTTTATTGAAAACAACTCTTGCAAGACAATGCTTTCACTAAATGACCATAGGGGGCGGGCGGTGCGGGATTTATTGCCACAAATCAAATATGATATTAGCAAACCCCATACTGCCACTAGTTGTCGGAATAGCTCGTTATTGAGAGCGAAGCCGAACAATAACGCAATTTTCGCGGACATGCGCCGAGAAAATTGACAAACTTGGGGACGCTGGGGCTGTTATCCCCAGCTATGTCAGGATAGAAAGGTTCCGTGTAGGAACCTTCGATATAAGTCCGACCGCATTGGAAATAAGCGAGAGCAATCTTGCATTGTGATTTGTAAAAAAAATACTGCTACATTGGTTTGTAGCAGTATTATTAGTTACTTGTTATACGTACACAACTCAACAATGCAAGTTGCGTAGAGCGCCAATGCGCGTGTGGTCGGAACCCCTACAACATTAGCAAACTAACCGCAATCAACATCATACCAGGGACGTAGGTTAGGCTATTGAAGCAATCGACAATGCGTTTGCGCAGGGCAAACAGATACAAGCCAAGAAGGCAATCGGAAACAAAGTACAAAATGCAACCAATGCCGTACAATATGCTTGCTAGCCCCTGTCCTTGAAAGAGCAATGCCATACCCATGCTTCCGCACAAAGTGACACATATTGTGTACACGTTTAGATGCACCACGTTTTGTCCAAAGTTGAAAACCTTTTTGTGTTGAGCAAAAATGTTGCCAGCGGTAAGAATTGCAAATATCAGCAACGCCCACCAACTAAAGCCGTATCTAACCACAGTGTAGACACACAAAGTGATGCTAGCACACGCAAAGGCGTACACCCCTGCAACAAAGGGCTTGCGATCTTCCATAAAGATTAGGCAAACGTCCCCCACCATTGCAAAAGCAAGTCCAATAACTAGCACAATATCTGCTGGGTTGGAACTTTGAGTGTATCCCCAAATAGCACCGCCCAAAAAACAGCTAGATAACAAAGTTTTTACAACGCCACGTTGCGTTGGTCCAAGGTGCAACGCCTTTTGCACCACTATGATGGCAAGAAGTACCCCAAATACTCCCACCAAAATCCACTCGTATGTGTTCATAATTCCCCTGTATTTTTTTTAGATATAATAACAAACATTTGCTAAGCCGTCCCTAACAGATTTAACAAATGGGGCCAAATCCTGATTTGTGGGAGGAGCAACAGCGCTTAGTACGGGCGAGTGTGTGCAACACATTTGCCAAGTTAGTTGTGCTTGTTGCAACGAAGGGTGGTATTTACACCAACTAGATGCTAATAAACAACCCTACAAATTGATGCTATCGCCACAGCATTAGTGCCACTTATGCTATTTTATCAAGTAGTTTTTTACCATTTTACCCCATAAAAAATAAAAGTTCAACGGTAATTATTTCATTAATGAACCATTTTTCATTATTTATGTATATCGGTTACAAATTCTACCTATATTTTTTGCAATATTGCCCCTAATATGCCATCGGAAAGTAGTAGCCAAAACAAAAATATTATTTTGGTGTTGACTTTTTGACAAAATTGGCGTATAATATTAGTACAAAATTCAATACAAAAAGGAAATGTGGGAGCAATCCCTTGTCCATTCGCCTTTTGCAATTCAACGACAGACTAATATTGTTAGTGCTGTCTTTTTTTATCGAAAACCACAACAACATAGGATAAACACACTATGCTCAGTAACAAATCCAAACAACATCTAATAGCCTTGGCAATGCTGACCGTCACCACAATCATTTGGGGTGCCGGCTTTGTGCTGAGTAGTACGATGGTTGGTGCTGGCGGTAGCTTTGAACATCTGCCCCACTTTTCCAACGTGATTCGATTTGGCTTGGCTAGCATCGTGCTTGTTGCGGTATTTTTCAAAAAGCTAAAAACCAACTGGCAAACCATTTGGCACAGTATGGTTGGTGCGGTGTTTATGTACGGCGGATTTGCCCTTCAGCTACTGGGGCTAAAGTACACCACAGCTGCTAGTTGCGGATTTTTTACAGCGGCGTACGTAATGTTTGTTCCCTTTATTGCCTGGGCTTGGCAACGAAAAGCTCCACGCATCATCACTTGGTGCGGAGTGGGCGTGGCGGTAATTGGCTTGATTATCTTCAACGGCACCAACTACCAAGATACCCCCACGGCGGCACTAGGAAATACGCTGTCTTTGCTAGGGGCCTTAGTTTTGGCTTTCCAAATTACTTGGACGGAGTACTGCCTATCCAAAAACAAGGTAGATAACGTCAACTTGACCGTTTGGCAGGTGGTATTTTCCACAGTATTGTTTGTTGGCACATCGCTAGTTTTTGAAGGAAAGGACCTTGTAACCTACGTTCCACAAATCCATTGGGCTTCATGCTGGTGGAAGATAGCCATCATCAGCCTTGGAGGAACAGCATTTGCATATGTATCACAAACCTACGCACAAAAGCACCTAAGCAGTAGCGAAACATCCCTTATCATGGTATGCGAAAGCCCCATTGGCGCACTGATTTCCGTTCTACTTGGCAGGGATTTGTTCACTTGGCAACTTGCCGTTGGCGGACTGCTTATCATTACGGCAGTATTTATGGTCGAAATCATACCATCACTACTTGCCAAAAAGGAATAAAAACCATTTGCAAATACAAAAAGACTCCTTACTTTAGGAGTCTTTTTTTTGTGATAAAATGTCTATAAAATATATTAAATTGTGCACATTAGGGACATTTAATACCTTTACTTGTACATTTACTTGAGTACAACTTGGATAACAAGTTTGTCTTGTACGGCCTTGTTGGCGGTAACTGTAAGCACCTTTGCCTCAAGGGAAGCACCGCTTGTGCCAAGTGGGAACACATCTTGCATGTTGTTAACAACAAAGTCCACTTGTGTGCCATTTACAAGCACCTTTGCCACCTTGTCGCAACCCTTTAGCATGTGGTACTTTAGTGTGAAGGTCTTGTCCTTAGTTTTGTAGTTGCCAACTGCCTTATCTACAGTTACAACAAATGCGTTTTGGGGGCTATCAAAGTGTGCCGAGTAGTTTGTTGTTGCAAACACACCTTGCTTGTAGGCGGTAGTAACAAAGTCGTCTTGGTATATTGTTCCGCAGTCGGTACTGTCCTTATCTGGGTAGAAATCCAACGTAATGTTGTTCCAATCTTGTTGCTTGGTTGTGTGGGCGTGGTCTATTAGTGGAACAATGCCGCCCAAACGCACGTACAATGGCATTTGACGTAGGTCGCAGTTAGCAGATACCACCTTGCCACCAACGTGAATTTTGCCTGTGAACAGTTCCATCCACTTGCCTTGTGGTAGGTACACCTTGCGAGCATCCAAACTGTAACCGCTGTTGAGTTTTACCGCTTGCAAGTTGCACACCGCTCCACCACCAGCTTGGAAATACTTTACCTTGATGGTGTGTATTTGCCACTTGCTAACCTTGCCACAGCTGAGAAAAACTGGTGGGTGTGTTGTGTCGTCCTGTACACGAAGTTCGCCGTCCACCCACACAGTTGCGCCGTCGTCGCATTGGATAAACAGTTCAACGTCGTCGTTGAAGTACAACGAAGTTTCAAATACTACCGAGTAATCCTGTGCGCCAACGTGGTCGCACACCTTTTGATTTGGTGCAAAGTTGTGGTCGAGAGTGACGTATTCTTCGTACCAAATGGGCTCCCCTTGCCAATTTCTGTTGCCAAAGAAGGTGGATCTAACCTTGCCCACGTAGTTGTTTGGACGCAGTTTTTGCGGTGGCAAACAGCACAATGGAGCAATTAGCAAATTTTTGCCCAGCATATATTGGTCGGTTAGGGAACACGCCTTTTTGTCGGTGGGGTAGTTCCAACCAGTTTGTGCAAAGATGGGTGTGCCGTCAAGGTAGTTTTGGTATGCTTGGCGGTAGATAACGGGCAACAATCTGTAACGCATATTTACGTAGTCACGCACGATATCCACCGTTTGAGTATCGTAGTTCCAAGGCTCACGGAAGCGCTCCACGTAGTTGGTGCAATGTGGACGGAACACTGGACTAAGTGTGCCAAACTGCATCCAACGCACAAATTCCTGCTTGTTGGGGTTGCCTGTATGACCGCCACAATCGGCATTGATGTAGCCAATTAGGCTGTTTCCGCCCTTGACCAAATTTTCCACTTCGGTGTAGATACTAAAACCGTCGCTGGGGATATCCCCTGTCCATTGCACGGCAAAGCGGTGACTTGCACTACTTTGCACGCCAATGTACTGTCCGTTTAGCACGTTATCCACATTTGCCATTATGGTTGGACGCTTAAAAACTGTGTTGTTGCGTGCCTTTTTTTGATGGTAATGCTTGGTAATTTCCGTGTAGGCAAACATACCCAACGTTTCGGGGTTGATGCCTTCGGCTGGGCTGATTAATGCCGTCATCCAGTTGCGGTCGTACCACCAGTAGTCAAGCCCAAGCTCTAGGTAGTGGGTAAGGGCATCTTCACGGAAGGCCATTTCCGCGTTATCCAGCATACTTTCCGCATTTGCAACTGGCTCTGGGTGGTCGTTGAACATAACTTCCACACCACGGCTGTGTGCGTAGTTGAAAAAGCCCTTGATATCGGGGAAAAGCTTTGTGTTAAGGTCGTATCCAATGCCGTTTTCCGCATTGCGCCAATCGGTGTCGATAACAATGTTGTCTAGTGGAATATCCTGCTCGGCGTAGGCGTCAATCATATCCACCGCCTCTTGTTGGGCGTAGCGGTAGTAACGACTGTTCCAGCTACCTAGCGTAGACAAACGCACCATATCGGTGTTGCCACACAAATCCACAAACAGTTTGCGAAGCTTGGTGTGAGATCTATCAGTAAGCAACACGTACACGTCACTTACCCCCTTGTGGATGCGGAACTTGGCTGTTTTACTGCCGTATCCCGCTTGGGTTAGCACGATGCGTGGATTGTCGGTAATATCCCACGCAACAGGGGTTTTGTCGATGGGTGGAAGTTCCCCACTGTTACCCACTTTTTTGTACTTGTACACCACTTTGCCATCCACAGCAATGGTACTGCCGGCTAGCGAATAGCTATCCTTGGGCAAGCTAACCACAACGTTGCCAAAGGTGACGGTAATTATGTTACCCTTTTCCCCTACAACGCCATCGGCTGTGGCAAAATTGGTTTTGTTGGGCACAAAAAGGGTGTTGTTGTTGCAAAAGTGTCCGTGATATGCTCTTTCTAGGTGCACAATGCTATCCCCTAGCATCTGCACACGCAAATTTCCAAAAATGTAATCCATATTAACCCCCACGCAAAGCGTGTTTTGTTGTTTTGTGATAGTTGACTAGCAAAAGTTTTCCTACTCAAATTGTAGTATGCTGTTTGCCCCTTTGTCGATGACAATGGTACAATCGGGATGCAACTGCAAAAAGCTTGCTGGACAGTTGCTACTAACTGGGCCTGCTACCATATCGTACACAGCCTGTGCTTTGTTAGCACCGCTGGCAATTAGCAGTATCTTTTTTGCGTGCAAAATGTCCGCAATACCCATGGATATCGCCCTTGTTGGCACTTGGCTTATGTCGTCAAACAATCGAGAGTTATCTACGATGGTGCTTTGTGTAAGTTGCACCACGTGCGTGAAGCTATCCATTGGTGTGCCCGGCTCGTTGAAGCCAATGTGACCGTTGCTACCTAGCCCCAACAACTGAAGGTCAACGCCAAGCGTTGACACTAGCTTGCTGTACTGTTCGCACTCCACCTGCAAGTTTTGTGCCATACCGCAAGGGATGTGGGTGTTGGCTTGGTTGATATCCACCCTGTCGAACAACTGCTTGCGCATAAAGTAGGCGTAGCTTTGATTGTGGTCGGCTGGCAAACCAACGTACTCGTCCAAGTTGACGGTGGAAACGTCAGCAAAGGAAATGATGCCCGCTTGGTTCATTTGACACAACAAATGGTACGCCCCAATGGGGGTAGAGCCAGTAGCCAACCCAAGCACGCAATGAGCGTTGGATTTTATTTCGCTGGCAATAATTTCTGCCGCCACCGCCGACATTTGATTGTAATCATTAGTAAGTATAATTTTCATCTTGTCACCCTAGCGCTAAGATATATACAATTATAACATAATTTGCCCCCTAGCGCAATACCAATACAGATAAAAAGTGACGTTGCATTTTAGATTGCTTGCGCAGTTTTATTCGCCTTTCGGCGAGCGATTGCTATCGCAGTTTTATTCGCCTTTCGGCGAGTGGTATTAGCTTGCGCTAGTGGTATTGCCTTCGGCAGTGGTATTAGCTTTGGCTAGTTAAGAGCGAATAAAATACCACTAAAGCTGTAAAGCTTTAATATCACTGTTGCCACAGCAACAATATCACTCCTACGCAGTAGGAATATCACTATACTAGGTTGTTTGCGCAGTTTTATTCGCCTTTCGGCGAGCAATTGCTATCGCAGTTTTATTCGCCTTGTGGCGAGTGGTATTAGCTTTCGCTAGTGATATTGCCTTCGGCAGTGGTATTAGCTCCGCTAGTTGATGGCGAATAAAATACCACTAAAGCTGTAAAGCTTTAATATCACTGTTGCCACAGCAACAATATCACTCCTACCTAGTAGGAATATCACTATATTCGATTGCTTGCGCAGTTTTATTCCCCTTTAGGCAATACTACCTAACCCAAAAATACAAACAAAAAGAGCAAGGACAAAAGACGAATCTTCTATTCTTGCTCTACTTTTTGTTTATTTGGTCAAAATTTGCGGTTTGCTAGATATACTAAAAAATATCTCGCCATATTTATCCAGTACGTTAGCACATATATCAACTAGTCAATTCGGTCAACGGTCAAGGTAAAGTCCTTCAAGTTGACGGTCAGCTTGTACGTGCCCGATTCGGTAACGTAGGTGTCGCTAAACACCAATCCATCTACGTCCACCACTGCAAGCTTGTATTTCCAACCAAGCTGTGGGTACATTGCAGGGATTTCCACGTAAGGATCGGTTGGTGTGCCTTGTGCTTGCCAAGTGTACTCAAACAGGTATGGCTTGCTTGAGTCGGCAGTTAGTTGGTTACCCTTGTTGAATTCAACTTGGCAAAAGTAGCTTGCTGTGTCGGGGTTCAACAGTTCCAAACGAACAACGTAGGTGTTTGCATTGATGTAAACGTTGTACTTGCCACCAACGTGAACGTGAAGAGTTTCATCAATGCCACCCAGGTAAACAAGTGTATCTGCTAGCCCATCTGCCACAAACACTTTGTAGTGGGAGTTGTGCGACTGGCTGTAAAAACTGATGGATGCGTTGATTGGTATATCCTTTTGGATGTAGTACTCGTTGGTTTCGGTGTTCAAGGTCATTGGCCAGTAGGTGTGGTCATCCAAGGAAACGTGGATGTTAAGCTCGCAACTGGTAAGTGGCTCGTATACGGGAGTTTCAATTTCCCCAACAAAAACCATATCGATGGCAAAGGTGGTTATATCCAACACAAGGTTGTAGATACCTGCCTTTATGATGTTTATTTGAAGTGGTTTGCCCGCGTCATCCAACTCAACTTCGGCATACTGACTGTCCGTTTGGTCTGCTAGGATGGCAAAAATTCTGCCCAGTTTGGTAACATCCTTATAGTAGATTACTTGGAAAAAGTCTTCTTCGTAGAAGTAAATGTTGTGGTAAATGCGCTTGTTTTGGTCCTCTTGGTCCACCGTGAAAGGTCTGTCAATGCGGTAGTTGCCGTAGATTTCCGTAACAAGGTCGATGGATTGGGACGTATAGAAGGTTTGGTTTTCCACGTAGCCCATTTCCTCTGGCGAAACTGTCGTTTGGGACAAATCCGTTGTGTTGTCGATAACTGGCAATTTGCCATCGTCATCATCGTCGTTGTCGTTATCAAGGTCTAGCAAAAAGTCACAACCGACAAGAAGCATCATTGTACCTGCAAGTAGCAACAAAGCTAGCAGTAATGAAATAGTTTTTTTCATAGTTTCCCCCTAGTTAAAACGGTATTTCATAAAAACACAGTACAGCTTAAACATTTTTTGTGTGCAAAAATATAAATTATTCAAAACAATCCACAGCTTGTAACACAGGTATATTTGGAACTGTGGAACAAGAAATGGTTGGTAGCGTTAGCGGATTTTGGCGAGTGCAATGCGAGCAAGCGCTATTTTCTTGCGAAGGAGCATACCTGGATGGTCTGTGACTGAGCAAAAAATAGATGATTGCGCCAGCATAGCTGGACCACTAGTGGCATTATCAAGCGATAAACTCGATATAGTAAATCGCTGAATAATACGAACTAGAAGACACGCCACGCGTGCCAAAAACAACCCAAGGCTTGCGACACAGTTCTACTTTGACATTGGATTGTTTTTACGTCCTTTGTTGGCGTATTGCACCACTTCGTGTGGTGGCAAGGACAAAGCAAGGTTGGTAATTTCTTGCTTTAAGTAATCAATTATCGCCTTGCGATTTTCTTCAATGGTAATATCTGGATTGTAGGCAATGGGCGCACCAAATAACACCTTTTTTAGGCGCACGGCATTGTACATTGGCACAAAGGACAGGCACTTGCCGTACTTTTTGTAGTACAGCCTTGCCACGTCCACAAACTTGTCCTGAAAGTCGTTGACAATGTTGTTGTAGGGTGTGTAGCACTCGGGAAAGATTACAATGTTGTTGCCTTGTTCTAACTCTTTGATAGTGCTCTTAAACGTACCCATCAATCTGCCATCGTGATACACAGGTATAACGTCGCAACTGTTAAAAATGCTTGCCCCAATGGGAGCAATGATGTGCGCTAGCATATTGTAAAACCACCTGCACCACTTGGGCTTAAAGGGCCAAAAGTCCACCTTTGCGTGCTGGGCAAAGTCCTTTGCCGTCATAACGTTAGAAATGCACCAAGTTTTTCTTTTCAAGGGCATTTGCACTTCGGAAACCAACGGTCCGTGCACTTGGGCATGGTTGCCAACAATTATATGTGGTTGGTCGGTTAGATTCTCTAGCCCAATAAACTGTCTTTTTTTGTAAAATATAGATAGCACCAAATGTGCCACTTTATAGCAAAAACTTCTTTTTTTCTTCATAGATTTTACACTAACTGTGCCAAGTAGACACAGCCAAAAAAACTAAAAATCCTTTTGTAAAACTATTATTTTTTAACCAGCAACACCGTTGCTTGTGCGGCAATACCCTTGCCTTGACCAACAATGCCAAGTGTTTCGGTGGTTGTTGCCGAAAGGTTTACACAAGTGGGGGCAACTCCCAGCACTTTGGCAAGGTTTTGCGCCATTTGGTCGATGTGTGGGTACAGCTTTGGTTGCTCCGCCATTACCACAGCGGACAGGTTAACTACACAGTAACCGCTTTCAAGTGCCAAACTTGTACACTTGGAAAGCAATACCATGCTATCCGCACCCAAGTAGGCATCGTCATCCACAGGGAATTGGTGGCCAATATCCTTGTGACCGCTAGCAGATAGTACCGCATCGCAAACTGCGTGTGCAAGAACGTCCGCATCGCTGTGGCCCAGTAGCTTTTTGTCAAATGGTATTGTAACACCGCCCAAAATTACACCGTTGCCATCCACCAGTTGATGAACGTCGTAGCCAACGCCCACCCTGTACTGTGGCAAATCGCTTTGGTAGGTTATCTTGGTATTGGTTGTGTCCCCTTGCACAAAATGCACCTTGCCGTAGGTGGCAAAGTACAAGCTACTTTCGTCGGTGTAGCTTTGTGTTGCTTGACCAAAAGCTTGAACAAGTTGGTCGTAGTTGAACACCTGTGGCGTTTGTACTGTTGCAAAACGTTGTCTATCTACTGGTTGCGCATCATCCACTTGCCAAAGGGTATCGGTAACTGGCAAGCTTGGAACTGCACTGCCGTGAATTTCCGCTTGACAAAACAACCTTTGAACAAACTCCCTTGTTACAAAAGGTCTTGCGCCGTCATGAACGGCAACAACGTCACAGCCAACCAGCATTGCCAAGCCGTTTTGTACCGACTGACTACGTGTTTGACCGCCATCGGCATACAAGCAACCGTCAACGTGCTTGCCTACCACCACTATTTTGTCGGCAATACCCACAAAAGCATCTACCGAGTGGGCCAGTACACTTTTGCCAAAAAGCAGTTGGTCTAGTTTGTCCGTGCCGAATCGTGTGGAGCTTCCACCGGCAACAATAACTGCCCCTTTCATAGTGTTGTGATGATTTCGTACATCTGGCTTGCTTCGTCCTTTTTGGTTGTTTCCTTCAGTTGCAAAACTCTAAAGGTAAGGCTTCCGCTTGCAAAATGCACACACACCAAATCGCCCACCTTTAGTTGATGGGATGGTTTGGCAGGCTTGCCGTTTACGTCCACTTTACCGCTGTCACAAGCTTCCTGTGCAACGGTGCGACGTTTCAATATACGTGATACTTTCAAAAATTTGTCTAATCTCATAGTTTTTTATACTTCCGACCAATCGCAACGGACGCTCGCCGCTGGGCCCACTGTGCGTGGTGCACAGGCGTAGCCTGGTTAGTAGTTCGCATTATCTAGCTAATTGCAACAATGTGTAATCAATGCTCCATTGTTTTTTACTATCTAAGGTTTTATTTACCAGCATAGCTGGACCACTAGTGGCATTATCAAGCAATAAACTAGATATAGTAAATCGCTGGATAACACGAACTAGAAAACACGCCACGCGTGCAAAAAAACAACCAGAGCTTGCGACATAGCCCTACATTTCTTTTCTATTACTGAAAGCTCTAGAAAGGGTTACTTCGTCGGCGTACTGCAATTCGCTACCGATGGATATACCTTGTGCCAAACGTGTAACCTTTATGCCGTACTGCTTTACAAAGCGAGCAATGTAGGTTGCGGTTGCTTCCCCTTCGGCACTGGTATCGGTGGCAAGGATAACTTCCTTAACGTCGCCAGCAAGGCGGGCAAAAAGTTCACCAAGACGCAGTTGATCACGGCCAACACCTTTAAGTGGATTTAGCACACCACCAAGCACGTGGTACACGCCCTTGTATTCGCCAAGACGTTCCACAGCAAGCACGTCCTTTGCTTCCTGCACAACGCAAATTATGCTGTTATCCCTGTGGGCACAAATGTGGCAAGGATCCACGTCGGTGTAGTTTCCGCACACGGAGCACACCTTAACTTCGCGCTTGGCAAGCACAATGGCTCTGCCAAACTCGTTAACTTCCTGCTCGGTCATGGATAGCACGGTAAGTGCGTATCTTTGGGCGGTTTTTGCGCCAACACCGGGCAGTTTACAAAACTGTCTTATCAGTTTTTCGATGGGTTCAATGTATCCAGCCATGTTAGATTAGCCCCTTCATTGCGGCAAATGGAGCCATAAGTCTGTCTTCTTCCGCTTGAGCCTTTGCGTAGGCATCGTTGATGGCTGCAAGCACAAGGTCTTCTAGCATTTCAACGTCATCAGGATCGCAAGCTTCTGGCTTGATATTGATGCTAAGCACTTGTTTTTTGCCATTTACAACAACAGTTACCAAACCACCGCTAGCAGCGCCAGTAACTTCAAGTTCTTCTAGTTCTTGTTGAGCTTCGGCAAGCTTTTGTTGCATTTGTTGAGCTTGTTTCATAAGATTTTGCATATTTCCGCCGCCGAAACCGCCCATACCGCCGCGACCACCGCCGCCACCGCCAGCTCCGTTGTATCCGTATTTGTTACCCATAATAAAAATCTCCTTATCTTTGTCTATTACTTGATAGTAACGTTACTGCCAAGATTTTCCAGTTGCTTGTTAACTTGGCTGTCCGTCAAATTTTCCACCATTGCAAACTTTACTGGTTTGTTGGTAAAGCGACCAATTTCCGCCGTCAAAAATGCTCTGTATTGAATATCAATTAGCATATACGCGCCCTTTTCGCAACGAACAAGGTAGTTGCCCATTGCATCAAAGTCCACCTCTACTTCCTTCCAAAGTCCCAACAAAAGTGGCAAATTTTTGTCTTCTAGCGCCATTTTTACGCCCTTCCAAATGGACTTTGCACTACTTTTGTCTACAACGTACACGTTCTTTTGTTCGGCCGTGATGTTTTGTGGAAGCTGTTCTAGCCTTGTGATGCGTCTATCCAGTCCGTCAACGTCCACTAGCCCAGTGCTACTTGCAATGCGAAGTGCCGTTGCTTCCAGTAGCATTTGTGGCGACAATGCGTAGCGAAGTGCACTGTCCATACCCACAAGAGTATCTATTGCGTACAGCAATTTTTTGTCCGTTGCTTCGGCAGCGAAGTGTTGCATATCATGCAGTTGTTCTTCGGGCAAAGCAAGCATTTCACGAGCGTTTTTGCAGGTTTTTACCACCAGCAAATCCCTAAAGTACACCGACAAGTCCTTGGCTAGACGAGCAACGTCCTTACCTTCGCTAACAAGGCGGTGGATTTCCGTCAAAATTTCCCCTGCGTCGTTGGATAGCACCGCTTTACCCAGTGCCACCACACCACTACGAGATGATACACCCAGCACACCCATTACACTTTCGTAGGTTAGCTTGCCTTCGGTAACGGAGTAGCAACGGTCGGCAATGGAAACGGTATCACGCACGCTACCTTCGCCCGCTGTGGCAATGGCAAGAAGGGCATCCTTGGTGTAGGCCTTGCCTTCCTTGTCGTAGATGTTGCCAATGTGGTTGGCTAGCATTTGCGTGGGCACTAGCTTAAAGTCGAAACGCATACAACGGCTCAAAATGGTAGCTGGTAGCTTGTGAACTTCCGTTGTGCACAGTATGAACATTGCGTGTGCAGGTGGTTCTTCCAAGGTTTTGAGTAGCGCATTGAAAGCACCGACGCTCAGCATGTGAACTTCGTCGATGATGTACACCTTGTATCTGCCGTTAACAGGTGGAAATTGTACCTTTTCCCTGATATCACGGGCATACTCTACGCCGTTGTTGCTGGCTGCGTCCATTTCGATGATGTCCATATTAACGTCCGCCAAAGCCTTGCAAGTATCACACACACCGCAAGCATTGCCGTTGTGTTCCTTTGCGTGTGGGCAGTTTACCGCGCGTGCCAAAATCTTGGCTGTACTGGTTTTACCTGTACCCCTTGTGCCTGTAAACAGATACGCGTGGCTAATCTTGTCCTTCAAGATTTGGTTACGCAATGTTGTGATGATGTGGTCTTGACCGATAACGTCATCAAATGTTTGTGGACGATATTTGCGATAAAGTGCAACGTAACTCATATTATCTCCTTTTTCGTCTCCGGCCACACGCAACTTGGCTCTCTACGCAACTTTTGGTGTGGCGTGATTATTAAAGTAATTTGTCATCTCGAGCGTAGTCGAGAGATCTAGGAAGCCAATTACCTACAGCCACACCTGCAAGATTGCTCTCGCTTATCTCCAAGTTGGCCGGGCTTCCAAGGAAGGCGCACGCTGTGTCGCCTTATTTTATTTTGACTTCGTCGGGGCGTCACCTTCCCCCGACATCCCCAGTGTGGGTAATTTTCTCGGCGCAGGTCCGCGAAAATTTCGTTATTGTTCGGCTTCGCTCTCAATAACGAGCTATTCCGACAACTAGTGGCAGTATGGGGTTTGCTATAACTGCTTCCACTAAAGCTTGACCGACATTACAGCTGTCCTTGCTGTAACATCATGTTTGCGGAGCAAACGCTTCATGCACCGAAAGGTGCGCTTCATAGCACGTCAGTGCTACATCATTGCACGCAAGTGCACCGCTTGACTGACATTACAGCTGTCCTTGCCGTAACATCATTGCGCGCAGTGCTTTGCCGAAAGGCAAATCTACATAAACTGAATCAGCTTTTTTCTTGCTCTTTGCAGTGCACCGTCAACTGCCTTGTAGCTTTTGTTGGTGCATTTCATTATATCTTCGTAGGTGTAACCGCTGGCAAACAGTTGCAGCACCTTGCGTTCCGTTTGGGTAAGATGCTCTTTTATCACCGTTGCCACCTTTTGTGCGTACTCCTTGCTGAGCAGATTTTGCAGTGGGCTAGATTGGTCCTCCACGTCTTCCATCAGCTCGATTTCCACGTAGTTGGCTAGCGGACGATTTTTTTCGGCGCCGTCACGTTGAACGGCATCCAGTATTTGTCTTGTGACGCACAGCTTTGCAAATGCAGGGAAAGCCCCCTTTGTTTGGTCATAGCCGTTGATGGCGTAAAACAAACCAAGCATCCCTTCCTGCAAAAGGTCTTCCTTGTTACCGCCCACCAAGTAGAACTTGTTGGCTAGGCTACGGATTAGCCCCTTGTACTGATTAACGATTTGTTCAATGGCATTTTGGTCGCCCTGTTTTGCCAATGCAATAAGATTTTCCAAATTAACCCCTTTGTCTAACCACTTCGTAAAGGGCAATTCCGCAAGCGACACTTGCGTTTAGGCTGTTTACCTTGCCCTTGAGTTTTAGTGATACAATGCCGTCGCACAGCTTGCGAGTAAGCTTGCCAACGCCATCCCCTTCGCTACCAACAACGATGGCAACTGCGCCAGTAAGGTTGGTGGTAGTAATTTCTTCGCCGTCCATATCCAACGCATACACCCACACGTTGTGGGCTTTCAACGTTTCAATGGCGTTGTTGATGTTGGTAACGCGTGCAATAGGCATATGTGCAGCAGCCCCAGCAGATGTTCTTAGCACGGTGTCGGTAACGGCAACTTGGCGATTTCTGCCCACAATGATGCCGTCCACACCAGCGCACTCGGCAACTCTAATTACGCTACCAAAGTTGTGTGGATCGTTTATTCCGTCCAAAATTACAATAAATGGCTGTTCACTTCTTGCCAAAATATCTTCAATTTCGCAGTACTCAAACTCAACGATATCGGCAATGTAGCCTTGGTGATGGCCGTTGACACTTTCCTTGTCCAACACCGACCTATCCACAAAGGATACCTTGCAACCTTTGCTACGTGCAAGGGCAATGATGTTGCTGTTTTTGCCCTTTTCCACCATTAAGGTGTTAACTGTAACGCTATCAGAGTTGAGCGCTTCTATTACGTTATTTCTACCTTCGATTTTCATAAAACTCCTTAAATCCGGCCACACGCAACTTGGCGCTCTACGCAACTTTTGGTGTGGCATGATTATTAAAGTAATTTGTCATCTCGAGCGTAGTCGAGAGATCTAGGAAGCCAATTACCTACAGCCACACCTGCAAGATTGCTCTCGCTTGTCTCCAAGTTGGCCGGACTTCCATGGAAGGTTCCTGCACGGAACCTTTTTATCCTGACATAGCTGGGGATAACAGCCCCAGCGTCCCCAAGTTAGTGTATTTCCCCGGTACACGCCCGTGGAAATACCGTTATTGTTCGGCTTCGCTCTCAATAACGAGCTATTCCGACAGTTAGTGACGGTATGTGGTTTGTCAGCACTGCTTCCACTAGAGCTTGACCGACATTACAGCTGACTTTGCTGTAACATCATGTTTGCACAGCAAACGCATCATGCACCGAAAGGTGCGCATCATGGCACGACAGTGCTACATCATTGCACGAAGTGCACACCGTGCACGCCGTGCCCTTCTTCTAGCAGTTCCACAATGCGTTGGTGTTGTCCTGTTATATACAAAAACCCCAGTACCGCTTCTAGTCCAGTAGCCTTGCGGTAGTCTGCACCGCTTTGATTTTTTGCTTTGTGATGTGCTTTGCCGTTTCTACCACGCAAAAACACCGTTTGTTCCTCTTGCGTAAACTGCTCCCACAGCTTGTCGGCAAGCACCGCTTGCTCGTGTGCGTTTACCGTTGCCGATGCCATTTTGTGCAGTTCGCCCGCCTTGGTGTCGTGATTGACAACCAACCTTTCCCTAACAAATAGGGAGTGCACCGCATCGCCAATGTAGGCTAGCGACAGGCTGTTCATTAGCATTGCTTGTTGCACGCTTATTGGCTCAAAAAAATTGCTACTCATCTTCGGAGAAAAGTTTTTTGCCGTAAACTACGCAACCGGTAATGTAGTCGATATCTTCAAATCCGCACTTTTCGTAGAAGGCACGAGCACCATCGTTTTTGTTACTGCACACAAGGTAAACCCCTTCCACGCACATTTGTGTAAGCTTGTTGATCAACGCATCCACCAGCTGTGTGCCGATGCCTTGACGTTGATACTCTGGCAAAAGGTTGATGTGCAAATGCGCCGTGTAGCCTGCACGGATGTAACGTTGTTCCACCCTTTGTTGAGCCACAAAACGAAGATGGTCCTTGCCGGAAAGTTTTCTTACAAGTGGAAGGTACAATTCGTCCATTTTTTCCAAGTAGTCGTCGCAGTCGGCAGCGCAAAGGATGTAGCCCACCACTTGACCGTCATCTTCTGCCACAAAGCAAAATTCGCTTTGGTTATCTAGGTAGTAGTCGCAGTACATTGCGCACATATATGCTCTGCTAACTGGTGTGATGTCATCCTTCATCCAAGATGTTAGCATACAAATATCTTGTACAGAACGAAAGTCTTTTTTGTCGTAAGGACGGATAGTAATCATCATTTACTCCTTTTGGGGCACAAATTCCCCCATTTTGGTATTTTAACTGTAACACAATTACAGGCAAAAGTCAAGATATAATATATTATAAATAAACTGCAAACAAAATTTGTGTGTGACAACAATTTTTCAAAAGGTATTGAAATACCCCAGCAATTTTGTTATAATATATGCAGTATGCCATCTTTTTTTTGGCAAAAAGGAGATTTTTACTATGCAAACGAAACTTACCCCAGGCAAACTGCTCGAAAACGGACGTCTAGCCCAAGCAGGCTACTCCACCAGCACCGTGCGTCAATACAACCGCAAGGATATCCCAGGCCATGCGTGGCGCATAAAGGAATGGGATTACTACATAATTACCGATGGCACCAAGGCAGTTGCCTTGACCATTGCCGACAACAGCTACATGTCACTAGTATCGGCAAGCTTTTTGGACTTCACCAAGCCCAGCTACAAAACCACCAGCGAAATGCAATGGCTAACATTTGGCAAGCTTGGTTTGCCTAGCTGTCCCGAAGAAGGGGACGTTATCTACAGCACAAAGCGCGTAAAGATGTCCTTTGAAAGGCTTCAAGACAAACGCATCCTAAAGTGTAGCTTCAACAAGTTTTTGGATAAGGGCACCGATGACGAGCGCCACTTTGAGTGCTTCTTTGAGCTGACTGACTTCCCACGTGACCAAATGACCATCGCCACACCATTTGAAAAGCCACACGCCTTCTACTACAACACAAAAATCAACTGTATGCGTGCAAAGGGCTACTGCATTGTAAACAACGAGCGTTACGACTTTGATAGCTCCAACAGCCTTGGCACGTTGGACTGGGGCAGGGGCATTTGGACGTACAAAAACACTTGGTACTGGGCAAGCTTGCAATCCCGCCTACAAGACGGTCGCACCTTTGGCTTCAACCTTGGCTACGGCTTTGGCGACACATCCGCCGCTAGCGAAAATATGCTATTTGTAGATGGCATTGCCCACAAGCTAGACCAAGTTGTATTCAATATTCCAACAAAAGAGGGAAAGGACGACTTTATGAGCCCTTGGACCTTTACCGACAACGAAGGTCGACTAAACCTTACCTTTGAACCCATCATTGACCGCTGTGATATTACCGACGTTGGCATCATTTGTAGCAAACAGCACCAAGTATTTGGCAAGTTTAGCGGAACAGTTGTGTTGGATGACGGAACAACGCTAACAATTTCCAATATGCTTGGCTTTGCCGAAAAGGTATATAACAAGTGGTAAAAACACCACACTAACAGCACTTAAATATCGTTACTTGTACACTTTAACGCAATATATTGTACACTTTAACAAACCAACTACGACAATATTCTACAATTATCTACAAGGAGAACACCCTTATGACCAAGGATATGAACACACTAATAGACGAACTACAACAAGAAGATATCATCACACTAATCAGTGCCGACGGCGAAGAAATCAGCTTTGTACAAATTGCTGGCATAGCATTGGAAAGTGGATTTTACACAATTTTGAAACCAGCACAAGACCTAGAAGGTTTGGAAGAAGACGAAGCCCTTGTATTTAGAGTAGAGCCAGAAGAAGATGGCGAAGACCACTTCCGCATTGAAATGGACGAAGAAATTATCGACGCAGTATTCAACAAATACTACCAACTTCTTGAGGAAATGGAAACGGAAGAAGAATAGTTTTCTTACAATAAATAAACTATGCACAAGATTTTTGGAACAAAGCAAAAGGTGGACTATTTGGATAGGCAAGGCGCATATCTCGTAGCAATCAACAACAATCAAGTGGCGGTAGTTCGCACTCCCAAAGGATATTTTTTTATAGGTGGCGGACTAGATGCTGACGAAAGCCACTTGCAATGTATAGCTAGAGAGTGTTTAGAGGAAACTGGCTACACCTGTTGCGTACAAGACAAATTGTGTTCTGCCGAAATGTACACAAACCACCCAACACTGGGATACTTCCATCCAATACAAACCTACTATGTTGGCAAGCTTATTGACAAACAACACACTCCTGTGGAAAAAGACCACGTGTTGTGTTGGATAGATTTGGATAAGCTTCGCAACAATATGTTTGTACCAATGCAAAACTGGGCATTGGAGCAACTCATTACCAAGACAAAATAACCAAAGCATATTTTACAAACAAAAAAAGGATCGACTAGCCTGTCGGTCCTTTTATTTTTTTCCTTTGTTTTATCTTGCAACTTCAACTACTGCCACTTTCACTTTGAATTTTTTATCTATCCTATTGCTTTTTCTATTGCAAAAATTCAAACAAGCGGTACAGTTTTTTAGATATTCCGCCAGCATATAGCTTGGCAAAAATAAACTTTTCGACGCCTTTAAGTTGGTTGATATATTGTTGCGGAATCATTGTGTGCTCACAAACAAAGGCAACTTTTCCACCATTGTAAAGGGTTGGATCATCCACACCGTACACCTGTGTTACACCAACTTCCTTTACTGGATTTTTATATTTGGACATTTTTGCGCCAAAAGTTGTGTAGGTATCTACTAGCAACGCAACCTTATTAAACCTAGCGGACAACGACTTTGTTAACTGTTGCATTTGCTCGGTGGATAGGTACATTGCCACACCTTCCATAACCACAATGGCATTTTTGCCACTAACGCTATCCAGCCAACTGCAATCTCTTGCGTCGCCAGCTATCATTTTGTACACTTCCGATTGAGTAAAGAAATTTTGTCGTTCTTGGATGACATCTTCAAAATCCACGTCGTACCAGATGTGACCATTTGTACCAACACGCACCACTCTTGCATCCAATCCGCAACCGATATGGATAACAACAGCATCGGGCATTGCAACCATTTGTTGCTTTGTCCAGTTATCGAAAACTGCTGCTCGCACCCCCATATAGTAGGCAAGCCACTTGGACTTGGACCTTCCCTTCAACTCAAATTCTGCTTTATCCCAAATTTCTTCGGCAGTTTTATCTTGGATAAAAAGCCCCTTTTTGCTGACATAGCTTTTTCCGTACAAGGGTATATACATTGTTTTGTTTACGCTATCCATACGCACACCTTTACAAAGATATTTTTACAAACAAATCTAGCCAACTACACCACAACTACTCAACTGTTAAAGCATCTTTTACTAGCTCTATTACATTTGGATAGGTGCAATTTTGCAAAAACTGTTCAATGGGCATCCAGCTAGCAGCAACCATACGTTTTTCCTTGGCAACAGCATTGCCTTGGTTTTCCACCCTAAAAAGAAATGGAACAATGAGTTTTGTAATCAATTTGTTGGATGGAGTGGAAAACTGGTAGCTGTACTGTGGCAACTGCTTGACCAAATGTTGTTTGTCAATAACAACGTTGGTTTCTTCAAAGCACTCCCGTATTGCGGTGTTAACAATTTCTTCATTTTGCTCTTGATGTCCCTTGGGCAAGGAAAGCACGTGCCTACCAAAGACGTTTTCCGTTATGGACAATATTTTGTCATTACACACAACAATCGCCATTGCACTAACTTCAACTTGCATACCATTGTTTGTAGTTTCATCAACCATACTGTAGCCTTCTTTTGTTTTGATAAATCCATTATACCAAATAACCCACACAAAATCAACAGTCAAAATGAACTAGTGTTTTGTTGAACAATCAACAATCAGCCCCATATAGTAGCAATACCAAAAACATTGCTACAAAACACAGATTGTTGCAACTGCCTTGACAAAAGTTTTTGTTACCAAAACAACACCCACCCACTTTACAAAAATCATTTACACACACAAGCAGTTCGCAACAAAAAAAAGGACTGACTAGCCTGTCGGTCCTTTTGTATTTTATGTAGTTTATCTTTTGCTTTTTTGCAACGTCAAGGTGTACCACTACCTTTTTGGTGCGGTTTTGCGTTGCTTGGTGATCAAATAGTTATTATTCGATACCTTCCAAAAGCTTGCGGATTTCATCTACCAAGTCGTCTTCTTGACTAGCATTTTGTCTACGAAGATCTTCGATTTGACGGATGAGATCGCCATCGCCACTGTAGCTAGCACGTGGAGCTGGAGCTGGTTGTGGAGCTGGAGCTGGTGCAGGTTGTTGTTGAGCGCGAAGACGTTCAATTTCACGAAGCAATTCTTCTGTTCTATCTGGTTGAGCAGGAGCAGCTGGTTGAGCAGCAGGTTTAGCAGCCTTCTTAGGAAGCTTGATAACTTGAACTCTGCCAAGGTCGATAACTTCGTCGATAAGAGCATTGCCAGCTTCATCAAGATTGTCAACAGCAATAACTTTTACACCACGGCTACGTAGGTAGCTGTACAAGTAAACCATATCGGATTTGCAAGCGATGATGCAAACTGCGTCCAAACCAGGAGCTTGGTTAACAGCGTCTACAACGTCTACGAAGATACGGCTGTCAAAATCTTTACGTCCACGACGCTTAATGCGCATTTGACGTTCCAATTTGTATCCCTTAAGTTGAGCAGCAGCATGGATAGCCTTGTGCTTTCTTTCGCCAGCGCCATAAACTTTACCAGAAATGATTGTACCCATAGCGCCAAGTTGTTGCAAAACGTTTTCAAAATGTTCTACGGAAAGATCCATATTGTCAACGTCGATGAAGAATGCTATATTTCTATTACGAAGCATTGTAAAATTACCTCCAGTTTTTGGTTACTTATATTTTACTATATATTTTTTTATTTGTCTATACTTTTTCTTAAAAAATAAAATAAATATTGCTGTGCAAGGCCACTATTTTGCCCAAAAATGCCACAAAAGTAGTTTGAAATGTCTTTGTCGGCGTGTCCAGCCTCAAAAAATGCGTGGTAAGCCTTCTTAAGCCAGGTATCTACAGGGAACACGTCCCCCCTGTGCATACCAAACAAAAGTATGCAGTCGGCCACCTTTGGACCGACACCCAAAAAGGTTAAAAGCTCTTTGTGTGCATTTTTTGTTGTCATTTGACGTAGCTCGTCCAGGTTATATGTTAGCAGTTTTTGCGCTGTTGCCACCAGATATTTATCCCTGTATCCGGCACCCACATTGGCAAAAAAGTCCACCTTTGCACCAGACATTTGCTCTAGCGTTGGAAAGGCGTATCCGTACTGCGTTTTTGTTCCAAGCCCCGTGCAAATTTTGTCCACAATTTGCTGAATTCGCTTGATATTGTTATTTGCGGATATGATAAAACTAAATATCATCTCCACCAAATCTTGATTTAGTATGCGTATGCCTTTGCCCAAACCACTTGCTTGGCGCATTGTGTCGTTTACCGACCCAATTTGCTCAACAATTTGGCTGTAATCGGTGTCCAAATCGAAGTAATGCCAAAAATATTGCTTATCTTTTTCTTCGGCAAACACTTCCACCTTGTCACTACTTTGCACAAGCTCGGCGTACTTATCCTTGCTGTACACACCGTAGTGGGTTTCCGCTATTTTTTTGTACCTAAAAACTTGACCGCACTCCAACGTGTCCACAACGTTGAAGTACAAGCTAGGGTATTCAAACACTTTAACTAGCATTTTTTAGCTT
>JAFTHP010000016.1 GCA_017457305.1 Clostridia bacterium | reverse complement strand
CTTGAGTATAATAAGCTTTTGTGCCACTATTATACAATAATAATCCAATAATGTCACTAGTTTAGGGAAAATTTCATTAATTAATTGAGTGCAGAATAATGACAAAAGAAAAAATATGATGTTAGTGCTTTTTGCAAAATGCTTGCGCAATCAGCGCATTACGTGCGTATTCGCACCAACAAAAAAAACGGACACAAAACTGTGTCCGTGAGTGTTAGTTTTTAGATGATTTGGCGGTATTTATTGAAGAAATAAGCATTAACCTAATACTTTTACATGCAGAATTAAGATTTTCATACTCTTCATTTGAAATATAGTTTGTTTTGTTCAAAAGTTCCAGCCAATATTCAGTTTCATTGGCTTCTTTTAGCGCAATTTGTAGTTTGGCTACAAAATCCGCTTTCCCATGGGCATAGTGTGCCTCGCGAATATTTGCGCCAATTGATGTACCGCTTCTGCCAATTTGGTTAGAAATGATGGATTCACGCTTTTCTTTAAGCTGTTTTACAAGATTAACTATAGATACAGCAAAGTCAATAGATTGAACCGATAATTTGTCATTTCTCATAATCTTTCCTCTTTGAACAAGTTTATCACAATACCCTTTCTATGTCAATGAAGTGTTGCATACTGCAACATGAAGCGACAACTGCGTTGTCATGAAGCGTTCCGCAAGCGGAACATGAAGCGAAGCGCGCTTTGATAAATTCACCTCAATATGCCGATAGGCATGCTTCATTTGGCGAAGCCATACTTCATGTGTCATGCGCCGAAAGGCGCGCTTCATTGAAAAAAGCACTTGCGAGTGCAAGTGCTTTTTTCTTGGTGCGAGATGTGAGACTTGAACTCACACGGTCTCCCACACGCCCCTTAAACGTGCGCGTCTGCCCATTCCGCCAATCTCGCATTGCCTACTTATGATAAATTAAAGTTGTTGTTTTGTCAAACGTTTTGCGTAAAAAAACAACAAAAAGTTGTATTTTTTGTAAAAGGATACCTTTTGACTGTTAGTCGATAAGTGTATCGGATATTTTGCTGTACACTGTGGGCGCTTTTTCCTGCCAGGTGCGTTCCAAATACTTGGCGATACTGCGCGTCATAACGTTGAGCTTTACTTCCAAAGTGGTCTTGGTGGGCTCGATAATTTTGAGAATTACATCGTAGCTGCCATCTTCGCACTTGACGTAGGTTGCAACGTAGTCCTGACTTCTGCGGTAATCAATACGCTTCCTTTTGATGTCGTCGGCAATGAGCTGTCTTACGCTAGATGGAATACGTTTGTAAAAGTTTTTTAGGCACCATCTGCCTTCCGCAGTAAGGTCGTACAGCTCGTCTCCACCGCCCATTGGTACACTTTTGTACACAAAGGCATTTTGCACCAAATCTAGCAAGGTTTGCTTGCAGTTGGTAAAGTCAATCCAGTTGTTTTTGTAGCTACACAAATCTAGGATGGTGGCTTCTGTAAGTGCGGCTTCCATTTTGTCAAAAACGAACAACAAAATAAGCTTATTTATGGTGCTATCTTGTGTTATGCCGGCTTGCATGTGGTTAGTTCCTCCTAGTTTTTTTTCGCGTGGCTTTAATTATACAACAAAAAGCTAACTAAAACAAGAGAATTTTACCTTTTTACAAAAAATACTTTCAAAAGAGAACAATATATGCTATACTATTGCTAACAAAGATACTTTGAGGTGCACAAAGAAGTATGAACACAAACGAATTGGCTATTTTTAACGATAGCGTAAACACCTTGATACAAGGTCAGCTTATACTTGTAGACAAGCATATTGCAAACGTACTAAAATGCGTTGCCTCCTCCCCCGTGCTATGCAAAACACTGGCCGACACAGTAAAAACCATGTCCTACGCAACGGAATTTTCCCGCGCGATTATAAGATGGACTCGTAGTGATGGCGTTACCGAAAGCAGACTTAAGTTGCCACTTGACCGCAACAGATTGTTTGCCTTTGTTGTGTGCCTTCTTGCCGAAGTGGATAGTGGCAGACGCAACCTTTTGGAATTTTTGAAAGAGTACTACAACGACAGCAACAATGATGCTAGCTACGCTCGCTTTGCCGAAGAAGTGCTAAAACCCTTTAAACGTGTTGGCGAAAATCTTCTTAGCACAGTAGATCCCGATAGCGTTAACACCGAGTTTGTAGAACAAGCAGAACAATACTACCGTGCGGAAAAAATCTACATCAAGTCGGGCATCACCACTGCTATACTGGATACGATAGAAGCTATCCGTGTTCAACTGACAACAAAGCGCCTAACACCAAACGAAGTTGCCGAAGCTAGCGTCGTTTCGGAATACCTTGTAAACGCTTTGTACCTGAAAAACCCCAAGATACTTAAGCTTGCTTGGATTGCCTACAAAAACACCATGGCTAAGTTTGAAGTGTACGAAGGTTTGATAAAACTTGGGGAATACTTCCGCCAAATTTCTTTGTAATATTTACACAAAATACAAGCACTACAATTGTTGTAGTGCTTTTTTGTTTGTTTAGTGCACGGTAACGATGTTTAAGTGTACGTTTACTATTGTTTAATTGATGTTATTGTACTTTACACAAAAATCTATGTACAAAAAAAGCGGAAGGTTTTTGCCTTCCGCTTGACTAGATAATGTTGATTACTTTTTGAGAGTGAGTTCTGTTGCTTTGTCGAACAAGTGGATGCACTCAAGGTCAAATGCAAGATAGATTTCGTCCTTGCGAGCAGGGTTGTTGCGTACCTTGACACTAGCGGTGATTGTAGTTGGAGTTCTATCCAAAGAGAAGTCACTGTCCTTGTCCATATCGGCATAGATGATTGTTTCGTTGCCCAATGCTTCGATAACGGAAACGCGAGCAGATACTCCACCATCGGCAACGGGCTCGTTAACAAGCTTTAGGTCACCTGGGCGGATACCCATTACAATATCCAAACCGCTACCAATCTTGTCTAGGTCAAAGCTTTGCAAAACGTGCTTTGGCAAAACAACGCGTTGGTTGTTGGCAAAGGTAATTACGCCATCTGGTGTGATGTGGCCATCAAAGAAGTTCATTTGTGGTGTGCCGATAAATCCTGCAACAAATACGTTAGCTGGGCTATCGTATAGGTGTTGTGGCGCACCGATTTGTTGAACAAAACCATCCTTCATTACTACGATGCGTGTGCCCATTGTCATAGCTTCTACTTGGTCGTGGGTTACGTAGATAAAGGTTGCGCCTAGTTTGTCGTGCAATTTGATAATCTCCGAACGCATTGCTGCACGCAACTTTGCGTCCAGGTTGGAAAGTGGTTCGTCCAACAAAAATACCTTTGGTTGACGAACGATTGTGCGTCCCAGCGCTACACGTTGGCGTTGTCCGCCAGAAAGTGCCTTGGGCTTGCGACCAAGATACTCCTCAATAGCCAAGATACGAGCGGCTTCTTGCACTTTTTCGTCAATTTCCGCCTTGGTGTACTTGCGCTTGATGGGGATAGTGTTGCCCGCTTCGTCCAAAATTGGTGTTCCATCCTTGGCACGCTTGATATCGTCCACCTTGCGCAAACGCAAACTAAATGCCATGTTGTCGTACACGGTCATATGTGGATACAATGCGTAGTTTTGGAAAACCATTGCGATGTCGCGGTCCTTTGGCTCTACGTCGTTGATGAGCTTGCCATCAATGTAGATTTCGCCATCGGTGATTTCTTCCAAGCCGGCAATCATACGTAGTGTTGTAGATTTGCCGCAACCAGATGGGCCTACGAAAACGATAAACTCCTTGTCTTCAATTTCCATGCAGAAATCGGAAACGGCTGGTTTAGCATTTGGGCTAATTTTCCCATCGGCATTTTGGTATACTTTGTATACGTGCTGAAGTGATACATTTGCCATATTCAATTTTCTCCTTGAGTACGTTCTTTTGGCCGTAGAAAACACGGTTTACCTCAAACGATATCCTCACCCCTAAATTGTAGTATGTTTATCGTGCAATGTCAATACCCATTTTTGAAATTTGCACCACTATTTTTGCCTAGATTTTGCCCTGTTGACTATTTTTGTAAAGCACTTATCCACATATATAACATTGTGTGTATTTTAAATAGCAAACAAAAAAACTGCCAGGAAAATCTGACAGTTTTTGCATTGTATAGATAAGTTGATTTTACACACCGCTGTAGGATGAGAAACCACCGTCGATAGGAAGTACCACGCCTGTGATAAATCCTGCAGCCTTGCTGGAAATGAGCATAAGTGTTGCACCAGTTAGTTCGTCGAACTTGCCAAAGCGTCCCATTGGGGTAGCCTTGAGAATTTTTTCGGTGCGTGCTGTTGGGGAACCATCTGGGTTGAACAACAATGCTTGGTTTTGCGCCGATACAAAGAATCCCGGAGCAATAGCATTTACACGGATGCCAACGTTAGCAAAGTGTACTGCAAGCCATTGTGTAAAGTTGCTGATGGCTGCCTTTGCACCGCTGTATGCAGGAATCTTGGTTAGTGGAGTGTATGCGTTCATTGAAGAAATGTTCAAAATGCAACAATCCTTTTTGCCAATCATATCCTTAGCGAAAACTTGTGTTGGAAGGAAAGTTCCTGTAAAGTTAAGGCCAAATACAAATTCTACACCCTTTTGATCCAAGGAGAAGAAATCCCCTTCGTTACCTTCCAATGTGGCATATTCGTTGGCTGTTGTTGCACGTGGGTTGTTACCGCCTGCACCATTAATGAGTACGTCTACTGTGCCAAAAGCTTCTGTTACAGCATTGCGTGCGTTTGTGATGCTTTGCTTATCCAAAACGTTGCACTCAAATGCCTTGGCTACAAGTCCTTGTGCTGTAAGACCATCGGCAACCTTTTGTGCGGCTGCAAGATTTAGGTCCAACAAAGCAACCTTGGCACCACACTTTGCAATGGGTTCTGCCAAACCACCGCACAAAACTCCGCCTGCGCCGGTGATAACTACTACTTTATCCTTCAAATCTTCTACAACAAATGGTAGGTTCATAATTGTTTTTCCTTTTTTAGTGTATTTTTTATTTGCCAAGTTCCTTGCTTACTGCTTCAAACAAGCCGTTTAGGTATGCTGCACCAAGGGCGCGGTCAAATAGTCCGTAGCCTGGTTTTGCATCCTCGCCCCAAATGTTGCGACCGTGGTCTGGACGAACGTAGCCATCGAATCCAGCTGCAACCAATGCCTTTACAATACCGTAGATATCAATATCGCCGTCGGCTGTTAGGTGGCCGTTTTCGTAGAAGTCCATATCGTTGGTGTACTTGAGTTGGCGTAGGTGAGCAAAGTGGATGCGTGATGCATGCTTGGATGCCATTTCAATTAGGTTGTTGTTGCGGCCAGCACCAAGACTGCCTGTGCAGAAGGTTACACCATTGTGCATGTTGGGCACTGCTGCAAATAGCTTTTGGTAGCTGTCTTCCCCTGTGATGATGCGTGGAAGACCAAACATATCCCATGGTGGATCGTCTGGGTGAATTGCCATGTTGATACCAGTTTCGTCGCACGCTGGCATGATGCCATTGAGGAAGTAAACAAGATTATCAAATAGTTGTTGATGAGTCATGCCTTCGTACTCGGCAAGCAAGCTGTTTAGTTGTTCGCTTGTGTAGCTTTCGTCCCAGCCTGGCAAGTGAAGGTTTTTGGGATCTAGATCCAACAAAGTTTTGTGGCAGTAAGCCAAACTTGTTGCGCCGTCCTTGTGTTGATAGTACAAGTCGGTTCTTAGCCAGTCGAAAACAGGCATAAAGTTGTAGCAAATGCACTTTACGCCAACCTTGCCAAGATTGCGGATTGTTTGCGCGTAGTTGGCAATTAGTTGATCGCGGTTGGGCTTGCCAAGCTTGATATCTTCGTGAACAGGTACCGATTCGATAACGTCCATAGCAAGATCATTTTGCTTGCAAAGCTCGTACAAATGAGTGATTTGTTCCATTGACCACACTTCGCCTACAGGAACATCGTACACAGCAGTTACAACACCACTCATATTGGGTATTTGCTTGATGTAGTTAAGTGGTATGATATCCTTTGGGCCATACCATCTAAATGTCATTTTCATCGTGTCGTTCCTTTTGTTGCAATGGCAACGTATTATATTGGTTGATAGATAACATAATTGTTACACACAACTAAATAATTATACCATAATATATATATTTGTGTCAAGATGCTTTTTCTTAACAAGATAACGATTATGTTATTATACAACAGATGTTGAGAAATAGCAGGCTATTGAACAATCGATGGTTGATTAGCGTAAGCGGTTTTGGCTAGCAAGCTTTATACCGCCACACACTGCCCGAACTCACTCGTTATTGGAGCGAAGCCGAACAATAACGGTATTTCCACGGGCGTGTACCGGGGAAATACACTAACTTGGGGATGCTGGGGCTGTTATCCCCAGCTATGTCAGGATAGAAAGGTTCCGTGCAGGAACCTTCGATATGAGTCCGCCCAACTTGGAGATAAGCGAGAGCAATCTTGCATTGTGATTTGTACAAAAAATACTACTACATTGATTTGTAGCAGTATTATTAGTTACTTGTTATACGTACACAACTCAACAATGCAAGTTGCGTAGAGCGCCAAGTTGCGATTGGGCGGAAAGGCTATTGAGAAATAGGGGGCTATTGAGCAATAGATGGTTGATTAGCGTAAGCGGTTTTGGCGGATGCAATGCGAGCAAGCGCGGTTTTGTTGCGAAGGAAGTTACTGGAGGTACCTGACTGAGCAAAAAACCGATGATTGCGAAGCAGTGCGCCGTCCAAAAATCAACCAGATGTTGAGAAATAGCCAGAAAAAAATGGAGAGAAATTTATTCTCTCCATTTAATGTTTATGTTATAGGTTCTGTGTGTAAAGCAAACAAAATTATTCTTCGTCTGTTGTAGCAGCCTTTTTGCTTGTGCGCTTTTTGGTTGTTGTAGCTGGAGCTGTTTCTACAGCTGTAGCCTTCTTACCCTTTTTTGTAGCGGCAGCCTTAGCAGCTTCCTTAGCGCGCTTAGCTTCCATACGTGCAGCACGAATAGCAGCAGCTTCTTCTTCACGACGTTGTGCAGCAGCTCTTTGTTCTGCTTGCTTAAGTGTTTTAGCGTCTACCTTAACTACTACGATACCTCTTTCTAGTTGAGAAAGAGCCTTAGCAATTTGTGCCTTCTTGTGGTTAGCAGCGTTCTTGTGGATAACGTGTTTTACTGCAGCGTTATCGATGCGAGAGCTTACTTCTGGAAGAAGTTCACGTGCAAGTTCTGCGTTACCTTCTGCAATAGCAGCGTTGAACTTTTTGATAGCTGTTAGCATTTGGGAACGAACCATTTGATTTTGAAGCTGTTTGTGTGCTGTTACAGAAACTCTTTTTTCTGCGGATTTAATGTTAGGCATTATTATCTCCTTGTATGTTCATAGTACGACTTATATTTTTTTAGCCTAATAATATTAGCATACTTTGCCAGTTTAGACAAGTGTTTTTTGACACTTTTACAAATGTTTTTTTATCTTGACGTAACTATCTTTTTTTGAGGGTTTTGTTCAACAAAAGTATGCCTTTGCCCCATTGCCCATGCACAGCAAATATGTCGTCAAAAACAAAATAATATAACACAAATATCGCTTTTGGTAGCAAAAATACTCATTTTGAAGGCAAAAATGCAAAAAATGAAAAATAAAAGGCATATTTTTGTAAACATATCTTTATTGTTGTGTTTATTTGTGCTAAAATACTGTTTAATGGGAGTTGTGGGCATTACCATTATTTTTGCTCCGATTGCGGTATCTTTTCAGGGGGAAAAGACACCGTCACTAGCGTCCCATTTGCAATTTTTTGCTTGCTATCTGTGGCAAAAAACACAGAAATATATTACACACGACAAAATTTTATCATGGCAAAAAATCTAAAAGAGAAATTTCAAAAAAGAGTTATCAAAAAGCCAAACAAATTGCTGGCAAACATTGGTATGGCCGTTTTGAAAAATATGTGCCGAAAGAAAAAGGTCACTTTTAGTTACGACTACGATCCAAAACAATACAAAAATACAAGCTGCATTTTGCTTAGCACACACCCTTCCCGCTTGGACTTTATCAACGTGCTATCTGGCTTTGACCGCAAGGACGTAAATATTGTTGTTGGCTACGGCAATATCATGAAAAAGTACGTGTACACACCACTTAAACACTTGGGTGTTATTTGCAAGTATCTGTACCAACCAGATATTACCTGCACCAAAAATATGCTTTCGGTGCTAAAACGCAACGGCTCGTTGGTGCTGTTCCCCGAAGGAATACAAAGCAACACCGGTAGTACGCACCCCATCAACCCAGCAACTTGCAAGCTTTTGAAAAAGAGCAAGGTACATATCTTCCTAGCCAAGTCCACAGGTCCATATCTGTGCACCAACCGCTACTCCAAGGACGTGAAAAAGGGCCCTGTGCACGTACACTACAGCCTGTTGTTCACACCGGAGGAACTGGCAACACTAACAGAAGATCAAATATACAACAAGCTCATTGAGCACTTTAGATACAACGAATTTGAAGCAAACCGCACCGATAGACGTGCTTACGTTGGCAAACTACCCAACATTGCTGGGCTAGATAACATAATCTACATTTGCCCACATTGCCACCAAGAGTACACGTTGAGCGTGGAAAACCAAACAATGACCTGCTCACACTGCGGATACGCCGTTAGCATGAACGAGTACTACGATTTGCTACCAGTCAACAAAGAACTTATCTTTGATGACATAGACAAGTGGTACAAGTGGCAACGCAAGGTTGTTCGCGAGCAAGTAAGGCAAGAGGGCTTTGAACTGACAATGCGTGGCAAGCTTACAAGGCTACGTGACGACAAGCTCAAAAAGGCTCCAAATGACGTTGTTACCGTTGCCGAAGGTCAAATTACGCTAAACAAAGACGGTCTTGTTGTCCTAAGAGATGACGGCACGCAGGAAAGCTTTAGCATAAAGGGCATATACTCGCTGTATTTTTCCAAAAATCTTACCCTAGAATTTTTCTACAACGAAGAGTTTTACAAAATTTATCCCCAAATTGAACAAAAATATCTGCCCAAGTGGACTCTCGCTTCGGAAGAACTACACAATCTTGTGGATGAAAAATGGCACAGCGCTAGCAGCGATGTGTACGATTACGAATAGGAGAATTTGTTATGAGTAACGCAAAAGAAATGGATGTAAAGGTCAAATTTGGCCTGAAAAGTTTTATCACTGTTGTAGCGCTACTGTTTGCGGTGCTAATTGCAGTTGGTGTGCTAACATACGTTATCCCTGCAGGTAAGTACCAAACCTACACTACCGATAATGGTTTGGCAACGGACAACCCGTTTCTCGTTTACAACGAAGACGAAAATCTTAACGGACAAATTGTTCCAAACAGCTATCAGGTGCTAACGAAAGAACAAAATGGCACTCGTCTTGCTTGGTGGCGCTGGATACTTGCTCCATTTGAAGCGGTAGTTCTTGGTTCATCAGCAGGCAACGAAATTGTTATCATTGTGCTGTTGCTTGTGTTGGGCGGAACATTTAAGGTGTTGGAATCTAGCGGCGGATTGGTTTCGCTGGTTAGAATTCTCATCGAAAAGCTTCACAAACAAAGATTTTTGATGATTTGGGTAATTACCCTTGTTATAATGATACTGTCGGCAGTATTTGGTCTGCAAGAACAGTTGCTCATCCTTTACCCAGTGTTTGCTATGCTGTGCGTGGCTATGAACTGGTCCAAGTTTACCGCAATAAGCTTTGTGCTTATTTCTAGCGGTGTTGGTTTTACTACTGCTATTAGCAACCCACTTACCATTGGTATGGCATCGTCTGTAGCTGGCACACAAATTACCGACGGTATGGGATACCGCTTTATCATCTTTGCAGTTATGTACGTGCTTACATCATTGTTCCTTGTGGCAATGGCAAAGCGCGACGAAGCAAAGGCTACCGAAAAGTTCGATATTGCAGGCTTTACCCTTTCCACCCCAGAAGAACACAAACAAGACCAATACAAGGCAAAGTTGATTGTTATCCTATTTGGCATTGCATTGTTTGCCGTTGTTGCATCTTCCATTGTAAACTTGATGCTCCCCAAGCCAAACGCAACCATCACAATGGTGGCAATGGCAGTAGCCTTTATCGTTGGAACGGTAGTTATAGGCAAAAAGCTACTTGGTAGCTTCAAGGAAATGGGCAAGCAATTTGTTGCAGGACTAAAGGACGTTGCTCCAAGCATCGTTATCATCATGGTTGCATTTGGTATTACCTACATTGCCGACCGTGGCAACATTATGCACACCATCTTCAACTACTTCCACAACCTTGTTATGACAATGAACCCATACGTATCGGTACTGTTGATGTACGCATTGGTACTTATCGTTGAGTTCTTTATCCCAAGCGCAAGCGCAAAAGCTGTACTAATCATACCAATGCTTACCGTAACAGAAATTGCTGGCATTAGCAAGTCAGTTATTATCCTTACATACTTGTTTGCCGATGGTTACACAAACGTGTTGTTCCCAACTTGCGGAACACTACTTGTTGGACTTGGCCTGGCAGACGTAAGCTACGCACAATGGTTCAAAAAGACAATCCTGTTCCAACTTGTACTGATGGCACTATCCGTAGGATTCTTGATGCTTGCAGTTGCGTTGGGTATGTAACAAAAATTAGCGGAGAATTTTAAAATACCGCTCAGTGCGAGCATCGCATTTGACCAGTCAAATATTTTATGGGCTAAGCCCAAACCTTTATTACAATCAGAAAGAGCAAGAGTAAAAGGAAACAAATCCTTCTACTCTTGCTCTTGTTTTTTCTTCTGTCGATATGTCAACTTTGTTGACTCGATATGCTTTCACTGCGCTCAAGCTCGATATCTTCGCGTTTTGCGAAATATATTTAGCAAATCCGCGAATCGATATGAGATAAATCCCTCGTTTGCGAAGCAAACATATCGAGTGCGTCAGCACATATCGAGTTTGTATATCTCGCCTTTGGCGAGGTATGCAAACCATATCGAAAATCCCGCAAGGGATTTATCTCGATGCGTGATACT
>JAFTHP010000003.1 GCA_017457305.1 Clostridia bacterium | reverse complement strand
TGTTTGCTTTTTTCTTCAAAGACACTTACTTCTAGCATTAGTTTTGTTTTCTCCTTGTTTTTGGTAAGTGTTGACCACATTTTTGTATTCTATGTCATTTTGAGCAAAACAAATTGCTGTTGTTTAGCGTTTTTTGTCTGGTTTAGGTGGAGTATGCCGCGTGGCAGATAGTTTTGACAATTGACCAAGTTTTAGTGTTGGTGAGATTCAATTGGGTTGTCGCAAAGTGCGAGCACTAGCATAGAATAAATATTGGACTGTGTTTGTTGCCCTGCTTTCAATCCAGTTGGATTGCTCGGCAATAATTTTGTTACAGTACCCTGCAAACACGGCGCTTCGTTTGATAATTAGCGTAGCATTGATGCTGTTCAATGCTTGCTCACAGTGGGAACGGCAAGATTCCGTGTAAGAAAGCTTCTATAAAACGACTGGTTGGATTGTTTTTGAAATCAATTTTGTGTTGCATTTGGCATTGTGGCATTTCGTTAATTCTTGAATTATCCGGTATGACAGCTGTGTCCGTTGCAACACATATTGCCGAATTGTTGCAAAATATTATTCGAGTAAACGGGACAGCTAGAAAAGTCACAATGAGCAATACGGCATTGTGATTTTTGCCATAATTATGGAAATTTTGTTATATATATCGCAAGAAAATTTCCAAAACACTTTATTTTTTGTTTCATATATGCTATTATATATAGGATAAAACATATTTTATGGTAAAATTGTCCGTATTGTATGGTTTTTGCGGGTTTTGCATAAAAATCTGGCCGTCGGCAATACTTTCCATTGTGTATGTGCTAATTATTAATCATTAGGAGGTTCACCATGAACTACGTAAGCATTGCTATTATAGCAGTTGTGCTTTTTTCCTTCATTGTTGGTTTGGTAAAAGGTTTTTCCAAAGTATTCACTAAGGGCATTTGCCGCTTGATTGCAATCGTTGGAGCCGTTGCTGTTGCTTGGCTTGTTGCTACACAAATTTCTGCAGTTAAAGCTCTCATCGACCAAACACTTGTTCCTATGGCTGGCGGCTGGTTTAAGAGTGGCGTTTTGGGCGTACAAGTAAACAGCGTGGAAGAACTTCAACAACTATTCTCTAGCCAAATCGTTCTAAGTGCACTTAGCGGATCCGCTGCTGCTCTCTGGGCACAAATTAGCGCGCTTTCCACACATACACTTGGTGCATTGCTTGGCAAATACATTGTAATTGCTCTTGTTTACATTGTTTTGTGGTTGGTTGCTTACCTTATCATCAAGTACATCCTATTTGGTGTTAAGTACTTGCTTACAGAAATTGCAAAAGTTCCAGTATTCAATACAATCGACAAGATTGTTGGCGCTGTTGTAACAACATTGATTGGTGGCGTTATCTCCGTTGGTTTGGTAGTTATCGTAATTTACGCAACAAGCGGTGCTCCACTACTCAACATCCCAACAGTTTGTGATTATTGTAAAGTTGGTCTTCAACAACTCCTCGGACTTGCGTTCTAATTGCTTGTTTGGTAGGTAAAAATTTGCAATCTATACGTTGTCTAGTATAGCGGGTAAATGCTACTAAAAAGACGATGTTGAAATATGTTTGTTGGACAATCGCAATCTCTAAGATAATATTTGATAATCACAATGCCTTCGCAAAATAGCGAAGGCATTTTTTTGTTGCATAATTTTTGTTATTGCAAAGAAATGACATTTGTGTTCAATACGGTGCTATTACGAAAAATATACCAAATGATGAAACATAGAATTATTAAAGTGCTGTCTTGTGACGAAGGATACAATAAATAAGGACAAAGAATAGTAACAATAATGAGAAAACGTTGCGATATTTTTATTAATCTAATCAAAGCATGCGTTTTTAACCTGTTAGCGAGACAAAAGCTAATGACGTTTTATGGCGAATCGTAAAAAGGCAGACTTGCGAGAGGTAACTGCGACACAAAAAGTTACACAATGTGTATGGTTATAATTTTTAACATCGTGCTTATGCTTTTGTCTGTTTTTTTACATCGTGTTTTGGCTTGTTGATTTTAACGTTACTAGAATCAATGTTGCTGGACGTTGACTATAAGGGAAAAAATATGTTTTCATAAACTAACCACAATACTATGACGTAATAGATTTATTCTTATAAAAAAAACAAACAATAGCAAACAATGTTCATTATTATAAAATGTTATTAAAGCAAATATATATCGAACTAATGATATTGCCTACTCAAATACCATAATCAAAGATATGATAAATAAAATCGATCAACGATAGACGGAATCAAAACAAAGAAATTGTGACAATTTTAAAATAATTTAATACAAATCAAAATACTCCTTTTGAAAGTCGAAGTAATCGAAAACAATATACGATGAAAAACAAACAAGATTTTTATGGAAAAATCTTTGATATAAAGCAGAAAACTCCCATAACTAACTGTATACCGTTAGACAAATAAAGCTTATGTTTATAACTGACTATAAAGTCTATTAGGATATAGATGATTTTGACTATTAGCTATCAAACCAAGAAAAATGAATTGTAGTATTATACAAATAAAACAAAACAACTTAAGATCTAAAAGGTTATTAGTATCTAGTATAAAAAATATTAACGATTTCGTCTCGAAAGAAATCGGGGAACCAAGCTGATCTATCAAAGTAAAAAGAGATATCAATAAATTACTGGAATTAGATGAAAAACACACAATAATTCTTACGAATCAAAAAAACACAGGAACAATAAATAGAATATAAAATGAATTTATCCAAAAAATTCATACTAATAATGGTACAGTTTTAACAAAACAAACAACTATTTGGGAGAAATAACGCTAAAAATAAGTCGAAAAGGCACTGTTAGGCTAAAAAATTGTTCTAGAAGCGTTCCTTTCTGCTAAAAATAACATAAAGCATGATGAATATTGATATGTTGTCTTGTCTGCAGTATAAACTCATTTGCTTAATTGTTTCACGTGAAACCATATTATTCTTCTACAAATTGTTGCTTCACGTGAAACATCAATAGAGCGCCTTGTATTGATTATCTTCCCAGTGTTTGATTGTTCCACGTGAAACAAGATTTGTTGTGTAGTTTATTGGTATAATGCATTACCTTATGCGTAGTATTCCTTTTTGCGCAATAACTAAAAGGATAATACTTAAAAGGTAGAATCAATAATTTTATTCAAAATTACGCATATTTCTGCTTATAAATGCCTAAAATCAAAGAAAATATGAGTAATATTAGTGATAAATTTTAAAAATAATGATTCAATAGTAATTCTTGATTAATAAAGTGCTCTATTAGAGTCATCTATTATTTTCTAATAGAAAATTGATTTATCGTTGTTTAGCTTGTTGTTTTACTTTTCGCTTATTATAAGTTTTTTGTGTAGCTTAAATAATAGTAGTTTGGATATTCCTTTTGTTTTTTTTGTGATAAAAGACAGTAAATTACTTACCAGCAAAAGCGAACAAAAACCTGCTTGAAGTTGCTATACAAGGTAAAAAATAGTGCTTTTGGGGTCGGAAATTTTAGATTTTTGAAATTTAAATTTTGTATGGAGGCCTATTTTAGCCAGCTTTTATAACATAATTATCCACATTAATTTTTAATGATTTTTATCGTTATTTTTTTAGTTTGGGTTATTTTGTATATTTCTTTTGTTAACAAGAGCTGGCTTTTTGTTTACTTACTACTTTTAATCTAATGTTACTATTTTTCATGTATTGTTTCGATTCGCGATTTCAAGCTTTTATTTATTGAGAAAGTCCTTAATGAATCAATTGGTAAGAGAGAAACGTGGAATGGTAACCTTAATCACATTTTTCTATTTTATCTATTTTTTGTCTTGGTTGCTTTTTTATTGATCCCATGTTTTGTAGTCGGGATTCCGATTCGCCATAATTTACGTCTTTAATTTCCGATCCTGTGTCTAACTATAAAGAGCAAACCTTTTGGGATATCAAATTATCCTTCTATAATACTATATTTACTATTCTCTTTTAGTTTCTCTTCGACTTACTTTAGGGAATGTTGCTATTTGTTTGGTTTGCCCTCTTGATTCATATTTGTCGTATCTTAATTGGATAAGGTGCATTTGACTTTAATAGAACTGTTTTAAAGTGATCTGCGTGTTGTTTTGCTGTTCCCTAACAGCATCTATTTTGTTCTCATTGTATGCAGTCGAATATTTTTCTGTATATTCTTATTTGATATAAAATCTGATTGTTATTTCTTTGCGTTACAAGTTGATGTACAAGTAAAGGCATTAAAGCGCACTACGTGTTCAAACCTAAAAACTGTATATTTTTGGGGAAAATTATCAAAAGATATGTTATTTTTGTCTTATTATGTCGAAGTAAACGTACCAAAGTGTACAAGTAAACACCTCTAATGCCTTAAACTGCGTATAATGTTTAATTTGTTTGTTTTATTTATTTATCTTCATAAGACTATTTTTCTTTTCTTTTTTCTATAGACGTTTTAACTCATTTGATTTCGTACTTGTCAAAATTTTTAGTAGGTATTGTGTCTTTGCCCTAAATGGATTTATATCTTTTGGGGTTAATTTGACTTGCTGGATAAATATTGACTTTGTAAAAACTATCTTGTTTTTGTTGCTAACTGTTGATAAAAGCATTAATTTGTGTTATTATATATTTAGTAAAAATAAGGTGGTTTTTTATGGGAAAAATTATTTGTTTTTCAAACCAAAAAGGTGGGGTTGGTAAGACAACTACCGCTATTAACTTAGCCGCTTATGTTGCGTTAGCTGATAAAAAGGTCCTTTTGGTTGACTTTGATCCACAAGGTAACACAACCAGTGGTTATGGAATTGAAAAGAATCAGCTAAGTCTTTCTTGCTATGACATGTTGATGGGGGATTGCTCTGTTGCTGATGTTATAGCGCCAACTATGATACCGGGGCTTTCTATTATTCCTTGCAATATTGACCTTGCCGCTGCCGAAGTTGACTTAGTTGATATTCCACAAAGAGAAAGCAAGCTTAAACAAACGCTAGAACCTGTAAAAGATCAGTATGACTATATTTTTATAGACTGTCCACCAAGCTTGGGATTGTTAACATTAAACGCACTAGTTGCAAGTGATATTGTAATTATTCCAATTCAAAGTGAATTTTTTGCACTAGAAGGTCTCAGTCAATTGATGAACACTATCAAAATTGTAAAACAGCGATTAAATAGCCAATTGACTATTAATGGCGTTGTTTTGACTATGTATGACACACGAACAACGATGTCTAAGCAGGTAACAGAGGAAATCTACAAGTATTTTGGCGAAAAAATATATACAGTACCAGTTCCTCGTAACGTAAGACTTGTTGAATCGCCAAGTTTTGGTGTTCCAATTATGCTTCATGCTCCACGTTCTAGTGGCGCTGCTGCATACAGTGCACTTTCCAAACAATTTCTTGAAAGAGTAGAGGGGTAGAAAATGGCTAACAAAGGATTAGGAAGAGGATTTGCATCATTGATGGGCATGAACGATCTTGAACTTACTCGCCCATCAGAACAAGAGCAAAATAGTGGTAATGGAGTTGTTCAAATTGCATTGTTGGATATTGATCCAAACTTTGAACAACCACGTAAAAACTTTGATGAAAACGCCCTAAAAGAACTTGCTGAAAGTATCAAAATGCATGGTGTAATTCAACCTATCGTTGTTACTCCTGTTGGCAAGCGTTTTATGATTATTGCCGGCGAACGCCGTTTCCGAGCTAGTAAAATTGCCGGAAAGACGGAGATCCCAGCGATTGTAAGAAATTACACTCCACAACAAATCAAGGAAATTAGCCTTATTGAAAACCTTCAAAGAGAAGATTTGTCTCCAATTGAAGCGGCAAGAGCTATTCGCACCTTGATGACAGAGTTCAATATGACTCAAGAAGTTGCGGCTGATCGCATAGGCAAAAGCCGTTCCGCCGTTGCCAACACATTGCGTTTGCTGACTCTCGATGAAGGGGTAATTAAGCTTATTGAAGAAGGTAGATTGTCTGCCGGTCACGCACGTACATTGGTAGTAGTACCTGCTTCTCAACAATACAAACTTGCTTTGAAAGGCTGCGATAACCAGCTTACTGTTAGAGAAATGGAAAAGATGGTTAGGGAGTTTTTGAACCCCAAACCAGCTAAACCAAAGAACGTTGGCGAAAGCAAAGATTTGAAAAACCTTGTGTCCAATATGCAACGTGCTTTTGCGACAAAGGTATCTGCAATTGGTAATGATAATAAAGGTCGCATTTATATCGACTATTTTACAGCGGACGATTTGGACAGAATATGCAAAATGGTCGAAGGCTGGATGAACGAACAATTCAGAACGGAAGAATAGAAACTCTTGCACAACCTGTTGCAATGTTAAATGCTTGTGTGATTCTAGCTTGAAAAACGCGGATATTCCACGTGAAACATAGCGCTTATGCTTGCACAGGCAAATTTAGAATTAGTGCAACTAAGGCAATTGAAGATGTGAACTAAAGCGATTTAACATGATTACATGTTTGATAATTAGGGTAACTTTAGATTGTCTTTGACAAAATAGGTTGCGCAAAATTTATCATTTTTCGGCATATAATTTTATAAAATTTCATCAATGTTTGGCAGGAAAACAAGCCTAATTAGTTGGCTTGTTTTCGCTAAATATGGAAATAGGGAGAGCAACGAAATGAGCTCAACAATAGTTGCGTTATCTACAGCAAGGGGACGTTCCGCTATTGCTGTTATTCGTATGAGTGGAGATGACGCTATTGAAATAGCCAAGAAAATATTTGCTCCGTTTCCCAAGCAACCTAACCTTTTGAAGGTTGGCACCATCAAAACGGAGCATTTTAATGAACACGCTATGTGCGTGTATTTTGTTGCGCCCCACTCCTATACTGGTGAAAATTCCGTTGAATTCCATTGTCACGGAGGTACTGCTGTGCCACAAGCCGTTATTGAAAAGTGTCTTGAAAATGGCGCAGTAATGGCACAAAACGGCGAGTTTAGTAAACGTGCGTTTATCAATGGAAAACAAAATCTTACCAATGCCGAAGGTATAATTGAGATGATAGATGCAGAAACGGCCTCTGCCGCAAAAGCTGGTGCTAACTTGTTGGAAAATAAGTTAGGAAAGAAAGTGATTGCCTTGCAAGATCAGCTACTTGATTTGCTTTCTGCATGCGAAGCTGCCCTTGACTATCCCGAAGAAGACCTAGAGTTGCCAACAACTCAGCAGGTAGATACTCAACTTGCTGATATTGAAAAGCAGTTATCTTCTTTGATTTCCACAACGGCTCTGGGTAAAATCGCAAAAAACGGAATAGACGTTGCTATCCTTGGTGCGCCAAACGTAGGCAAATCTAGTTTGCTTAACGCGCTACTTGGGACGGACCGTGCAATTGTTTCGCAAATTGAGGGTACAACAAGGGATACGTTGACGGAAAGCGTGGTGTATCGCGATATTAAGTTTAATTTTATCGATACTGCTGGGCTTAGACAGACTACCGACGAAATTGAAGAAGAGGGTATTCGCCGTGCTCATTTGGCGGCACAAAACGCAGACGTTGTTTTGTTTGTTGTTGATAACGAAAATACCCCATTGACACTAGAAATGATGCCCCCTATTGTTACAATCTTTAACAAAAGTGACCTTTATGAAGTGCACAACTTGGGTAAAAATCAGCTAACGGTGTCGGCAAAATACGGTGACGTGGAGCCAATCAAGCAACACTTGTATGAAATGTTTAATGCTGGCGATATTGCTACGTCTGACTTGCTGATAACCAATGAAAGACACCTTTCTTGTCTAAAACAAGCGCACGCGCAAACATTAGAAACATTGCAAGCGTGCAAAACAACAACGCTGGATATCGTTGCAAACGGCTTAAAGGCCATTTGGGATAGTCTTGGCCAGATTACTGGAACAAGTGCAAGCGAAGATATAATCAATAGAATATACAGTAAGTTTTGTTTGGGAAAATAAACTTACTTAACCATAAAACAGAGGATAACAATTTGAAAAACTTTGACGTAATAGTAATAGGTGCTGGACACGCCGGCTGTGAAGCCGCCCTTGCCACGGCAAGATTGGGCTGTAAAACGCTACTATTAGCCACCAATTTGGACACGGTGGCTTTTTTGGCGTGCAATCCAAGCATAGGCGGAACGGCAAAGGGACAAATTGTTAGAGAAATTGATGCTTTGGGCGGGGAAATGGCCATCAATGCCGACAAAAGTTTGCTACAAATGCGAATGTTGAATCGCGGAAAAGGCCCTGCTGTATACTCGCCAAGAGCCCAGGTGGATAAAAATCAATATCACGTAAACATGAAAAAGGTGGTGGAATCCACCCCTAACTTGATGCTTCGACAAGGGGAGGCTACAAGCGTTACAATTGCTGATGACAACACCTTTAACGTAACCACGGCAGTAGACTTGTGTTATAACGCAAAGGTGGTAATTTTCTGTTGTGGTGTATATCTAAACTCTAAAACAATTGTGGGAAAATGTGTTCGCAACAGCGGTCCAAACGGCTTTGCAAACGCTGAACATTTGACTCAAAGCCTAGTAGATTTGGGCTTTGAAGTGCGCCGTTTCAAAACAGGAACTCCAGCTAGAGTTCGCCTTCAATCGATAGACTTGTTGAAGACTTTGGAGCAGGTTGGAGAAGACGACGTTGGACCGTTCTCCTACCTTACAGAGAGTATTCCTGCTACAAAGCGCAGTTGTTATTTGACCTATTCCACACAGGAAACAAAGGACATAATAATGCGCAATAAGGAGCAAGCACCACTCTTTAATGGTACGATTAACGGTGTTGGACCGCGTTACTGTCCTAGTATTGAAGACAAAATCTTCCGTTTTGCCGACAAGGTTAGACATCAAATTTTCCTTGAGCCAGAAGCGGAAGACACGTGCGAATTTTACGTTCAAGGTGCATCGACAAGCATGCCAGCATCTGTTCAACAGGAAATTTACCACAGCATTGAAGGGCTGGAAAATGTTGAAATTATGCGTGATGCGTATGCTATCGAATATGATTGCATCAATGCAACAGAGCTTGATCCAACATTGATGTCCAAGAAGGTAAAAGGGTTGTTCTTTGCTGGCCAAATTAACGGAACTAGCGGATACGAAGAAGCTGCCGCACAAGGCCTGGTTGCTGGCATAAACGCGGAAAGATATATACACGGAAAAGCCCCAGTTATATTTGGAAGAGATAACAGTTACATCGGTGTATTGGTGGATGATATCACTACAAAGGAAACCTTTGAACCATATCGTATGATGACCAGTCGTGCCGAGCATAGGCTCGTTCTTCGTCAGGATAACGCAGATATGCGACTAACGGAAATTGGTCACGAAATTGGATTGGTAACGGAAGAGCGTTATCAACGTTTTCTAGATAAAAAGCAACAAATAGCAGCCGCTCAAAAGCAACTTTCCACAGTTGTTTCCCCAAAGGTTTACGGACCATTGTTTGAAATGAAAGGGGAAACGGTTACTGGCGCCGGACTTACTGTAGATGAAATGTTGCGTCGAACAAACATTACTGCTACTGACCTTCAAACATTGGGCTTTTTCCAAGATATATCTAACGAAGCATTGTATCAAATAGAAGTAGAGTGTAAGTATCGTGGATATATTCAAAAGGAGCAAGAAGCTATTGCCCAAGCAAACAAGCTAGAAAGCAAGCCTTTGCCCGTTGATATTGACTACATGGCTATTGATGGCTTGCGAATAGAAGCTCGCCAAAAGCTCACAAAGATTCGCCCACTAAACCTTGGTCAAGCAGGTCGCATAAGCGGAGTTTCTCCTGCGGACATCCAAATACTGATAGTTTGGTTGGCACAACACAAGAAAGGATAAAGTAATGAAAGATTACATATTTCAACAAACAAAAATAGAGCTAACCAATCAGATGTGTGAACAGTTGGCGTTGTACTGCGAGTTCCTTCGCCAAGAAAATGAAAAGTACAACCTTACTGCCATAACTGATCCTGCAGAGGTTTGGGAAAAGCACTTTGCTGATAGCATATTAGGTTCAGTTGCTATTCCGAACGGAGCAACGTTGTGTGATATTGGAAGTGGTGCAGGTTTCCCTGCGTTACCACTTAAGGTGGCTCGTCCAGACCTATCTGTAACACTGGTAGATAGTCTTGCAAAGCGCATAAACTTTACAAAAATGGCCTGTGAAAAAATGGGTATTTCGGCAAACTTCCATCACGATAGAGCGGAAGATTTTGCTAAAACTCACAGTGAGAGCTTTGACGTGGCAACAGCGCGCGCCGTTGCTCCATTGAACATTTTGTTGGAATACACAGCTCAAATTGTCAAGCTTGGTGGAATTGTTCTTGCCTACAAAACAGACCTTTCGGAAGTGGACCTAGCAAAAAATGCAGCCAAAACACTTGGATTAAAACTTGTTGATACTCACAGTTTTGTTTTGCCAAATGGTAGCAATAGATGCTTGCTTGTCTACAAAAAGATTGCACACACCCCTAAAGCTTACCCAAGACCACAAAACAAACCAAGGAAAATGCCTTTGTAAAAAAAAGATAATATTCAAAAACGCACTCTAAAACTGAGTGCGTTTTTTTGTTATGTAGTATTTTCAAACACAACATTTGGGTTGCTCTTTTGGGCTTTGCCAATACCGTTTATGGTCGCAAATAGCAAATGAAGTTGAGTATTTGTAAGAGCCATTATGGCGTACATTATTCGTGTCGTTACTGTTTGTGCTGCAAAAAGAAAACGCACAACTAACATGCTTAAATGCGCGTAGATGTGCGTTCTAATTGTCTTTGTGTACTGTTGGCTACTTTTTATCTGTGGAGCCGAGTCCGCCTTGACGAAGCTCTGCTGTGTCGTCATCTTCAGTTAGCAAGTAGTGGGTAAATATGCCTTGAGCAAAGGCCATACCTTGAGGAATTTCCAACACCTTGTCACTTTCGTTGGTCATGCGGATAAAGATGTGTCCTTCGTTGGCGCTATCAAAGTAGTCGGCGTCAATTATGCCTACGGTGTTGTTTAGGCGAAGCTTATACTTGAAGCCCAGCCCACTACGTGGATAAATCATCAAGCACCAATCGTCTGGCATTTGACAACGAATCCCTGTTGCAACAGTTACGGTTTGCCCTGGATTGATGGTTAGTGCAGCTGGCACAAAAAAGTCGTATCCGGCACTCTTGCTTGTTGCTCTACGAGGTAGCTTTATTTGTTGGTATATTTCTTGTGAGCCATGTTCGCAAAATTGAGCAAAGCTAACTTTTGTAAATTTCGCCTTGGTAATTTGGTTCATTTTGTTCCCTTTGTGTTTTATTTCTTTAGTAGAAGGTTTGCAATTTCAGTAAAGTCGCCATTGGTAATTACATATTTGGGTGCAAAGCGTGGAGTAACGTCTGGATCGGTATGGTTTGTTTTTAGCCACAAGCAGTCAATCCTTGCATTACGTGCGCCCATTACGTCGTTGATTCCATCGTTACCAATAAAGATAGTTTCTTTTTTGTTGAGTTTGTACTTTTTGATTAGAATTTCAAACAAAGCGGCATCAGGTTTAGCGCATTTATAGTCGGATGACATAATTACACCGTCAAACTTTTTGTAAAGTCCCAGTTTGATAAGTTCGGGCTTTGTGTAGCAACTTTGTGCATTGGACAAAATGTACAGTTTTTTACCAGCCTTGCGTAATTTTGCCAACGTTTCCATAACGCCGTTGTAAACTCGAAGGTATTCGGTGGAAAAGGCGCGGAACTCTTGCGCAATGTGTGTTGCCAACGTTTTGGAAACCTTGATGCGCTTATTTTCAAAAATGTGTCTAAACACTTCCACAACGTCCACTTCGGGGTGTTTGAAGTTAGCTTTTCCTTGTATCATTTGTAGTTCACAACTGGAAAAATATGCTTCCTTCAGCTCAGTAGCGGTGTATTTTGCGCCGTAAAACTCTAGGGTTTGAACCATCTTTTCCCAAGTTTTTTCTTCGTGTTCGTTGGTGTGGATGTCTACAAGAGTACCATATACGTCAAAAACAAAATTTTTGTACATAATAAACCTCCTTTGTTGCAATTGCCGTGCTTTTGTTGATAACATTATATCACAAACTTTGCCCTGTGTATACAGACAAAACAAAGTATTTTTGATAATTATCAAACTTTTTACAAGTTGGCGAATTGTCATTGTCCCATACCCAAATATTCCACGCCCACAAGCAGAATTTCGTTTATTTTTTTATTGGATATGTGGTATTTGATTATCTTTCCCACCCTTGTGCAGTCCACTACACCGCGGTCTTTTAGTAGCCTAAGTTGATGGGATACCGTTGTTTGGTTCATCTTGACAATTTGCGCCAAGTCGGTTACACACAAGGGGCTTATAGTAAGGGCGGATAACATCTTGACACGGGAAGGATCGGCCAGCAATGCAAAAAAGTTTGCAAGCCCCTGCGAAGACTTTTCGTCCGGCAAATAGTAGTCCATGTCATCAAGTATTTGCGGTGTTGCAACAATCATAATAAATCCCTCAACATAAAAATTTGAACAAAAACAAGTCATTGTGGATAAATTGTGGATAACTCCCCATCTACCCCAGAAAGCCAACAAATTGCCCCAAAATGTGGGCAAAAAGGCTATTTTGAACAAATCGGTGGTAAATTTCGCTTCATATTTCATTTGTTCAATGTGGATAACTGTCAATATGGGTGCTTTTTCGATAAACTTGTCCATAAAGTATCACAAAAACTATATATCAGTCACATTGTTGCAAAAAGGCGCATATTGTAGTAAAAAAACTACTTTTGTCAATCAAGGGGGAAAAGCTATGAATATATCCAATAGTTTGTTGTATTTGTTGTTGCTCTATGCCGTTTTGGATAGGGGAAACAAGCTGTCACTGACAACAGGGCTAGTGCTGGCATTTGTTATCATGTTGTTCAATTGTTATTCCAATAGATGTTGCAACAATGATACTCGCAGTAGCCTTGCTCAGTATGGTGGGCTCTCGCTAGTTAACGGTTTTTGTCAGTAGTACGTACTGTGAAGGTTGGGATTTTACCCAAGGTGCTAAGTGGTGTGGCAAAGATAGGGGCTTAAATAAAGGCGAAGTCTTTGCGTTGAGCGCGAAAATAGCGTTTGGAAAAGGAAATTATGTGATAGATTTCAAAATAAAAGGGGATAGAACGCAGTTGTTCTTTCCCCTTTTTGATGTGTATTTATTTGTGTTTTTGCTAATTAACAGTTGTTTGTGGTCGTAGATATATTGTACTAATCAATCCAGAACGACAACTTCCGTTGCGTTGGCAATTTCACTTTGAGGAATAATATATGTGAACGTTTTGTACTGCATATCACAAGTTCCTCCTCCAGGATGATCTGTTCGAATTACAACATATAGTTTGTTTCCGCTGATATACAAGTTGTTTGTGGTTAGCTTGATAGATCCAAAACTGCGAACCACTTGGCGAGTGATAACAAGAGCGTTTTCTTGAAAGAAAGCATCGTCGTATAATCCCACAAGCCTGTTGAGAGATTCCTCCATAAACCACTTGTCATTTTCGCGTAGGTAGTCAATGTATTGATTGTAATCTTGCGTGGACTTGATGATAAAGCTAGGGGCTTGTTGGGTTTCTATCAAGGGCTTAATTTCGGTATAACTAATCTTTGTCGCGTTTTTATCAACAGCCTCGATTTTGGGAACATAGCTTTCATACCCGTTGGAGTACATTTCTACAAACAAATTTTTTACAGAAGCATCTTTGCTTGATATTTCTTTCAATAGATCACAAACGTCTTGGGTGTATTCATCTCTACTGAGATGAATATTTACCATTTTTATGGAATTAAGTGCATTGATTTGTGCTTCGGGAATAACTTCACGCAGTTTATGCTTTTCGATAAAGTCATCTGCTAAAATGTCATCAGTCAAGGCAAAGGTGCATAGCACGGATGATATGGGGTAAAAGAAAAATTGATAGTTGGGATTTTTCAAACAATGCTGCTCAAAATTGTTCCAGTATTTTTCTTCGAGGGCTAGCAATTCGTAGGCAACGTGCGTGCTGTCTAATTCTGTTTTGCAACTGGAGCATTGAAAAGTATCTTTACTATTATGTTTAACCCAGATGTGGCAGATGTGGCCACAATCCTTGCAAACGCAGTTTTTGTCTTTAATGGAGTGGGAGCAAAAGATTCGACATTTTGTACAAAAGCCAAAATGGTTTTCGTCCCACAAATGTTCGGGTTGTCCGCAGGATAAGCACAGGCAGTTGTTGTCTTTTTCTAAATGCTCGCAAGTGTAATTGCAGGCCATTACCACCATTAGTATGGCAAGAATCAGCAAAAATAGCAATCGTGTAATTAGTGACTTTGACAGTTTCATTGTGGGCCTCCTTTTACATTATATTTGCTAAAGTATATACCGAGTAGCGCTGTTTGTAAATAACTGCGGCTAAAAAAACAACTCTACAAATTTTCCGATTTGCTATTTGAGGTAGGAAAAATGCAAAAAAGAGAGAAAGCTACAGCCTTCTCTCTTTTGATTTTGAAATAAAACTAATTTTTCTATTTGTTTTCGTTGAGCAAGTTGACAAATTCTTCTAAGTTGAATTTGTGCTTATACTTGAGTGATGCCAACTTGTCCTTATTAACAATTGCTTGAGATATATCTATATCGTTTAGTGCCGCTATAGCAATGGCATAATGAATTACGTCGGCTAATTCTTCGCCGAGTTTTTGATGCAAATCTGTACTTTGGGCGGCTTTTCTGCCAGCTTTTTGATTGAGAACATCTGCCACTTCGCCTATTTCTTCTACAAGTTTCATAAAAAGGCTTTGGTCTATTCCTCTCTCTTTGTAGTGCTCAAGCAAATAGTCCTGAAGTTGTTTTATGGTTATTTCCACAATAAGTTCTCCTTGATTTTCAATTATTGTAGTATATGCTACTGATTGGCTGGCTTACAAACGCCATCTTGTATGTCGAATTGTTGGTAGAGCAAGTTTGATTTTAATTCCTGTGGCAATTCGGTTGCGGTGGTCATAAGAATTTGCAATTCGGGGTTGAAGTTGAGCAGTCGGCGCTGTCTGTCAATATCTAGTTCGGACAAAACGTCATCTAGTATAAGTATTGGGTATTCGCCAATGATATCCTTGAAAATGAGCAACTCCGCCAGTTTAAGGCTCAAAGCTGTAGTTCTTAACTGTCCTTGGCTACCAAAACTACGCACGTCAACGTTGTTTACCTTTAGGCAGATGTCGTCACGTTGACAGCCTGCTGTGGTATATCTTGCGGCGAAATCCTTTGCAAGATTTTGTTGTAGTAGTGCAAGGTAGTTTTGGGATATTTCTGCAACTGTATCCCCTTGAATTTGCGTAATGTATTCCAAAAATAGCTCTTCTTGATTTTCCGTTAGTTTTTTGTGGTTTTTGGTTGCGTACGTTTTGAGCTTTTGACAAAAGGCTCTTCGCTTGGCAATGACTCTTGCGCCTTCTTCGGCAATTTGCTTATCCCACACAAATATACTGTCGGCAAGCTCTTCAATACTGCGAGCCTGCTTTAGCAGGTTGTTTCTTTGTGCGAGCGCTTTGTTAAAGCGTGATAGGCAGTAGAAGTAGTTTTTGTCCGTTTGGCAAAGATCCACGTCCAAAAACTTGCGTCTTTCTGCTGGAGATTGAGATATAATTTTTATTTCGTTTGGAGAAAAGTAGATGCAGTTTAAGTAGCCCATTAACTCTCCCATTTTTGCAATAGGAACGCTGTTTACGCAAATTTGCTTTTTGCCCTTGGCGTTTAACGTGATGGATATTTCCCCTTCGCCAAACCTGCAACTGTATTTTACGCTAACAAATGCTTGGTCTGCGCCCCATCTGATTAGGTCTTTGTCCTTGTCGGTGCGTGGGCTTTTTCCAATGCAGCACAAATAGACGCTTTCCACAAGGTTTGTTTTCCCTTGAGCGTTATCTCCTACAAAAATATTTAGGCCACCAGATGGCGCTATTTTTTGTCTAGCCAAGTTGCGATAGCTAGAAACTGCAATTTGTGTTACCTTCATTTTGTTTTACCCACAACGTTGAGCAAAAATGCCCCAAATTTTACCAATAACAGTATAGCACACATTTGTCAAAAGTTCAACAAGCATTTTGCCATAATGTCGAATTTGCCCCAAAATTGCGCTTATTTGGGCGTTTGTTTTTCGCGAGAGGAGTGTCGGCGGGTTGCAAAATCCCCATTACGGGCAAATTGCGCCCCTTTTACGCGCGTTGTATTAAATTATTGATAAAATTATTATATAATTAAATATACAAATATAAAAACTTGTGCTATAATATATACACATAAATTTGCGACCAATGTGGTTGGCAATATACAAAAAGATTTTTCTAACAAAAAAGGAGATTGTTATGGCGACAAATAACGTCGGATATTCCGAAGAGCAAATTCAGGTTTTGGAAGGACTGGAACCTGTTCGCAAAAGACCCGGTATGTACATTGGCTCAACAGACGTAAAGGGCTTGCACCACTTGGCTGTAGAAATTGTAGATAACTCCATCGACGAAGCGTTGGCTGGCTACTGCAAAAACGTATATATCACCGTCAATGCCGATGGTTCTTTGACCATTGCCGATGACGGACGCGGAATTCCTTGTGGTATCCACAAAAAGGAAGGCATTTCTGCTGTAGAATTGTGCCTTACCAAATTGCACGCCGGCGGAAAGTTCGGCGGTGGCGGATACAAAATTAGCGGTGGTTTGCACGGCGTAGGTTTGTCGGTAGTAAACGCATTGTCCTGCTGGCTTGTTGTGGAAGTTGACCAAGATGGCAAGCATCACTATCAAAGATACAATCGTGGTGTACCCGAAAGTCGTTTGCAAGTTACTGGCGAAGCAGACCGCACAGGTACAACAGTAACATTTATGCCCGATGACGAAATCTTTGAAACTGTAGAGTGGGAATACGACCGTCTAAAAAATCGTCTTCGCGAAGTTGCATATCTCAACAAGGGCATCAAAATCAACCTAAAGGATTGTCGCGAAGGTTGCGAGCGCGAAGAAGTGTTCTGCTACGAAGGTGGACTAGCCGAATTTGTAGAAAACTACAACCGCACCAAGAACACCATCTTTAGCCAAACAATGTACATTGACAAGGCTGTTAAGGAAGGTCAAATTGAAGTTGCGTTGCAGTTCAACGACAGCTACACCGAAGTTATCCATGCTTACGCAAACAACATCAACACCGAAGAAGGTGGTGCGCACCTAGAAGGCTTCAAATCCGCTTTGACAAAGGCCATCAACGATTACGCCCACAAGACAAACTTGTTGAAGGAAGCGGAAAAACTCAGCGGCGAAGACGTTCGCGAAGGTTTGGTTGCAATCATCAGCGTAAAGCTAGAAAATCCTCAATTCGAAGGTCAAACCAAAACCAAGCTAGGCAACAGCGAAATGCGCACAGCAGTAACTCGCGTTGTTGGGGAAGAGCTTTCCACCTTCTTGGAAGAACACCCCAAGGAAGCCAAGGAATTGGTTATGAAGTCTTTGACAGCTCAACGCGCAAGAGATGCCGCTCGTAGAGCCAGAGAACTTACTCGTAAAGGCGTTTTGGAATCTGCTAGCCTTCCAGGTAAGCTTGCCGATTGTTCCGACCGTGATCCAAAGCACTGCGAAATTTACATTGTCGAGGGTGACTCCGCTGGCGGAACAGCAAAGCAAGGTCGCGACCGTCGTTTCCAAGCTATTTTGCCACTTCGCGGTAAAATCTTGAACGTAGAAAAGGCACGTCTAGCTAGAGCGCTAGAAAACGAAGAAATCAAGGCAATGATTACCGCATTTGGCTGTGGCATTGGCGACGAATTTGATGAAAGCAAGCTTCGTTACGACCGCATTATCTGCATGACCGATGCCGACGTAGACGGTAGCCATATTCGTATTTTGCTAATCACATTCTTCTTCCGCTTTATGCGTCCACTTATCGAAAAAGGCCACGTATACATTGCTCAACCACCTTTGTACAAAATTACAAAGAACAAGCAAGAATACTACGCTTTCTCCGATGAAGAACGCGATCGCAAGCTAGAAGAAATTGGTGCAAAGGGAACGGAAGTTTCCCGCTACAAGGGCCTTGGCGAAATGAACGCCGACCAATTGTGGACCACAACTATGAACCCCGAATCTAGAACGATGCTACAAGTTACAATGGAAGACGCCTACGCAGCAGACGAAATCGTATCCTTGCTAATGGGCGACCAACCAGAACTTCGTCGTGAGTTCATTGTAGAAAATGCCAAGTTGGTAGAAGATTTGGATATTTAAGGAGATAAACAATGGCCAAGAAAATTATTGATACTCATCAAGTAGATTATGTTGAGGCATTGAATCAAACCAAAGTTAAAACCATCAAGATGGAAGAGGAAATGAAACGTTCTTTCATTGCTTATGCAATGGCGGTTAACGTATCTCGTGCTATTCCTGACGTTCGCGATGGTCTAAAACCTGTTCACCGCAGAATTTTGTACGCAATGGGCGAGTTGAACTTGTACAACGACAAACCATACCGCAAATGCGCTCGTATTGTCGGTGACGTTTTGGGTAAGTACCACCCACACGGCGACAGCGCTGTTTACGAAGCATTGGTTCGTTTGGCACAAGATTTCTCCATCCGTTGTCCATTGGTTGACGGTCAAGGTAACTTTGGTAGCGTGGACGGCGACCCAGCTGCGGCACAACGTTATACCGAAGCTCGTTTGTCCAAGATTGCCGGCGAAATGCTCCGCGAAATTGACAAAAACACAGTTGACTTTTATCCCAACTTCGACAATACACTTATGCAACCTACAGTATTGCCCAGCCGTTTTCCTAACTTGTTGGTAAATGGTGCCGATGGTATTGCAGTAGGTATGGCAACCAATATTCCTCCTCACAACCTTGGGGAAGTAATTGATGGTACAATTGCGGTAATGCAAAACCCTGATATTACCGTAGAAGAACTAATGAAATATATCCCAGCGCCCGATTTTCCAACCGGTGGTATCATTATGGGCCGTATGGGTATTCGCAACGCATACAAAACTGGTAAAGGAAGTATTTTGGTGCGCGCCAAGACGGAAATTGAAGAACATGCTGGCCGCAACCGCATTATCGTAACAGAACTTCCATACCAAGTTAACAAGGCAAAGCTTGTAGAAACAGTTGCTGATATGGTCAAAGATAAGCGATTGGAAGGCATTTCTGACATCCGCGAAGAAAGTGACCGCCATGGTATGCGTATTGTATTTGAACTAAAGCGCGATGCTAACCCACAAGTTGTACTCAATATGCTATTTAAGCACACACAACTTCAAGTTAGCGATGGTATCACTTTGTTGGCATTGGCTGACGGCGAACCAAGAATCTTGTCCTTGAAGGAAATTTTGTCCTACTACGTAGCTCACCAAGTGGAAGTTGTTACTCGTCGCACCCAATACGATTTGGAAAAGGCAGAAGAACGCTACCACATCATCGAAGGTTTGGTAATTGCGCTAGATAACATCGACCGCGTTATTGAAATTATCAAGAGCAGTGATGACCGTCAAAGAGCAGCAGCGGCATTGTCTGCAGAATTTGGACTATCCGACCGTCAAACAAACGCTATCTTGGAAATGAAGCTTTCTCGTTTGACACATTTGGAAGTGGAAAATCTCCGTGGCGAACTTGCTCAACTTGCTGAAACTATCGCCGACCTCAAGGATATTCTTTCCAAGCCAGAACGTATCAACACAATCATCACCGAAGAACTTACCGTTGTTCGTGAAAAGTACGGTTCTCCTCGTGCAACAGAAATTTGCACAGACTACTCCGAAATTGACATTGGAGACCTAATCGACAAGGAAGACGTTGTTATCAGCATGACTCACCTTGGATACGTAAAACGTTTGCCAGTTGCCGAATACCACACTCAACGTCGTGGTGGCAAGGGTGTTACAGCGCACAAGCCAAGGGAAGAAGACTTTGTTGAACGTATGTTTATCACAAACACACACGACGACGTTTTGTTCTTTACAAACCGTGGTAAGGTATACTGCATCAAGGGCTACGAAGTTCCCGAAGCAGAACGCACCGCTCGTGGTAGAGCAATTGTAAACATTTTGCAACTAGATGCCGACGAAAAGGTTACAGCAATTATTCCACGCAAGGAAGATGCCGAAGGCAACCTTATCATGGCAACACGCAACGGACTTATCAAGAAGACCAGCTTGGAAGAATTTGTTTCCATCCGCAAAACTGGTAAGATTGCCATTTCCCTTGTGGAAGGAGACGAGCTTATCGGCGTAGATATGACTAGCGGTAACGACGAAATTCTTGTTGCCAGCCACGAAGGTAAGTGCATCCGCTTTGCCGAAGAAGACGTTCGTCCAATGGGCCGTGAAGCACAAGGCGTTCGCTCCATCAAGATGGACGAAGGCGACTACGTTGTTGATATGGCTATTGCAAGGGGCGACGTGGAAGTTCTAACCATATCTGAAAACGGCTTTGGTAAGCGCAGCGAATTGTCCGACTACCGCTTGCAATCTCGTGCAGGAAAGGGTATTAAAGCCGGCGTATTCAACGCAAAAACAGGCAAACTGACCAATTTGAAGCTCATCAATCCAGAAAATGACGTTATGCTCATTGCTGATAACGGCATTGTAATCCGTATCAAGGCTCAAGATATCAGCAAGATTGGCCGCGATACAATGGGTGTTCGCGTTATGATGTTCAAGGGCGACGCTAAGGTTGTTTGCGTATCAGAAAGCCCCGTTTCGGAAGAAGAATCCGACCAAGAAGAAGGCACAACCGAAGAATAAATCTAAATAAAAATCCAGCAAAAAGCAATGTTCAATTTTCTTTGAGCATTGCTTAACGCTTTACACAAAAAGGTACACAAAATGACAGATTACAAACATTTTATTGCATCACAAATCAATGCACCTATCCCTACTGAGGAGATAGAGTCTTATATTGCCGAAACAGCCGACGATAGCTTTGGCGATTACACGTTCCCTTGCTTTAGACTAGCCAAGGCAATGCGTATGTCCCCTGTTGCTATCGCACAAAAGTTGGCGGCAGATATTGAGTGTGGCCAAGTTATTTCCAAGGTGGAAGCAGTAAACGGCTACCTAAATTTCTTTATCAATCGCACCGATTTTGCTCGTGACACCATCAACGAAGTGTTGGCCCAACAAGAAGAATACGGCAACAGCACAGTTGGTAACGGCAAAACAATATGCATCGACTACAGCTCTGTTAACATTTGCAAGTCCTTCCACATTGGACACCTTTCTACAACAGCTATTGGTAGCAGTTTGTACAAGTTGTTCAATGCTTTGGGTTACAAAGTTGTTGGTATCAACCACTTGGGCGACTACGGAACACAATTTGGTAAGATGATTGTCGCTTTCAAGCTTTGGGGCGACCGTACAACCGCCGAAAAGGAAGGGGTAAAGGAATTACAGCGTTTGTACGTAAAGTTCCACCAGGAAGAAGAAAAAGACCCACAACTAACAGAACAAGCGCGCGAGTGGTTTGCTCGTATTGAACGTGGCGACAAGGAAGCCAACGAACTGTTTGAGTTCTTCAAAAAGATAACTTTGGACGACGTTTGTCAAATTTACGACAGACTTAACGTAAATTTTGATAGCTGGAACGGCGAAAGCTTTTTCAACGACAAGATGGATGCTCCATTGCAAATGTTGCAACAAAAGGGCATCATTGTAGAAAGTCAAGGAGCTAAAGTGGTGGATTTGTCCGACTACAACATGCCACCTTGCTTGCTAGTTAAGTCAGATGGTAGCAGTTTGTACGCTACTCGTGATATTGCTGCTGCTATGTGGCGCAAGCAGGAATACGACTTCTACAAGTGCTTGTACGTTGTAGCTTATCAACAAAACCTTCACTTCAAGCAATTTTTCAAGGTATTGGAACTAGCAGACTTGGACTGGGCAAAAGACCTTGTTCACGTAGCTTACGGTATGGTTAGCTTGGAAGACGGCGCAATGTCCACACGTAAGGGTAACGTTATTTTACTCAAAGACGTTTTGGACAAAGCCGTAGAAAAAGCTTTGGATATCATTGCTGCAAAAAATCCCAATCTTGCTGGAAAGGAAACCGTTGCCGAACAAGTTGGTGTTGGTGCGGTGCTATTTTCCGCATTGGAAAACGGCAAAATCAAGGATATCACCTTCACGTTTGACCGCGTTCTCAACTTCGATGGCGAAACAGCGCCCTATTTGCAATACACACATGCTCGTTGCCAATCCATCATCGACAAGGTTGGCCAAGTGGAAGGCAACGTTGACCTTTCTGCTTTGGATAACCCCGAAACTTTGCGTTTGTGCAAGTTGCTTGCAAGTTTTCCACAAACCATCAACGATGCTGCGCACAAGTATGAGCCAAGTATGCTTTCTGCATTGCTAATTGACACAGCACAAGCATTCAACAAGTTCTACACCGAGCATCGCGTTATGTGCGAAGATGCAAACGAACGCTTTACTCGTCTAAACATTGTCAAAGCAACCAAAATTGTTCTCAAAAAAGGTCTTTCCTTGTTGGGAATCCAAGCGCCAGACAAAATGTAATGTTGACTTTAATCTGACACAAAACCAACAATTATAGTTTTGCAAAACAATCTTTTGCATTTTGTTTTGTTGTGCTAGAAAAAAAACTTGTTACAAACTATTGCATTTTTAAAAATCTTGTAGTACAATTTTTAGTAAACAAGGTATTTGTTTTTATTTGAGCAAAAAAGGAGTATAATTATGAAAAAAGTAGTAGTTATTGTACTGTGCCTCCTGCTACTTGTTATTTGCGCAGGATGCCAGCCTTTTGATATTACCAATACCGACCTAATGTTGGAGTTAGTTGATACAGCAATACAGTCCAATTCTTTAGAAGGAAATGTTGTTGTAAATATTGAAGCTGACGTTTATGGTGTTTCTATTCTTCCAACCAACGAAGATAAAATCACAGTAAAGTACGTAAACAACGAAAAGGTAACAATCAGCATCAACCAACAAGACAACGTTGTTTTCATTTTGGAAAGATCAAGTGTGTTGAACTACATTGACATAGATAACAATTTTTTGCTTATCTATCTTCCAGCCAGCTTGAACATTGATTTGCACATAGATGTAGACACGGGCGCTATTAGCGTACAAGATATGGCATTTAACAGCATTACTTGTGATGTTGATACGGGTGCTATCTATATGGACGACTGCTCCGCAACAACCATAGCTAAGCTAGAAACTTCCACAGGAGCAATCGTTGCCGACGTGGATGCAGAGCAAATTTGTGTCGACACCGACACGGGTAGCATCATGGTAAATGGCACAGCAAAACAATTAGATGCCGACACAGATACTGGTACAATCACAGTGCACATCAAGGCGGAAAATATTGAACTTTCTACCGACACAGGTACAATTATTGCAACAGTAGTTGGCAACCAAAGCGACTACAATATTCGCGTCGAAAAGGCAACTGGTAGCGCTAACGTACAAAATCAAACTGTTGCTGGCAGTAATTTGAGTATTTCTGCCGAAGTAGATACAGGATCAATTTCTATTAAGTTTGTTGCAGAGTGATGCAACACAAGGAGAGTTAACAAGTAATGAACGTATTCGATTGGATAGTAATAGGTTTTTCTATAATTGCACTTATTTCTGGACTACGCAAGGGTGCCATCAAGCAAGCATTGGGCATTGTGGGCATTTTCGTAGTTGCTATTGGCGCGCGCTATCTTTCTCCATTGATGCAGGAGTGGCTAATTGATCTTCTTGATTCGGCTCAACTAGCATCTGCAATCAGCTTCATTGCATCTATGGCAGTTATTGGTATCGTCTACGGAATTTTGGGTGGAATTATCACAAAACTTGTCAACAATATTCCATTTGTTGGCAAGCTCAATCGCATTTTGGGTGCGGTTATTGCTGTTGCTGGTGTATATTTTGGTGTTTCACTTATCATCAGCGTACTGCAAGTTATTGGATCATCGGGCGAAAAACCCATGACTTTCATCACGGAAAGCTGGGTTGTAAATAATATCTACAAAAACAACTTTTTTGGCGACTGGGTAATGGAAGAATTGTTGAAGGGACTAGACAAGCTAACCCCCAATATTCCCCCTATCGCATCACTTGTTGGTTAATGATATTTTTGTAGACATTTAGCGTTATTTTACTGCAAAATAGCACGTTTTTTGCCCTTTGAATTGGTTTTCAAGGGGCATTTTTATTTGTATAAGCTATTTGTGGCGATTTGTTTTGAGTAAAATAACGTTTTGGCATAGTTAAGGATTAGGATATGAAACAGATTTTACAATTTTTGCGACCGCACATCAAGCAGATGATTGTGGTCATGGTGTTATATGCTTTGCAAAGTGTGTGCGCCCTGTTTATGCCCTACATAATGAGTGATATTGTGGAAATTGGCATCCGCAATGCCGATATGCCCTTCATTGTAAAGCAGGGTGTAGTAATGATTGTGTTGGCTGTTTCGGCACTGGTGTGTGCCCTTGTCAACAACAGGGTAAGTAGCGATATGATTTGCAAGCTCACCACCGACATGCGTCGTGCGGTATTTAACAAAGTAAACTCGTTGGACTTTGAACAGTTCAACGAAATTGGAACAGGTAGTCTTATCACTCGTTCCACCGACGATATTGGTTGGATGGAAGAAGTGTTTGGTATGGTGCCCTATATTTTGGTGTCCGCCCCTATCTTGTTTGTGGGCGGAATCATCCTTTCCTTCAAGGGGGATTGGGTGTTGCCACTAATTTTGCTAGGGGTATCGGCGGTTGTTTTGCTAATTGTCATCTTGATGACTTCCAGATTGGAAGGGCTTTGGCAAAGGGGTGACGAATTTACAGATATTCAAAACAGAGTAGTGCGTGAACGTCTTACTGGTATAAGGGTGGTTCGTGCTTTCGATAAGGAAGACTACGAGCATCAGCGTGCCAAGAAAGCTACAATAGAAATGTGTAACAGCTTTGTTCGTGCCAATACCATCAGCGGATTGGTCAACCCCATTGCTTCGTTGCTACTTAACGCAACAACGGCAGTTATTATCTACATTGGGGCGGTTAGGGTGCAAAGTGTGGATAGTCTGCTAGCAGGAGACATCATTGCCACAATTCAGTACATTGCCCTAATTGTCAACGCAATACTAACCTTTTCTTGGACAATTTCCTTTATCCCACACGTCAAGGTAAGTATGCGTCGTATCTCTGCGGTGCTGCAGTTGGAAAGCAAGCGTAGCTACGAGCATTTGGACGTTCAACTGGATGGCAAAATTCAGTTTGAAAAGGTAAGTTTTTCCTATGCACAAAGCCAAGTAAACGTGGTGGACAATGCCACGGTGCAGGTGGACCAAGGTCAAATTGTGGGCATCATTGGTGGAACAGGCAGTGGCAAAACAACGTTGCTCAAGTTAATTATGGACTACTATCCCACAAAATCCGGCAAGAGATATTTTGGTGGAATAGATTACGACCAACTAACTCCGCCAACTGTCAGGGATAACATTTCCGTTGCATTGCAAAAACCCATGATTTTTGAAGGCACCATTGCCGACAATATTCGTGTTGGCAACCCTTTAGCAACGGAAGAACAAATAACACAAGCACTGCAAATTGCTCAACTTGGACAGT
>JAFTHP010000015.1 GCA_017457305.1 Clostridia bacterium | reverse complement strand
CTGTTGGTGTTATCGTTGTTCAACTAGACGTTTTTTTGCAACTGCAATCTAGTTGACTAGCTTGTGTAATTGCATCAAAACTAGCCAAAATTGGGGCAAAATGGGATATTATGTGTGTAATAATAGTTTATAAAAGGCACAAAATTGCCACTATTGCTCCGTTTTTGACAGAAAATCGATATAAAGCTTGCTGTCTTCCAGTTGGAACATTTCCATTTGAGAAGGGTTGCTATTTGGGTGTGCGATGGCTAACATTGCGTAGCTCATTGCCAAAATGCTATCCTTGTTGTAGCGCTGTCTGCCACAAGCTTTGACTATTTGACGGTAGGCTTGGTGCATTTTGACAACGTCTATTGGGTAGAGTATTGCACAAAATGCCAAACAGCTAGTTAGTAGCCTTGATGGTTTGCCAAGGGTGGAAGTTGCTAGCAAATTGATGCCGTTTGCTGTAAACACAAGCATATCGAACTTGGGCCCAAGACCAACAATTTGGTTGAGTGCAAACTCGATAACACAGCCGTCCCCAAGGGCATCGTTTAGTAAAGCCTTGAGTACGTCGGTAAACAGGGCAGCATTATCCCTTATCATAGCGTCCCCTAGTTGACGGCACACTTCCATCATAACAAAGTACAACGTGCTGTGGTTGCTCATACCAAGTGACTTGGTGTACTGCACCAAAAAGTAGTACTTGGTGTAGTCCTCCTTGTTGAAACTCTCTTTGTTAGTCACCTTACTGTTTAGCTGATTTGCCCAAGCTTGGTATACTTCGATGGGAATATGGTAGTGATGCTCAATGCGGGGCTTGATATCCACCCTGGTTAGGAGTTTGCCTTGCTGAAGCATTTGTTGCACCACCGTTGCCCAAGGGGCAAGGGATGTGTACTGCGACAAGTTGCTTGCAACCTGCAATGCTTTGTCCGCTTGCTTGTTGTTGACGTATGCGTACAAGCAGTATTTGAGCGCATCTACTATGACGTAGCTTTTGCTCATTATCTCGTCGGCAAAATCTGCAGCCAAACTGTCGTTGTGGGCAATGGTACTGGAGCAGTACAGCAAATCCATTAGGCAGTAGGTGGGGAACTGTTGCTTGACGTTAGCTAGCTTGACAAGAAGGTCGGCTACAAGTTGACCGTCGCAATGGTTTTCTACCAAAAAGTTGACAAGGTGGTAGGTTGTGTGTGGCTCAAGGTGCTCTGCTTGTGTTAGCTTGGTGGCAACCTTGACCGCCAAATTGACGTTGTGATGCTCAATTGACAGCATTATTTGCTCCGACAACAACGGCCAGTAGTTGCAATCCGTTTGCATGATTTGCTCGGATAGTAGCTTGATTAGCTGTGTGTCGTCGTCCATTTGTGCTTGCGTGAAGCGATTCAATATTTGCTCGTAGTAGTCGTCACTACCCACCACTGCAAACCGTTGGGTGGGAATTTCAATTTGAAAATCGACATTTTCTAAATAGCGAAGCACTTCTTCCTTGTTGTACACGTAGAAATTGTCCATCAAATCGCCGTCGTAGGCAAAGTACCCTACAAGAGAGCGCTTTACACGACGTTTTTGCTTGCGGAAGTTGTCAATTGCATCCTTGTAGCTGTCGAAGTTGGAAAGCAACGCACCGGTACAATCGGACATTTTGTCTACGTCAGCAAGACAATCGTAGCTGTCGCCGTAGATTGCTAGCATACGAAGAAACACGTCGCAAGCGGTAGTCAAGTCGTCCATCAAACATAGGCATCCAATGGTATTGAGCATACCTTCGTAGCTGTCGTCACGACAAAAAAGGGCAAGCGCTTGATTGTACTTGCCTTGGTTTGCTAGCTGTATGCCAGACGTTAGTATGCTTTTTTGATTGATGGAAATTTTCATAAATAATGTTATTTATAAAGTATTGTTATATTACTTAATCAATATATTGACGTTAGCTAACTGTGAATAGCGATTGAACGTCTTCGCTGTTGTAGGTGTAGGTTTTGTTGCAGAAGTGACAATGGATGTCGATTGTGCCCTGTTCTGCCAAAATTGCTTGGCACTCTTCTTGTCCCAAAGACTTGATGATGTTGTCCATACGGCGCTTGCTACAACCACATTTGTATGTGATTTGCTTTTCGTCCACAAAAACAAGGTCGAATTCGCCAAAGAAACGGTTGATAACTTCCTTTGCGGTGCTACCGTCAAATTGGTAGCTCATTTCGTCCATGGCGTACATGATTGTTTCCACGCGCCAAAGTAGATCGGGTGGGCAGTTGGGCATTACTTGAACAAATACACCACCGGCGGATTTACAAGACTTGTTATCCAAGCCAACGCCAAGTGTGATACCGCAAGGTTGTTGCTCGCTTTCGGCATAGTAGTAGGCAAAGTCTTGTGCAATTTCGCCACTGATTAGGCGTGTTGTGCCACCGTAGTTTTGCTTTAGTCCAAGGTCGCGGATAACAGTTAGTGTGCCGTTTTTGCCAACAGCTGCGCCTACGTTGAGAGTACCATCGGGATTGGTTGTGCCCTGTACAACAGCGTGCTCCACCATGCCCTTTACTTGCCCTTTGCCATTAGCGGCAACTGTGATATCCCCCAAAGGTCCGCCACCCTTGATGGTTGCGGAAAGCTTGTCGGAAGTGTGCTTGAAGTCGTCACTCATAAGTGCAGCCATAGTTAGTGCTCTGCCAAGTGCGATTGCTGCAACTGGACTTAGCTTGTGCAACTTGATGGCTTTTTGTACAAGTGCGCTACTTTCGATTGCTGTAACTGTTATTGCGTTGTTGATAATGGCCTTGACCATTGTGCTTTTTTTCATTGTAAGCCCCTTTTGTAAATGTATATGTGGTTAATTTACTAATGATTGAATCTGGTTAAGCTGTATAGTAGGTTGTTGACTATACCACCCTTTCACCGCAAGCGGTTTCATTTTCTAAAACTTTATTGACACAAAGTGTTAGTGACGGCTTTATTGATGACTAAATATATTAATTTTTTGTTGCGTAGTAGGTTAGGCGCAGAGATTTGTCCGTTGTGGGTGCGCCATATTCGGTAACTTCCACTAGCGTAAAACCTGCTTGGGTTAGTGAAGAAGCAATGGCTTCCGTTGTGTGGACGTACTGGGTGTGACTTTCGTCCTGTCGTGTATAGGTATCGTTCGAGCCTTTGTCGAACAAGGTTAGGTTCATTGTTACGCTGTTGGCGTGCAAAGTGTTGGTCCAAAGCAACGTTTGGTTGTCGCCGTCATCGAAAAAGACGTTGTTGCCCAGTACCTGTGTTAGCTTGTAGGGGCTGGAAACGTCAAAAACAAAGGGTGCACCTGCTTTGAGGTTTTGCGCCACTTGGGCAAAAAATGCCGTTAGCTCGGAAGGCTTGAGATAGTTGACACCATCGTTTACGCACACCGCCATTTGACTGCGTGTGGGAAGTGACAGTTTGCGCATATCTTGGCAAACAAACACCGCGCGACACTTTTGTTGGGCAACGGCAAGCATTTGCTCGCTGATATCTACACCAGTAACGGACAAGCCCTTCTTTTGCAAAAGCACGGTCATTTTGCCTGTGCCACAGGCGATATCCACCACCTTTTGCGCTGAGTGCTTGCGTGCCACTGCATACAAATATTGCGACCATTGTGGATAGTCGCAATCATTTTGTGAAAATATATCGTAATATTGTGCTATAGCTGTGTAACTGTTGGACATTTTTCCTTGATTAGCGGGCTTGAGCAGTAGCTTGTCCCTTTTTCTTTTTAACTTCTACTGGGTGGAAAAGTGCAAACGTTTTCATCATGTGTGTTTGCCATACAAGTGGGAAGTACAATCCGCCTGCCATCATTAGCAAGAACATTACTATCATTTGTAGAAAACCGCTACCAAATACCATGTAAATTGGAATTGGCAACAATGCAAACAACAAGTGAACGATATTTGGCAATACGTTTAGGAACAACAAACGGTAGCTATCTGCAAGGTTTTGCGCCAAGCTTTGCTTGTAGGTTACGCTAACGGAGCAAAGGATGAGTAGGAACAAAACAACAAATAGTTCCACAATGCAAAGCAAAACGAGCAATACAATTGCTAGCCAAGGAGCCATTGTGCTTGCCATCAATTTGTAAAGCAATACAATGCCGTTGATGGAGCTTGCAATGAGCGCTACAGATGTGATTGCATAGAAGAAGTTTGCAGAAATGCCCTTGCCCATGCTCTTGAATACGCCAACTGCAGAAAGTTTGCCTGTCCAAAATCCGTCACGGATAACTGCCAAACCACCACTTAGCATAAAGGTAGCGAACAAAGCGCCAAGCACTGTGTACCATCCGTATAGCATATTGCTGTGGTCAATTAGGTTTTGTGTGGATTGCAAAGCATCCTTCCAAGCGCCTGTGCCAAATCCAAAGCCGCCAACTAGTGGCATGCCTTGTTGGATTGTTCCTGCTGCAGCTGTACCCAAAATCATGCTTAGGAAAATGGGAACTAGGCACAAAATCATCAAGAAGTTGAAACCAAACAATCTCATTGGGTTTTCACGATAAAGTACCATGAAGAACTTCCAAGTGTTT
>JAFTHP010000014.1 GCA_017457305.1 Clostridia bacterium | reverse complement strand
TTCTGCTAAAAAAATCGAATAATCCCATAGATTTTTGTCCTTTATTTTCGCGTCAGACAAACGACGAACTCGACCTGCGTCAAGACTCTAAAAGGTCTCAAAATGGTCAAAAAATGGGGGTTGTGAAAGCAAAAAGTCTCATTTTTCTTTTGTTGCTTCTGTATGTACTTGATAAGCTATTACACAGTTCGTATTTACATAACAATTGAGGGTAACCTTTGCGTTTAACAGCTCTGCCTGTGTCCCTTTTTTTGCATTGTCAGAAATTCCATTTACTATGTCATAGTACTTTTTGCCGTTTTCATCTGTTAAAATAATACATATAATTACGAAGTAATGCTTAGATATGGGATGAGTTAAAAACGACACCTTTTTGCAAGTGATTTCGGTGGTTTGTTCGCTCATAGATCTGATTTTATTTATTTTTGTATAGATTATAAATCGACGAAGAAAAAGAAAAGCGAAAAAAATTGTGAAGCCAAGAAGAATAGGTGTGGCACCAAAAATAATACGTTTGGAATGTGCAGCATCTTCGGTTAAAAGACCAACTACAAAAACAACGAGAGCCATCACAAAAAACATAATTGCAGCGCCTAAACAATCAAGAAAAACTTTTTTCATTATTTGCTTTTGCATTGATAAAACATCGGAGCCTGATCGGTCTGTGTTTCGTCCTTCTTTTCTTTTGCGTGATTTTTTCGACATTTTTGTCTCCCCTTTCTTCGATATGTTATACCAAACAGATGTAAATTGAAGTTTCGAGTTTCGCTCAAAAGTAACATTTGTCCCAATGCAAAATTGGGGCGTTTTTTGTTTTCGAACAACGATTTTTTGAAATTCGTTTCAATAATCACTCAAAAAAGCTCGTTTTTGCCCATTTTAAGCCGATTTTGGCTCATTTTCTCGTCAGACAAACAATGGTTTCGACCTGATCTGTGTTGGGGAACATATCCCAAGGTTCTACGTAGGTTATTTGATAATGAGAAGATAGTTGGGCAAGGTCGCGAGCCAGTGTTGCAGAGTCACAACTGATATACACAATGTTATCTACCTTGGCATTTATGATGGTATTGCAAATTGTTTCGCCAAGTCCCTTGCGTGGGGGATCCACAACAAGAGAAATATTTTTGCCCTTGTTTTGTTGAGTTAGTTTGGGCAACTCCACCTTTACGTCACCCAAGATATTTGTCAAACAGGGAGTGTTGTTGAGCAGGCGGATTTGTTCGGCATCCTCTACTGCTGACGGTTCAATTTCGATAGCATAGGTGTCGTAGTTGGGGCTAGCCAACGCATTGGACAAAATGCCAATTCCGCTAAAGCAATCTACCAGCACCTGAGTGTTGGAAGTGTTGAGCAGTTCCTTTGCCTTGGCATAGATTCCGTCCTTTACGCCATCGTTAACTTGGAAAAAGCTATTTGGTGCAAGCTTGAACTGAACGCCAAAATGATTGGACGAAATATGCGTCAATCCATAAACGTGCTGCGTTTTTGCACCCAAAATGACATTGTTGTGAAGTGTGTTGATATTGACAAAAAGACCAAAACTATTGCCAAAGTGCTTGGTAAGTCCTTTTATTAGCGGTTGCCAGTTGATATTGAAAATACCATTGGTAACTACAGTAAGCAGTAGTTGACTATCAACGTATCTGGCAACGATGTGTCTAATTTGCCCGGAAAAATCCTTTTGATTGTATGGCACAAGGTTGCTGTCGTTGAAGAACTGTCTACACACCCTAACAACGGCATTGGACCAATCTGCGCCCAACATACAGTTGTCCATATCCACTACGTAGTGGGAGTTACGTTGATACATACCAATGCGTACCTTACCTTTGCTTCCGCACACGGGAAGGCTAAGCTTGTTGCGGTAACCCAACACTTTTGGGCTGGCAACACAAGGCAACACTTCGCAATTGAGCTTGCCAATCTTGGCAAGATTGTTTCGAACCTTGGTTGTTTTGAACACCAACTGTTCGTCGTAACTCATATGCATAAGCGCACAACCACCACACTTGCCAAAGTGCTTGCAGGGCGGTTTAACGCGTTTAGTTGAACACTTTAGTACCTTTTCTACCGTTCCAAATGCAACAGAGCGCTTGACGTAGTCAACACGAACAGTAGCCACTTCTCCCACAATCATGTTGGGAACAAATACTGTTGTATCTTGCACAACGCCCACTGTTTCGGCATTAGAATAGTGCTGTGCTGTGTATGTAATTTTTTTGTTTTGTTGAAGCATAAACAAATCCTTTTGTATGTTGTAGTTGCAAATGTAACGTTAATTTTTTAGTACAACAGTAAACGTACTGCCTTTGCCAACGATGCTATCCACGTATATTTGACCTTGGGTAATATCCAATATTTTCTTTACAATGGACAATCCCAATCCGTTACCCGGTGTTGTTCTAGATGCATCGCCTTGATAAAACTTGTTAAATATATTCTTTTGTGTTTCTTCGTCCATACCGCAACCGTTATCACTAATAACGACAGTTGGTCTGCCGTTTGTGATATGTGCCGACAAAGAAATCTTTCCACCAGTTGGAGTAAACTTTAGTGCATTGGATAGCAAATTTACCCAAATTTGTTTGTTGAGATTTATTGCGCCATTGACCACGATTTCTTCTTCCAAATCTAGGTCCAGTTCAATGCCTTGCTCGGTTGCACTTTGGTCGAACAAAAGCACGCATTGGCGAAGCTGTTCGTCAAGCCTGTACTTTTCCAACACAATCTTTTGGCTATCAAGGCGAGTTAGCATAAGCACGCTTTCTGACAGTTCAACTAGACGTTTTGATTCCGACAATATAACGTCCAAATATTCGTTGCGCTCTTCGGCAGACAAATTGGGATCTTTGAGCAGTTTTGCAAACCCTTCGATGGACACAATGGGGGTTTTGAACTCGTGCGAAAAGTCACTTACAAAGCTTTCGCGCAAAGTTTCTACACTGGCAAGTTGCTCAACCATGTTATTGAAGTTATCTGCAATCTTCAAGTCGCCAAAAAGTGCCGTTTCCTTTACGCGAACGGTAAAATCACAATCTCTAACCTTTTGCAGAGCTTTTACGTAGGGCGCTGTGGAGTTGATAAGCAAGCGAGTGTACAACACCGACAAGGCTACACCCAAAATTACGCTTATGCCTAGCACTACCAACGCAAACAACAGCAAGCTGTCTTCGTCGTCAAGTGGGTAATACTTTTCAAAGGATACAACAACGGAAAAGGACAGCGCCGCAGTAACAACAAAAAGTGCAAAAAAGCCCAAAATTATACGAAATGTAAGTGTGCGGGAGGAAAATCCCTTTTTAGTCCTTTTACTCACCTGTTTTTACCGCCTTGTATCCTAGTCCCCTTAGTGTGACAATTTGAAAATCTTTGTTGCCAGCAAAACGCGTACGCAATCTGTTGATGTGCACGTTGACTGTATGCTCGTCACTTTCGGCATCCATACCCCAAATTTCATCCATAAGTTGCAAGCGCGTAAACACTACGTTAGGGTAGGAAAGCAACTTGAACAGTAGCAAAAATTCCTTTTGTGGCAAGGTTTCGGTGGACTCGGGGGTTATAACTGTATAAGATTTGTAATCCAGCACGGTGTTGCCAACGGTTAGGCGGTGCTCGTTTACAATCTTGGAGCGACGCATTAGCGCCTTGATACGCAACAAAAGCTCTTCAAAGTCGAATGGTTTTGTAAGATAATCATCAATGCCAACCAAAAATCCTTGCTTGATATCCGCCACTTGTTGCTTGGCAGATAGCATCAGCATGGGAATTTGACTGCCAGCATCACGCAACGTTGCAGTTAGCTCGTAGCCGTCCATCTTGGGCATCATAACGTCAATTACCATAAGGTCAACGTGGCTGTGTTCCAAAACGGACAAAGCATCCTCGCCATCCGTTGCAGTTAGTACGTTGTAGCCGTTGTTGGATAGTATTGCAGATAGTAATTTTCGCGTGTTTTTGTCATCTTCTACAACCAAAACATTAAACATTTTTACCTCCTGCGAACAAACAAAATTCGCAATGATATCATTTTGTTGGCATAATGGTCATACGATATCAATATATATTATAATACAAAAAAAACATTAGGTAAATACTTTACCTAAAAATTTGTGTGCAACAAACAAAAGTTTACACAAAGTTAGCCCCCAAATTTACAATTAGTTTACCAAACCAATATATAATACCCACAATGATTTATCACAATGATAACTCTATCCAAACACTTTTACAAAGGAGAGAAGTATGAAAAAATTTGTAATTGTAACAGATAGCTGCAGCGATCTTAACGAAAACCTACGCAGCAGATTTGACATTGACTACATCCCCATGCACACCATTTGGGATGACAAGGATTTGCCAGCAAGCCTAGATTGGGAATACATTGACTACAAAGAGTTCTACAAGCTGATGCGCAACGGAACACGTTTTATGACTTCCCAAATCAACCGCGAAGAATATACCGAACGCTTTGAACAATACATAAACGATGGCTACGATATTTTATCAATTTCTTGCTCTTCTGCCCTATCCGCATCCGTAAAGGGTAGCTACCAAGTACGCGACCAATTGCTACAAAAATATCCCGATAGCAAAATCATTTGTATTGACAGCCTAAATGCTTGCTTTGGTCTTGGCCTTATTTGCATCACCGCATCAAAATTGCGTGCAGAAGGCAAAACCATTGAAGAAGTTGCCGCTTGGATTGAAGAAAACAAACTTCGTTTCCACCAATTTTGCACAGTAGACTCTCTAAGTTACTTCCGCCGTGCAGGCAGAGTATCTGCTACTAGCGCAATCTTTGGCGGACTACTAGATATCAAACCAATTGTAATTTCCGACAGAGAAGGCAACAACAAAGCTATCGAAAAGGTAAAAGGCCGCCGTTCTTCCATCAGACGCCTTGTTACCATGCTCACCGAAGCATACGAAAGTAGCCCCTACCAAACAGTTGTTGTAGCTCATGCCGACTGCGAAGAAGAAGCTCTTGACCTAAAACAACGTATAGAAGCTGCTTTACCCGAAAAAGTAGAAATCTTGTTTGAACGCATTGGACCAATCATTGGTGCAACAGCTGGTCCAGGAACACTTGCTGCGTTTTGCTTTGGCAAAGAAGTTACACAATAACAATCTAAAATACACAAAATATATCATATGGGCAACACAAGTATAACATGTTGCCCATGTTTTATGTAAATTTTAGACAATAAATGTTAACTATTGTTTACACTTGGACCATAATATAGTATAATAAATAGGTGTTTTACATAAAACAACCAATAACAATTAACGGAGATTTTTACATGGGCAAGAAAAAAGAATTTGTCGTTCCAAGCCGTCGTCAACCAGTATGGAAGGTTGTAGGTGGAGTGCTAAAGTGGTTCTACAAAAAACCCACCATCATCAACCTAAACGAAGGCGAACTACCCAGCAAAGCAATATTTGTAGCAAACCACTCAGCAATGAACGGACCAGTTGTTTACTCGCTGTATCTACCCGCCTTTACAACCATTTGGGGGGCAGGACAAATGCTAGGCAACTACAACAGCCGATTCCACTACTTGCGTGACGTGTACTTTATGCAAAAGCGCCACATGAAAAAGTTCCCTGCAACAATCATTGCAGGATTTGAAGCATTGTTTTCCATTTTCTTTTACAGAGGAATGAAAATTTTGCCAACATTTACCGATGGCAGATTGCGTGCAACTATCCACAACAGCGTAAAGTGCCTAAACAACGACGTTTGTGTAACTGTTTTCCCCGAAGACTCATCCACAGGATACCATGAAGTACTAACAGGCTTCTTCCCCGGTTTTGTTATGCTAGCTCAACAATACAGAAGAGTAAACAAACAAGACGTTCCCATTTACCCAGTTTACTTCCACAAAAAGAGCAATACAATGGTAATTGGAAAGCCTACTAAGTTAGCCGATTACCCCGAAATGGATCGTGACCAAATTGCGGAAAACTTCCGTCAACAAATCAATACATTGCTGGACGAACACATCCTAAGCAAAGATCAACAATCTACACAAAACGACATCGTAGAAGCGGAAAATACTGCTGTTGAAGAAAGTGCCGAAAGCACACAACAAGCAGAGTAAGGCTACTAAAGTGCATTACTTTAACACTTAAACAATACTAATAAGTAAAAATCAAAGGTCGCAAGAAATATCTTGCGACCTTTTTTGTATCTATTACTTGTATTTGCTTGATAGCTTATTTGTTGTCAGTTGTTGTGTCGTCCTCTGCTGGCGGAAGGGCATTTGGTGCCTTCTTTTTTCGTTTGTTACCAAACAATTTTTGGCGGATAATTTGCCAATTTTGGTCACGACGCTCCTTGCGCTTTTGTTTTAGCTCCGCTTGTTTTGCTCTGTTGCGTTCCTCAACACCCTGTCTAAAATCTCGGCTTAGCTCAATTATACGTTGTTGCTCTGCAGTAGGCTCTGTTGGCTCTGGCGCTTGGATTTTGTTTGCGAGCATTTGGGGAATATCAAATAGTGACAATCTGCCGTCCTTAATATGGAACTTTTCCTGCGCAATTTGCCAATCTAGGTCGATGGACGTTTTGAACATTTTTACGTACATTTCCACAAACCAACGGATGTACTCTGTGGCAATATTTGCAATAAAGGACAACACTGTTATTCCTGTTAGAATAATCTTTAGGTCGCTTACTTCGTTGTTGAAGATGCTGATAAGTGTTAACACAATAAGTGACAAATTGATGGGATATTTGCAAAAACGAATCACTTTTTTAATCTTTTTCTTAGATTTTCCACCAAAACCAACAATAAATGCCACCATACTAAGTGTTAGCAACACAATATATGCAACAAAGCGAACGTGATTGCCGTAGTTTGTTATTATTTCAAAAACGTAGAAAATCAAAAAGAAGATTTGAACGCAAACGTTTACAAATCGACTTATTTTTTTTACATTTTGTACCAAATGATTTAGTACTGCTCTGCTATGTATAAACATACTAGGCTCCTTTTTGCACAAAAAAAATGCTGTAAATTTCAACAACTGTGAGTGGTTTGTAATAATATTATACTACTTTTTTGATATATTTTCAACACTATTTGTTTATTAGCACAATAATATACACAATAACCAATATTTGCTTTATCTGATTTTTATTCAATATCCCTTTTTGTATTGTAAAAAAGCCAAAAATACGATATAATGATAGCAATATATCATTTTGGGGGTTGTTACCTTGAATAAATCCTGCATTATTGCCCAATCGGGCGGCCCAACAGCAGTAATCAATTGCACATTGCTAGGCATTGTGGAAGAAGCAAAAAGGATGGGGTTTGAACACATCTACGGCGCATTGAACGGCATTGAAGGAGTGCTAAACCATCGCATTGTAGAATTGACCAACCAAACACACGACCAACTTCAACTGCTAATGTCCACCCCAGGCGCAGCACTTGGCTCGGGCAGACACCAACTAAAAAGTACAGAACAAGATCCCGAAACTTACCAGCATATCCAAAAGGTATTTGAAAGCTTGGGCATTGATTGCTTTTTCTATATTGGCGGTAACGACAGCATGGATACTTGCAACAAGGTGGCAAACTACTTTGCAAAAACAAACTTCAGTTGCAACGTTATTGGCGTGCCTAAAACAATAGACAACGACCTACAAGGCACCGACCACACCCCAGGATTTGGCTCTGCGGCAAAATTTGTGTCTACCACCATCAGCGAGATATACGTGGACACAAACAGCTACAAAAAAGGTCGTGTTACCATTGTGGAAGTTATGGGAAGAAACGCCGGTTGGCTAACTGCAGCCTGCAAGCTAGCAGATCTTTCCAACACTCCAGTTGACCTAATTTATCTACCCGAAAGGCCATTTGACTTGAACAGCTTTTTGCAAGACGTACAAGCAATATACAACAAAAAGCAAAAGGTGCTTGTTGCCGTTAGTGAAGGAATTAGGGATGCCAACGGTCAATATATCCTTAAAACAGTTGCCCAAAACAAAAACGACAGTTTTGGTCACACACAACTAGGTGGCGTTGCGCAAACGTTGTGCGATATCATCAGCGAGCAACTATCCTTACCCGTTAGACACATTGAACTAAACCTTTTGCAAAGATGTAGTGCCCACATTTCTTCCGCCGCTGACGCACAAGAAGCCTACAACTGTGGCGTATTTGCACTACAAATGGCAACCCAAGGACACACCTGCAAAATGGTTTCCATGTTTAGGGACAGTCAATACCACATTTCGTTACAACTAAAAGACATAGATAACATTGCAAATGCCGTACAAATTGTTCCAGACAAATACATCAACGAACAAGGCAACGGCATAACGGATGACTTTGTAACATACGCACTACCACTTGTTCAAGGAGAAGTGCCACAACACTACAAAAATGGTATGCCACAGTACTATCAACTTGACCTACCATTGGTAGAAATCAAACTGTAACAAAAAAAAATAAAAGCGACTAGACAAACTAGTCGCTTTTTTATTTTATTTGATTACCACAAAAGGTTTTAGCTCAACTCGAACATACCTGTGTAAAGTTGATAATACTTACCCTTTTGCGCAATTAGGTCGTCGTGGTCACCGCGTTCGATGATAACGCCCTTTTCCAACACCATGATGGCATCGCTGTTGCGAACTGTGGATAGGCGGTGCGCAATGACAAAGGTTGTGCGACCTTCCATTAAAGCATCCATACCCTTTTCAATTAGCCACTCGGTACGTGTGTCGATACTGCTTGTTGCTTCGTCCAAAATTAGCACTGGTGGATCGGCAACTGCCGCACGGGCAATGGCAATAAGTTGACGTTGTCCTTGAGAAAGGTTTTCGCCGTCACGTGTTAGCAACGTATCGTAGCCCTGTGGCAAGTGCTTGATAAATTGGTGTGCGTTGGCAGATTTTGCCGCAGCAATACATTCTTCGTCAGTAGCATCCAATCTTCCGTAGCGGATGTTTTCCATAACGGTGCCAGTAAACAAGTGGGTATCTTGCAAAACCATACCCAAAGATCTGCGCAAGTCCGCTTTCTTAATCTTGGTAATGTTTATTCCGTCATAGCGAATTTTTCCATCTGGAACATCGTAGAATCGGTTGATTAGGTTGGTGATTGTTGTTTTTCCTGCACCTGTGGAGCCTACAAAGGCAATCTTTTGACCAGGTTTTGCATACAAAGATACGTTGTGCAAAACGGTCTTTTCTTCCACATAGCCAAAGGTTACATCTTCAAAGCGAACGTCACCACGCAACAAGGTGTAGGTTACTGTGCCATCGCCGTGAGGATGCTTCCACGCCCAATGACCTGTTCTTACGTCACTTTCGGTGATGTTGCCTTGTTCATCCACGTTGGCGTAAACAAGGGTAACGTAGCCGTCGTCCACTTCTTCGGGAGTATCAAGCAAAGCAAACACTCTTTCGCCACCGGCACCAGCCATAAATACCAAGTTGATTTGTTGAGAAATTTGTTGGATTGGCATTGTTACGTTGCGGATGTATAGCAAAAATGCCGCTACAATGCCAACGTAAGCCAAAGGTTGATCACTGTTGATAGCAATAACTGCGCCCATTACAGCAATGCCTGCATAGAAGAAGTGAGAAAGGTTATTCATGATGGGGCCCATCATGTTAGCATAGCCATTAGCTTTGGCGCTAACTTGTTGCCATTGACTGTTTATCTTGTCAAACTCGGCAATGGCAATTTCTTCATGGTTGAAGGCTTTTACTACCTTTTGTCCTTCGATAAGTTCCTCAATGTATCCGTTGAGCTTGCCCACAGTTTGTTGTTGAGCAACAAAGTTTGTTTTGGACTTGCCACCAAGTGACTTTACAACAAAGAACATGATAACTAGCATCACAATCATAACCAATGTAAGTGCCCAGCTCTTGATGAACATAACGGTAAATACACCAATGATTGTCAGCACGCTACTAACCATTTGTGGGATGCATCTAGCAATGAACTCGTTCATCATATCAATATCGTTGGTGTAACGAGTCATAAGTTCGCCGTGGGTGGTAGAATCGAACACCTTGATAGGCAACTTTTGCATATGCGCAAACAGCTGGTTACGCATAGTCTTCATTGTTGTGGTAGAAATGCCAATTAGAGTGCGGTTAAGAAGATAGTTGATGGACAATGATAGCACGTAGATTGTTGCAATGATTGCCACCATTATTCCTAGATAGGTCAATTTGCCATCCGTTCCACCTGTGTAAGCAAGGTTATCTAGCGCCGCAATACCTGTCAATTTGACGGAAGTATCAACGGCGGAAAGGCCATTGAGCAGTGGCGTTAGCAAGCTTGTTGCCATAAGGTTGCAAATTGTTTGCAAGCCGATGCACACAAATACAAGAATCATCTTGGCTGTGTGGGGCTTGAGGTAACCAATTAGTCTGACTACTGTTCCTTTGAGATTTTTGGGTTTCATAGCACCCATGCCTCTTCTGTTACCAGGACCTGCCATTATTGCTCACCCCCTTGTGCACCTTTTTGTTGAGACTTGTACACCTCTTGATAGATTGATGAGGTTTGTAGTAGTTGTTCGTGCGTGCCAACTGCACTAATCTTGCCGTCATCCAAAACGACAATTTGGTCGCAGTCTTCCACAGAAGAAATACGTTGCGCAATGATGATAACAGTCATACTGTCATCTAGCTGTTTAAGTCCAGCACGAATTTGCGCGTCAGTTGCTGTGTCAACCGCACTTGTAGAGTCGTCCAAAATCATAATCTTGGGCTTTTTGAGTAGGGCACGAGCAATGCACAAACGTTGCTTTTGTCCGCCAGAAACGTTTACACCGCCTTGTCCAAGGTCGGTTTCGTATCCATCTGGAGAAGCTGTGATAAATTCGTGAGCACAAGCCGCCTTGCAAGCAGCTTCAATCTCTTCCTGTGTGGCATCTGGATTTCCCCACAAAAGGTTTTGTCTGATTGAACCGCTGAACAAAACGTTCTTTTGCAACACCATACTTACGCCTTCGCGCAGGTTGTACAAGGAGTAGTCCTTTACGTCCCTTCCGCCAACCAAAAGTTGACCATTTAGAGTATCGTAGAAACGTGGAATTAGTTGTACCAAGCTGGATTTTCCGTCACCAGTACCACCAATGATACCTACAGTTTGACCGCTCTTGATATGCAAATTGATATCTTCTAGCGTCAAGTTATCTGGATTGTTGGAGTAAGAAAAATCTACGTTTACAAACTGAATATCACCGTTTTCCACAACATAGTCGTTTTGCGCACCTTGGATGGTTGGTTGTTCTTCCAACACTTCAAAGATACGGTCAATGGAAGCACGGCTCATAACAAGTTGTACAGCAATGAAGCAAATCATCATAACAGACGACAAGATTTGTGTACTGTAGCTCATCATAGCGGTTAGTGTACCCGATTGGATATTGCCAACAACGATATCTGCACCACCAACAATAAGCAATGCAATCATTGTTCCGTACATTACACAACTTGTAAGTGGGTTCATAGCAATCATCAACTTTTCGGCACGGTGTTGGGCTTTGCGAACGTCTTCGGTAGCTTGAAGGTACTTGTCTTGTTCGTAATCTTCCCTAACAAAAGCCTTAACTACACGTATTGCCACAAGGTTTTCCTGCACGGAAGCGTTCATTTTGTCGTACTTTTTGAGCATTGCCTTGAACAATGGATGAACCTTTGTGCTCAAGAAGAACATAATCAACCCAAGAAGTGGTACTGCAAAGCAGAAAACCCAAGCCATATCTGGTTGATTTACAAATGCCATTACAATGGAAAATGCCAACATTGCTGGAGCGCGAATTACCGTGCGGATAATCATCATAAATGATTGTTGAGCATGGTTAACGTCCGTTGTAGAGCGTGTTACAAGGCTGGCTGTAGAGAACTTGTCAACGTTTGCAAAGGAAAACTCCTGCACCTTGGCAAAGATTCTGCCACGAATATTCTTGGAAAAGCCCGAACCTGCAATAGCGCACATTTTGCCAGCTACTGCACCAAACGTAAGGGAAAATGCGGAACTAACCACCATCAAAATTCCGTATGTTAGCACGGTGTGTAGCAAAATATCCTTGGTTATGTATTGGCCAATTTGCAAGCTTACAAGTTGAAAGCTGTCAAAGTTGAGATATGTCAAACCTTGAGTTAGTGGTCTACCTGTGCCAAACAACTGCATTGTGTTCAAAATGTTGGACATAAAAATTGGCAACAACACTTCTAGCGCAGTTTCGCACAGTACCAACACAACGGTCAGTATTGACTGCTTTTCGTAGCCTTTTGCTCCTTTTAATAGTTTTTTAATCATAATTCTACTTCCTTTTTTCGTTGCAGTAGCTCAACCACCGCAACCCCTAGCATCCCAAATAATTGCATAAATCAACTTTCATTGAACTATAAGCAATCAACAACTAGGGCGATAGATAAATATTATTAATTGTATTTATTATATACTACTTTAATCTTAATGCAAACCAAAACAAACCAACATTTTGTAAAAAAATGTATGTATTTACAGTAAAAACAAAACACCACCACGTTGTTTTTGTGGTGGCATTTTATTATTTTGTTGATAATTACTTATGATTTTGCCTTGGCTACTGCTAAATTTGCGACGAAAATGCTATTTTTCAAAGAAAATAACGTTGCTGTCGCCCAGTAGCAAACCTAGTTCGTATTCCAAACCGCTGCATTGGCGTACTTGACTTTCTAGCGCTAGCGCTTTGCCTTCAATCTTGATACGAACAGGCACGTTGCCAGGGTATTGTTGCAACAACTCTACTACACTATTGAAGGTTTCGTCGTTGCGTTTTTCCATCTTGAGCCACAAGATAACATTTCTAACTTCTTCCTGTTGATATGCTTGTTGTTGCTCTTCAGTTTTGTCCGTTTTTGGGGCAATGATTTCGCGAATAGTAATTTTGTATCCTTCACGAGATTCGCCCAAACTACCCTTGATTACCACAAAAGCGTCGGCGGCAAACAGGTTTTTGAACTTTTCGTAGCCTTGCGCATACAAAGCCACTTCGATGGTGCCAAACTTGTCTTCCAACACACCAAAAGCCATACGATTGTTGTCCTTGCCCACTACCACGCGGATATCTCGCAAAATACCGCCCGTGGTTACAAAGCGCTTATTGACAACTGGGGTTATCATTTCTTCGGAGTTGTCGTCGGAAGGATATGGCGTTGTTTCCTTGGTGCTAAAGTCAAAGCGGAACTTTCGGCTTATTTCGTCGTACTCATCCAATGGAGAACCAGTCATATACAATCCCAGCACTTCGTTTTCGTAGGTGTACAGCACCTGCTTGGGAAGTTCCTTTTCCTGAACGCGATTGGTTACACTACTTGTTTTTAGCTCTGGAAGCATATCAAAGATGGACATTTGACCAGTTTCGTGCATTTTGTTGCGTTCTAGCACGTCGTTCAACTCTTCCACGTAGTGCTTGAGCATATCGTTACGAGTGCGGTTGAAGCAGTCAAAAGCGCCACCCTTGATTAGGTTTTCTACCATACGCTTGTTCAAAAATGCCGAACATCTTTCAAAGAAATCGGACATATCTGTAAACTCGCCGTGTGCTTGGCGTTCGTCAACAATTTGCTTAACGATACCAACGCCAATGTTGCGGATTCCGCCCAATCCAAATCGAATAGCACCATTTTCCACACGGAACTCATCACGACTCTTGTTGATGCAAGGTGGCAACACGGATATTCCCTGTGACTTGGCATATTCCATATATTTTTTGATTTGAGCAATATCGTTGATACGGTTGTTAAGCAATGCACAAATAAACTCTACTGGGTAGTAGTTCTTGAGCCACGCAGTTTGATAGGTTACGTAAGCATAGCAAGTTGCGTGAGATTTGTTAAATGCGTATTGCGAGAAGTCGTTTAGTTGCTTGTATATTTCCAAAGCGATGTTTTCGGGAATACCATTTTTTACGCAACCGGGAACTGTTTCGCCGTTGGTCCAAGTTCCACCGTAAACGAACAACTTGCCCAAGTCCTCCATCATTTGAGTTTTCTTTTTGGACATGGCGTATCTAACGTTATCCGCTAGAGCTGTAGAGAAACCTGCTAGCTTTTTAACCAGTTGCATAACTTGCTCTTGGTAAACGATACAGCCGTTAGTAACGTCCAAAATGGACTCCATTGATGGGTGCAAGTAGTGAATCTTGGATTTGTCGAACTTACACTCGATGTATGTGCCAATGTACTGCATTGGACCGGGACGGTACAAGCTGATACCCGCAATAATTTCTTCCAAGCCAGTTGGCTTCATGCGGGACATAAGGTCGCACATACCGCCACTTTCTAGCTGGAATATGCACATTGTATCGCCAGAGCTGATTAGCTTAAAGGTGCCTTGGTCGTTGTAGTCGTCTTGAGAAAAGTCTACACGAACACCGTGGTTTTCGTATACGTAGTCAATAGCTTTTTTGATGTCGGTAAGCGTTCTTAGTCCCAAAAAGTCCATCTTGAGCAAACCAAGTTCCTCTACCTCGACCATGTTGTACTGTGTGGTTACAATACCGCCTTTAGCCAGCGAACCACCGTTTGTTTGTAGTGGAACGTGGTCGGCAACCTTTTCACGACAGATAACAACGCCCGCTGCGTGCATACCCGTTTGACGAGGAGAGCCTTCCAAACGCTTAGCAATGTCAATGAGCTTGTGCGTGCGAGGATCGGCATATGCTTGCTTGAGTTCTTCAGAAATGTAGGTGTCTTCTGGCTTTTTATAGGGAACTTCCCCTAGTAAATGGCGCAAGGTGTACTTGAAGTTATCTGGCACCATCTTTGCAAGGCGGTTAGATTCGCTAACGGGAAAACGCAACACACGAGCAACGTCGCGAATAGCATTTTTTGCAGCCATTGTACCAAAGGTTACAATTTGACAAACGTTGTCATTACCGTACTTTCTGTGAACGTAGTCGATAACTTCCCCACGGCGGTCCATACAAAAGTCAACGTCGAAGTCGGGCATGGACTTACGTTCGGGGTTTAGGAAACGTTCGAACATAAGGTTGTATCTAAATGGTTCAACTTCGGTAATACCAATTAGGTAGGCAATTACACTGCCCGCACCGCTACCACGGCCTGGACCAACTGGAATACCATTTGTTTTTGCATAGTTAATAAAGTCCCAAACGATAAGGTAGTAATCCACAAAGCCCATGTTGCAAATTACGCTGTATTCGTATTCTACACGTTCGCGGATTTCTTGGGTAACTACAGGGTACTTCTTTTTTAGGCCTTCTTCCAAAAGATATCTAAGATACTCTGGGGAAGACATATTATCTGGTGGAGAATACAACGGCAACAGTTTTTCTCTGCCAAAGTCAACGTTGCATTTGTCGGCAATTTCTAGCGTTGTTTCCATTGCATCTGGCAGGTTGGGGAACAATGCCGCCATTTCGTCGTAGTTTTTGAGATAGAACTCTTCTCCTTGGAACTTCATACGATCGGTGTCATCGTAGAATTTGCCCATTTGAACGCACATCATAATATCTTGAATTTCGGCGTCTTCACGATTTAGGTAGTGTACGTCGTTGGTGACAACTAGCTTGATATCCAATTCGCGCGCTAGTTGTACAAGTTGTGGCATAACGGCATCTTCGTCTTCGATTCCGTGACGTTGAATTTCAATGTAGTAGTCTTCGCCAAATAGCGCCTTGTATTCTAGCGCCAATTTGCGGGCTTCGTCTGGCCTATCTGCCATGAACAAGCGTGGCAACTGACCTGCAATACAAGCGGAAAGACAAACTAGACCTTCGGAATACTTTTTGAGTGTTTCAAAATCAATACGTGGCTTATAGTAGAACCCTTCTACAAAGGCAATGGAGTTGAGCCTGCACAGATTGTAGTAGCCAACGTTGTTTTTTGCTAGTAGCACCAAGTGGAAGTATTCCTTGTTGTCGTAGCCTGTGTTTGCCATGTTTTCACACATATAAAACTCGCAACCAATAATGGGTTTGATACCCACCTTTTTTGCGGCGTTAAGAAACTTCCAGGCGCAGTACATATTGCCGTGGTCCGTTACCGCCACAGCAGGCATATCTAGCTCCTTGCATCTTTTTACCATTTCGTCGATGCGAGTTGCTCCGTCCAAAAGACTATATTCGGTGTGCACATGTAGGTGTACAAACTGTTTCATTGGTAAAACTCCTTGTGATACAAGCTACTGCTTGTCCTTTGCAATTTCTACTAATTTAGCCAAACGATGGTTTGCGCCGCTCTTGGAAATTCCCAGCTTTGCGGCAAGCTCCTCCAGGTTGGCTTCGGGGTATTCCACACGTAACTTGGCAATATCTTGCAATGCTTGTGGAAGGCTAGACAATGCGCCAATGTTTTGCAGATGTGTTATTGCTTCAATTTGCTTGTTACTTGCGTGGACGCTCTTGTCGATATTGTGGGCAATACAGTTGCTTTGTCTGTTGGCTGTGTTGCGAATACTGCGACCAATAATTACGTTTTCCAGCTTCAATTTGCTAGCCGTTGCATTGACGTATACCAAAAAGTCAGCTATTTTTTCGGAATCTTTTAGGTACAAAATGCAATGTGTTTTGCGAGAAGTTTGTCTAAACTGCAAAAAGTTGTATCTATCTGCCAGGGCTTTAGCAAAATCTTCAGAAACACGAAGTTCCAAGTGGTACTTGCCCCTACTCCTTGCCTCGCTAAAATCGGTATCTCCTAGTGGAATTACCACCGATCCGCAAACAACAAACAATCCTTGCATAAAGGCACGCATACAACAAGGCTTGGTTGGAATAAGACTGTATGCATCTTGGTTGAATTGCAAAATACCTTCGCTATCCCTGTATGTCAATCCCAGCAAGTTGCCTACGTTTCCCTCTAGCTCACAGCTGTACACGGCAACTCCCTTGGCATTAACGTTGGAACTGCTAATATGACTGCTAACGCCCAGTTCATTTTTGGCAATTTGCTCCACAAAGGACAAAAATTCGGGATTTTCACTTTCAATAGCAAAGCAATATCCCCTAAAACCTAGGGATAGCGAACCACTTGCCTTCAAAACAGCAGTCAAAATGGAGGTGGCACAGCACCCCTTGATATTTCTAACTGATTTGAGTATTTCTCCCTTTACTTGTTGCGAAAATGTCATCTTGTTCCTTTGTGATATTAACCAAACAAATCTCCAGCTGTGGTTGCACACCAAAGTTGTTTGTTAATATATTTATAATTTGCACTATTAATAAGTATATATCTTTTGCCACCGCTTTGTCAATATTTATTACAAAACCTGCGTGTTTTTGAGAAATTTTTGCATCTCCCACCCTGTAGCCCTTGAGTCCTGCCTTATCAATGAGTGCCGAAACTGCTACTGTTGGATGGAAAAACACACACCCGGCTGACTTTGCCCCCAATGGCTGAGTTTGTCTTTTTTGCGTGCGAAATTGGTTTGCCAGTTGATTTACCAACTCACTGGTTGATTGATGCAACTGCAACTTGACGCGCAACACAACGCTATTTGTATTCTTAAATGCACTACTGCGCTTGTTAAACTTGCATTGTTGTACATTTAAAGTGCGCATTTTACCATTTTGCCACACGGTTACAGAGCTCACAATTTGTTGCATGCTTTGACCAAAACAACCGGCATTGCACACCGTTGCTCCACCAATTGTTGCTGGCAAGCAAGACAAAAACTCTCCACCAGTTAACCCTTTTTCCGCAAGCTTACAAAACAGGTAAGGAGTAGACACACCGCACTCTGCCACCGCAGTTGTTCCTTGTAACGTCAGCCCGTTCAACTTTTTTGTTACAATAACTGCTCCATCGAAAAAGCTATCTCCAGCCAAAACGTTGCTACCAGCGCCCAAAACCACCCTTTCGATGTGATACTTTTTAGTAAACTTCAAGCACAACACAAGCTGCTGGATGCTGGTTGGGAAAAGTGTGACCTTTATTTTACCGCCACAACCAAGTGTTGTCAATGAAGAAAAGGACATATTTTCTTCCATTTCTACACTATATTTTTTCATTTTTGAAAGGAACTTATCCCAACGACTTGTCATACTACATCCTCATTGTAGAAATGGCGGTTTTTCTGCCATTTTCAATATCTTCCATCGTTGCAAAAACGTTTGGCACGTAGCTGTTAGCTAGCAGTTGCTCGCAATCCTTGTACCAATCTGCCGTGTACAAGCTAACGTCTCCCCTTACGCTAAACATATTGATGTCAACTAGCCTTTGTTGGGTTGTCTTGTCCACTAGGTATTGAACAAACTCTTGACAACTTTGCATCTTTTCTGCAACATTTTTGCTTACCGCCACAAACTGCACCAAATCGGTGTATCCGCCCAATGCACAAAATGAAAGCGGTTCTATTTTGTCCATTTCCACCCTTTTGCTAAGTCGATAGATATCTCGCTGTGTGCCTAGTAGTGTTACCGCCGTTTTGTTACCCAAGAATAGTTCGTATGCACTGTACTGTGTGTTTTGCTTTACGTTTGCGCTCCCCTTTGCAACACTCATTGCCAACGCAGACAAAGGGCTGTTGTATGGAGTAAAACCACACAGTAATGGTTGCAACACAATTTGATTTTTCCCTACCTTGCGTAGATACGTTGCTGTAAGTGCGTTTTCTAGCAACTCGTCTTGCGCAAGCTGATTGCTTCTAGCAAAAAGACAGTATGCTCCCGCGTAGTAGGGTATGGCATATTGCTTTCCTCCTTGTTGCCCTGCCACCACCATGTTGGGTAGCAAATCCCCCACGGAAGTGTTCAACTCCGCCAAATCTGTTAACAAACAACCCACTCCACGAGAAAAACTGATTAGGTCATAGCTTTGACCATCCGCTAGCTTTTGTTGCATTTGCTCTACCGTCAGGTTGGTCACGTGAACAAAAAGCCCCTTATTTTGTTGCTCAAATTTGCTTGCAACGCTGGTAAGCCAACTGGATCTACTGCCACTGCCACCCTCGAAGCTTTCCACGTTCCACAGCTCCAGTACCCCTGTGTAATGCGCCGACTGTTGCTCCGCTGGCTTGTTGGGCATAAAGGGCCACGCCCACAAAACAACGGCAATGCATCCACCCATTATTGCCACCAGCAGCCAAAAACCGATGTTAACTACAACCTTTTTCTTCATAAAAATTTGCTCCTTTATGCAAGTTTTTTTTATAAAACTACATCGCTACATACCACAAACAATGTGGGGTGTCTTGTATAATATACGAACAAAAATGGCGGCAGATGTTGGCATATACGCTGTCTTTTTGGCGGTAGTTGACGCATTTGTGCGCAAAAAAATACCACTACCGCAATGTGTAGTGGTATTTTGATTTATTAAGTTAATCTAAATGCTAGTCATCTGCGCCAGCAAGCAATTCCATTTTGTCTTTTACTTGTTCAGGACGGCTGTCACCGTGCTTTACAAATAGCATTGTTACAAAGGACAAAGCTACGAAAATTGCCGCGTATGGGAACAAAATCTTCATCGTTCCAAGACCTGTCATTAGGTAACCGGACAAAATAGGTGTAACAATTTGAGCAGACATACTTGCCGTGTAGTAGTAACCAGTGTACTTACCTGTGTTGCTACCCTTTGCTAGTTCTACAACCATTGGGAAGCTGTTTACGTTAATTGTTGCCCAAGCAACGCCTGCCAAAGCAAACAATACGGAAATCAACCAAGATGGAGAAGAACTGTCGATGAATATTGCACCAGTAAATGCTGTTGTTAGCATAATGATTCCTGCCAAAATGGTCTTTTTGCGGCCAAGTTTACTTGCAACAATACCAACTGGAATGTATGCAACAACTGCTGCTGCTTGTGCAATTAGCAAAGTTGTGTTGTAGTCCTTGTCCAAAACGTTTACTGCGTACACGCTGTACTTACTTGTTACTGCGTTGTAGCCGATAAACCACAATGCAACGCTTGCCAAGATAAACAGTAGTGAGCGAAGTTTGTCTTTGGGGAGCTTTTCGGTGGTTGGAGCTACTACTTCTGCTGGAGCAGCTTCTTGTTGCTCTTCTTGTTCGTCTAAGATAGCTTGTTGCTCGAGCATTTCCTTGTTCCAACGCTTTTCCTTTACGGTCATCATGAAGATAACAAGTGCTGTTATCATGATTCCGCAAACTGCGATAACGTAGTAGGTGTAGCTCATTTGTTGGTTTACAACCTTGCCTGTGCCAAAAATCATACCAAGTAGCAACACCAAGATTCCACCTGCGGTACCCATCAAGTTGATGATTGCGTTTGCCTTGCTACGAAGTGGTTTAACGGTAACGTCTGGCATCAATGCTACCGCTGGAGAACGGAAAGTTGCCATAGAAATAAGTACAGCCAAAAGCAACACGATAAACAATACCAACACAAAAATGTTTTGTTGTGTGATGCTATTTGAGTAAAGGCTCTTTGCGCTACTAACGATACTTACGTATGCGTTGTAGGTGCGGGCTTTGTCTGTTTTGATGTTGCCATCCATATCCACAATGTCGCCTTTTTCTGTCTTTTGATACAGTTTGTATGTTTCTGTTAGACGATTGTAGGTGTAAACGGTGTCGTAATTGAGTTTGTCTTCGTCCACAAACCACGCTTTTAGTTGTGCTTGTTCGTCAGCGGAAAGGTCACTGTAATCCTTGTTGAAGTACAAACGAGCAGCATAATCCTTCAAAACAATACCCTTGGGGGAGGTCTTGTCTGTAATGTCATTTTCCTTGTATTCAACTGTTTTTGACATTTGGCTTTCCCACAAGTAATCGCGAGAAGTGCCAATCTTCTTTAGTTGAGCATTGTCAACAACTGTCAAACCAATAAAGCAAATTACTGCACTTATTGCACCCATAACGATAAAAGGTGTGCGCTTGCCAAATCGTGTGTCCTTTTTGTCGGACAATGCACCAAATATTGGAAGCAAAAATAATGCAAAAATGTTATCAAGCGACATGATGATACCGCTTGCGCCTTGGTTTAGCCCAAATTTGTTTGTTAGCATAAGTGGAACAATTGCTTCATATGCCTGCCAAAAGGCACTGATTAAGAAAAATGCAAATCCCACCAAAAGAGTGCGTTTGTAGTTGAGTTTCATAATACACGTCCTTTGTTGATTGGATGTCGGTTGCTTTGCAACCGCAATTGTAATTATACCTAAAAAAAAACAAAAAGTAAACAGTATGTTGGAATTTGTGCCATTTTGTGCAGTTTAATGACCGCCAAATGCAGTATTTGTGGCAAAAATGCAGTTTTTTGACAAAAAAAGGATAACAAAGCAACAGCCTGTTATCCAAATTTAGTTATCTTTTTATTTTACAGCGGTGTTCCGCAGTATTCGCATCTTACAACTTCCCCGTTGGTTACAATTACGTTTGCACCACAATTAGGACACTTTGCAGCATAACTGTGCTTGCGCTTTTGTGCGACTGGTGGAGCTGTAAATACCTGTGGCAACACAAAAACTCCCTTGGAGTGATCAATGTAGCAATCGTCAAAGTAGCCTTTTTTCATCATCAATTCCAAGTCGGCAACAACTTGCTTGCGAGATCTTCTCATAATTGCACAAATGCTATCCAATTTGGTGATGTTTTGTAACCCTATTACGTTGAGATACTCATCAAATTTCCTGTGTTGACCTTCCTTTATGTACGCTACAACTAACATTGCAATACCGCCAGCGGCAATGACTATGCCTACCCAAATATCTTGGATATTTTCAGTAACGGCTGGGATAATGCAAATTGCGCCAATAACTGTCAATATCCAACCCCAAACCTTCAATGCGTTAACACGCTTTTTGTTGCGCTTGCGTTTGGAGCGAATTTTTGGTGTAGTTTCCTTGAGTATTGCTAACACTACCCCTGCAGGAAAACAAAAGATACACACCAATATGATTGTTGTCCAAGAAATATTTCTAAATCTGTTCATAAAAAACTCCTTGTTACAATGTGTCCAATACAGCACCTAACTCTGTGCCAAAACGACCTTCTTTGTTGGAAGCGCAAATTGCCCTTTCTACAAAAGCGGTTGCAACCTGTACTGCATCCAAAAGGCTAGCGCCTTGTAGCATCTTGCCACACACAACCGAGCTAAATGCGTCGCCAGTTCCCGTAACAAACTTGTGATGATATTGGTTTGTTACATAACGAATATTGTTACCTTCAACAATGACGTTGCCAATAAGAGCACCACACTCAATACCAGTAATTACTACGTTACTGCAACCAACCTTACTACAAATATCTGCAAAGACTTTGCCGCAATAACCCAAAAACGCAGGCTGCTCTTTGTGGGAGATAAGCTCCTTGTAGTCCACGCCAGACAGCAAGCACGCCTCGGTAAGGTTAGGGGTAATTACGTCAGCCAATTGCACAAGTTCCTTCATTTGTTGCAAATAATCAGAATCGAAAGATCCGTATAACTTGCCATTATCCCCCAAGATTGGATCGACAAATATTGTAGCATCACCCTTGAGTTGCTTTGCCACTTGTGTAACTTCTGCCAAAATTTCCTTGCTGTGACAGTATCCGCTGTACATTGCGTGTGGCTTACAACTAGACAAAATGTCTTGTGCGCAAACAGAAATCACGTTGTTTGGCACAACCGTGTAGCTACCAAAAGCTGTGTTGCAAGAATAGTAGGATGTTACAACTGGCATACAGTAATTATTTAGTTTTGTAAAAATTGATACGTTTGCGGTCATAGAGCAGTTGCCAAGACCGCTGATATCATTGAAAATTAGTACGTTACTCATCTATCTACCTTGACAAAAGCATATTGCTCTTGTCTATTATTATATCATATTACCGCCTTGTTGCCAATAATATTTGACACACTCTATTCCGCCAACGAGGACAGCATTTTTTGTGGCAAATTTTTGACAATTAGCCACACCGCAAATCCCACGATAACACCTGCAACAATACCAAGTAGCGCCATCCAAGGTGCGTAGTAGAGCATTTGGGGAGTGTTACTTACCAAACAGAACACCAACACCTGACTGACGTTGTGCACTACTGCCGATACCACCGAAATAGCAACAATGCTAACTTTGGGAAACGCAAATCGCACCAAATAGCAACCAACAACTATGGCAACCATACCCGCCGAAAAGCTGTACAGCAAGGTGGAAATTCCCCCACCAAACAAGCTACCCAGTACCGTCCTGACAGCCACTACGACAATGGCTTCTAGCGGTCCTAGCAACAGCAACGCAAGCATAGAAAAGATGTTGGATATGCCCATCTTTGCCCCAGGCAAAAACAATGGTGGAAATAGCCCTTCTATCATAAAAGATATAAGTGCCATTGCCGAAAGCACAGCCAACGTTGCTAGTCGCTTTGCGGAAAAGTATTTAGATGTTAGCCTTGTTTTGTTCATTGCAATAATCTACTTTGTTACTACCTTGATATTGTTAGGGCTACACACAATTGTGCCGCCTCCCATTGTTATTGGATGAAAAGTTTTTACACACTCCTGATGTCTGCCACAAAGGGAGCTAACCATTTGTACGGTAGTGTTATTGGAAATATCTATTTGTATCTTGTTAAAGTGCGTTTGACCATCTATTTCTTTTGCAATAGTTACTGTCAAAAGGTTATTTTGTCTTTCTGTTGTTACCGTCCATCCATTTTGTTCATTGGTGTAGATGGAATCTTTATTTACGTTGTACACAAACAATAGTTGATCTGTTTGCATATCGTGGATTTCTATTTGTACTACAGCAGTTTGCTCTGGCATAACGCCAACAAGTAGCAATACCACGACAAGTACAAGAATAAAGTACAAAGTAATATCTGCACGCATAAAGGGGGATGATTTTCTCGCTTGCGCTACAAGGTTATTTTTGCTCTTTTTTACAAAGTGTAAAAGTACAATTACAACTGCTGCAAAGATAACCACACAACCCACCACAATGGCAATGATTGGACCTACGTTTCTACTAGATGGAGCAACGGCATTTTCATTAATAATCAACTGTCCATTGGATTTTTCTAACGCCCAAGCATAACTATCAAAGGTAGTCTTGTTTGTGTAGACGCTGTTTTTGTCCAAGTTGGAAAGGATTATTTGTTGTCCTTTTACGTTCTTACACAATGCACTAACTAAAACATCAGGGTTGCTATTGATGTAATCAACAACCTGTTGCTCGTCCATTATTGACAATGCCGTAGCATAGCAGTCGGTTATAGTTGCTGTGTAGTTGTGTCCATCCGTTGCCACCAAAACACCTTCAACAACACCATTAGAAGGTATGCCTGTTTTGGGATTTATGATATGGTTGTACACCACACCGTCCACCATATAATTGCGCAAATACTTGCCACTACACGCCAAACCTACATCAGTAAAATTGTAGCCTAGTGCACTATAAGCAGGGTTAAATGCGTCTTGTTGTACAATTAAATGTTCTTTGTCTTGCAAAAACTTGCCCATACGCACACTGCTGTCACCAACACTTATGTAGTAGTTGGTCAGTCCCTTGCTTTCCAAAAACTGTGCAACAAGGTCAGCTACATACCCCTTGGCGACACCACCAAGATCTAGCCATTGGTGATATGTATGTGTTATCCCATCCTGTTCAACAACTGCTGGATTAACATTTTTGGTAACGTAAAATTTGTTGTTCCTTTCTTCTAGCACCACACTTGATGGAGCAAAGCTAACAAATTGTTCGTCGCTGAAAGCTTGTACGTAGTTGTCCGTTGGTAGCTGATAGCCACCACCTTCCACGAAGGTTCTATCATATGGTTGAGCATAGCAACCAGTTGTCAAATTGTAGGTAAACACCCTAGAAGAAAATCCCCACAAGTCCACCAATCTGTAGGCACAGGGGTTGAACAAACCTTCCGTTTGCAAATAGCATTGTTGTGCCAACTGCAACATTGTGTAGGTATCACTAGAAATCTCTACTTCTTGCCCTGTTGTTGCGTTATTATATTTGAACACATCCGACTGTGGCAATCCATTTTGTCCATTGTACATTGGGTTAGTTAAGTTGTCTATTGATACAATGATATCGTTTATTTGAGCAAAAATTTCCTTTAACTGGGCTATTATTGGGTTTTGTTGAGAAAAATCTAACTTGCTGTCTATGGGCAACTTATCGGAAGTGTAAATTTCCACCGATACCGGAACGCCCATTGCCATGTATATTCCGTCCACATTGGTAAGGTTGTCGTTGGCAAAATAGTTGCCGTACATCCTTGCCCCAACAAACTTGTTGCCGCTTGCAATGCTTTGAAGATAGTACGGTTCGTTGCTTACAGCTTGAACTGGCTGCACAAAGGTGAACGATGCCACAACAAGCAACGCCACAACAAAAAATATTAAGGTTTTTTTGCACCAATCTTTTTCCACAATGCACCTCTATTGTTAATTTTACCACCACTAGCAACTTTTTGCAACATATTGCTCAATTTGTGCTGTAAATGTAGTCAAAAAGATGTATATAATTAATTAATAATAGTATAACATATCTTATTTGTTGACAAAAGTTCAACAAGGTATTATACTTTTACTGCTCAAAAGTGCTACCTAGCACACACTACTACAAGATAATTTTCAATGGCAAAAAGAAGGATAAATACATCCCCTTTTGCAAGTGGAGGAATATATGGCAGATAAACAATTTGTAAAAGAAATAGCTGATATCAACGTGGACTTTCCACAATGGTACACCGACGTGGTGCTCAAAACCCAACTAGTAGACTATGGCCCAATCAAGGGAACAATGGTTATCCGCCCATACGGATATGCTATTTGGGAGAATATCCAACGTGAATTGGACGCTCGTTTCAAGGCTACAGGCCACCAAAATGCCTATTTTCCAATGCTAATTCCACAAAGCTTGTTGGATAAAGAAGCAGAGCACGTAGATGGCTTTGCCCCAGAAGTTGCCCTTGTTACCGTTGCCGGTGGCGAAAAACTTGCAGAACCATGCGTTGTTCGTCCAACTAGTGAAACAATCATTTGCAGTATGTATAGCAAGTGGATCAACAGCTACCGCGATTTGCCACTAAAGCTCAACCAATGGGCAAACGTAGTTCGTTGGGAAAAGACAACTCGTCCATTCCTTCGCACATCGGAATTTTTGTGGCAAGAAGGTCACACAGTACATGCTACTCGTGAGGAATCCATGGCGGAAACATTGGATATGCTACAACTTTACCACGACTTTGCTCGTGATATCCTTGCTATGCCTACATTTATCGGACAAAAGAGCGAAAAGGAAAAGTTTGCCGGCGCCGAAGCTACATACGGTATGGAAGCGATGATGCTAGACGGAAAGAGCTTGCAAGCAGGCACAACACACCACTTTGGTCAAAAGTTTGCAAAGGCTTACGATATCACTTTCCTAGATAAAGACAGCAAGCACAAGCACGTATGGCAATCCAGCTGGGGTGTTAGCACACGTTTGATTGGCGCTATCATCATGGCACACGGTGACCAACGCGGTCTTGTACTTCCACCAAAAGTTGCTCCAATCCAAGCAGTAGTAGTTCCTGTTGCAGCACACAAACCTGGCGTAATCGAAAAGGCTACCGAAGTTGCAGCTCAACTACGTCAACTTGGCATCCGCGTAGAATTGGATACACGTGACCAATCCCCAGGATGGAAGTTCAACGAATGGGAAATGAAGGGTGTTCCTGTACGTTTGGAAATTGGTCCAAGAGATATCGAAAACGGCGTTTCCACATACAGCCGCCGTGATACTTGCGAAAAGGCTACATTGCCACTAGATAACATCGCACAAAGCGTTGCAAATCTACTAGAAGAAATCCAAACAAATATGTACAACAAGAGCCTTGCTTTCCGTGATAGCCACGTAAAAGTTGCACACAATATGGACGAACTCCAAGAGGCGTTGGATAGCAAGTGCTTTGCAAAGGTTGTTTGGGATCAAGATGCCGATTGCGAAGCATTGCTCAAGGAAAAACTCCAAGCAACAGTTCGCGTAATGCTAGATGAACCCGTATTCCAAGATAGTTGCACAATTTGCGGAAACAAATCGGATAAACTTGTTGTTGCATTGGTTGCACGCGCTTACTAAAAACAAAATAACCCAAAAAAAGGGAAGGTCAATTAGGCCTTCCCTTTTTTATTAGTTAGTTTACTTGTGTTTTAGTGCTGGGCTTATCAAGCACAGGGCAACGCCAACACCACACAAAACAGCTGGCAACCAATTTTGAGTAGATATACCAATAGCCAAACAAACGCCAACTCCGCCGCACAATGCGCCTACAATTGTCAAAATTTTTCTTGTCATATTGTTATCTCCTATTACAAAATTTCTTCCAAAAACGTCCTTTGAACGGACAATCCCAAATCTTGATAGAACTTGATTGCACTGTCATTTCCTTGCCACACGTTTAGCGTAATGTTGTGACATTGAATTTCCTTTGCGTAGTTCCTTGCGTAGTTGAACAGCGCCTTGCCAATACCTTGATGCTGATACTGTTGGTCGACACAAAGGTCATCAATATACAAGGATTTTTGAGGAACAAAGCCCTCGCCTTGCCAAAGCTTTACAGCACAGAATATGTACCCAACCGCAAGCCCTTCTTCATTACGATAAACAAATATGGGCCTCGAGCTATCTTGGAGCAATTCCAGCAACTGTTGCTCGTTGTACTTGCTTTTTCCCGCAGCAAAAAGGTCGGGCCTAATCTTGGAGTGAAGGTCACAAATATACTGCAACAGTTTAGAGAGTTGCGGAATATCCTGTTGTGTTGCCTGTTGAATCATATACTTTCTCCCTGTTCTTCTACAAGTAGTTTTTGCTTTGCTTTTTGGTTGATTTTTACAAGTGGAATAAACCCCACTGCAAACAAGATTAGGTTACAAGTAATGTGTAACAAATAAAAGTAAATTCCCGTTGCATACATCACTGCAAATCGTTTGGCAAAATCCTTGGCAACAATAAAAAAGCCACCACTAAAGCCAATCAATGTATCAACTGCGCTTGTTAAAACGCCGAACATTGCAGTTAACACCACCGCTAGTATTGTTGGTGATATTACCTTCCACACGCCCTTTGTCTTGGCAAAAGATAACAACCAAAAGGCAACTGCCACAACGTTGAAATGCACAAGATATGATATTACCCACGTGTTGATACCCCAAATGGCTAACTCACACAATATAAATACGTTGGTGGCAAATAGCACAATTTTTATCCCCCAAACATAAGCACACAGGGCAACAAACAGCGTTACCACCTCTATGTTGGGAAGTGCCGACAAGGCTTGTTTTCCACCTACCAATACAGCCGCAAACATTGCAGATATAACAATAGGTATTGTTTTGCTTTTGAAAACTGTTTTTGTCATGCTACACTCCATTTTTCAATAAATTACACAACAGATTAGTATGTAATAATTTCAAAGTATAGCACTGTTCCACTGCCAACAGAAAGCTCGCTAATGCCCACTTTTGCTGGAGCAATGGTGATACTGCCAACAGTGTAGATTATGGCTCCAGCCCAAGTGGCTTGGTTGACACTGTCGCTAGTATAAACGGATATGTATTTGCCCTCTGCTTCGTTCTGTTCAAGGGCATCAATCTTGGTCAAATATTTGCCGTAATCGCCATCAACAAACTGTATTTCTAATACTTCATTTTGTTGCAAGTACATTAGTACGTCATCGGCTGTTTTATGGTCGTCCAAATCTACAACACAGTTTTTGTAACTGTCATCATCTATTTTGACAATAACCACCATTTGATTTTCCTTGAGTTGGGGAATGGTCAGCTTGTCCAGTTCTGTTGGCTTTGGCGGTTGAACGCAACTAGTCAACAGACAACAAAAAGCAACAAGCACAATCAAAACCCACGTTGAAATGTTCTTTTTCATTTTGTTTTTCTCCTTTTTTGTTTTCAACCAACAAACAACAAAACGGTACTCAACGATAAAAGAACAATCCATTTTTACATAAAGAAAAATAGCCCTTTCTTTACATCGAAGAAATGCTCGTTTTACAATACAGTTGGGCATTCGGACTTGTTCCCCAAAGGGACTTACCGTAGCGGGACTGCTAATGACTTGCACATTATTCCCCCACAAATGCGTATCTAGTTGACGCAACCTGCACGTTTATTTGATTGTACTATCATTATACCACACTCCGCCAACAAACTCAACTGCTAAATACCGCACAATTTGCTTTTGCACAAAAAAACATCGCTACCAATGTGATAGCGATGTTATTTGTACAAAATTGATTATTCAGCGTCTTCTTCAATTGGTTGTACCAATGTGATATTTACGGACTTGCTGTTTGTTTGTGTAGCAGCATCAAACTTTGTTACTGTTACGGAGCTGGAAGAAAGTGTAAATGTGTATTCGCCGATTGTATCTGGTGTTGCCCAACCAGTAGCTGTTGTGGACATATTGTAACCAAATACGTTTTCTGTAACTGTTGCGTTAGCATCTGCTACGCGAGCATCAAATGCTTGAGCAAGGTCGATGAAGTATGTTACAGAGTTCTTTGTGTAGAACAATACATCGCCTTCCAACTTAACAAATGTGATAGATTGAGCGTTGTCTTCCTTGTCCAAAATTGTAACGTTTGTTTCAGCTGTGTTAGCGTTTCCGCTTACGATTACAAGGCTGTACAATGTTTTGTTAGCAGACTTGTTGTCCTTCTTTACATAAACAACCTTGCCGTTCCAGCAGTAGTATGTGCCAGATGGCAAACCTTGCAATGCAACAACGTGTTCTGTAACTGTGCTGTTTGTGTAGAACAATGTAAGGTTATCTTTGTAGGATTCTTCTGTGTTAGCAACTGTGTAGTAAACAGTATCCTTATTTACGGACTTGATTGTGTATGTGATCTTTTCGTTATCTTCGTTGGCAACAAGAACTTCGTGTTTGTCTGCACCAGCTGTGTAACGGCAGATTGCGCCGTCCTTATCTGTGAAGAATACGTAGTTATCTGCGTCTGTCTTAGAGAACTTTGCGCCAGCAATTTCTTCAACTTCCGCCAAAACGTTTGCGCCAGTTTTAACGTTGATGCAACCAATTACACTGCTATTAACGTATGTTGCGTAAACAACGTCGTTCTTTACAGATAGCATGATTTGCATTGCGTTGCTTGGGAAAGTGTAGTGAGTTTGTGGATCGCTACCATCAAGTTTGAAGCTCATAAGTGTAAGCTTTTCTGTCATGCTTGCACCGTTAGCTGTCTTATCTTGACATGGTGTTGTGATGTACAATCTTTCTACGCCTTCTGTCTTGAAGATGTAAATACCAGTAAGGTCTGTAACTGCTGTGTTGGAAGAGTAGTAGAAGTATGGAACAACGATTTCAACGTGTTCTTCTACAAGTTCAGCAATTCTTTCGTTGATTTTTGTGGAAGAAAGGTCGCTATCATAAACCTTCAACATGGTTTCGATGTTTTCTACCTTGATGCGAACAATTTGTCCAACGCGGATTTGATCATCGTATCCATTTGGAGCGGATGCTGTGCCTTGGTAACCATTTACATAGTAAAAATAATCGTCGTATCTAACAACAGAACCACCATTGCCGCTAACAAGTTTGCCAGCTGCAGGAGCTTCTACTGGTGTAAATTTTCCAGTTGGTTGACAAGCTGCAAAAACTACGCTAACAAGTAGCAATGCAACTACAAGCAATAATGCTGATTTTTTCAATGATTTTGTAAACATTTATTATACTCCTTATGTACTAATACATACGGCTTAAATTATATATCAAAGACGACAAAAAAGCAACAATTTTAAGCCCCATTTTTGAATTGTAACCACTAAATTACAACAAAATACAGTTTTTGTTGAAAACAGTTTGACACTGGCGCCCAATATTGCTATAATAATTGAGCAAAATGAGTGAGACAATGTAGCTCCTCTTCATTTCACTATCGTTTCATTCGGAGGATTATCGAAGCGGTCACAACGAGGCGGTCTTGAAAACCGTTTGGGTGCAAGCCCACGGGGGTTCGAATCCCTCATCCTCCGCCAACGGCTGGCGACACCCTTTTAGTCGCAAAAGAAAGCAGTTCACACAAGGTGAGCTGCTTTTCTTTTTCTTCTGTTGGTGTGCCAGCCTGAGTTATCGCAAAAGTGATTATTAACAACTAGTGACGCTCCACTTCGTTGCGCTATTCCGTCGCTTCACTCCTTACGAATCCCTCATCCTCCGCCAACAAAAAGAGAACTTTTGTCTACCAAAAGTTCTCTTTTTGTTTATCCAAGCCGCAGGCTTGGTATATCATCAACGCGCGAAGTGCGTTGTATATCATCAAGGGCGGCAAGCCACCCTTGTATCTCATCACCCCCTTGAGGCTGTATTTTCCCTGCTGCTTGATGATGTACAATACTTTGAATTGATGATATACCGCAACAAATTGCGGATTATATACACGCCTACAGCGTGTTTTGGAACGAAACGATTGAAATATTCACGGATTTGTGGTATAATGGAACCAAGAAAGGCGGTGAATCATACATGAATTTCGTTCATTGTAATACAGACGAAAAATATCTCACCCTGCATGATTGTGTTGCAGAACGAGCATATTTTGAAGATGGCAAATTAGGGTTTGAGTTTCATGACGGATTTTGGATTTCGCCCGACCATCCCGACAGCAACCTGCCCAATCTTGTAAAAACAGATTTTTCCAAGGTTGAGTACATATTGAAAGATGGTGTGGACGACGACGTTACCGTATACGTTTTCAAGAAAAACCTTTTCAAAAAAATATTCCGTGTTGAATGGACAATTAAAAAATTGATAAATAACATAAACAACGGAAAATGCAAACTCGTATTTCTATACCAATATATTGATTATGATTCGAGAATTATTGAGTGCGAATTGGAACTCAATAATAAACCATATTACTGGGAATGCGTATTGAAGATACCTGCACACGAAGTCAATTATTATTGGAATAATTTGTGCGAGGACAAACCTTGGTAGCTTAAGTTGCACAGATCAATTTGCAAGATGAATGCGTGTGTTTCAAAATAGAATTGGCCTTTTGTTCGAAATTACCTCGATTTTTGACCTTTTCGCTGTTCTTCCGCAACGGCTGGCTACCCCATATTTGTCATAAAAAGAAAGCAGTTCACACAAGGTGAGCTGCTTTTTGTTTTACGTATATTTGTTATATTATTCGATTAAGAGTACAAACAATGCCAATGATGATTGATAATCAAGAGTTACTGTTCAGTGTCAACTGTTGTTTCAATAAGCGAAAGTGTGCCAGTTATTGTTGCGGAGTATCCACAAGGGATAAACCAAGTGTCCCCTTTGGAAATTTGTGTTCCATCTGCAAAGCAGCCGTTACCTTCGAACACAGTAATGGCAACAAAGCTGTTGTCGTTATGTAGGTCAACTGTGCCGTCCACCATTATTTGCGTTGCGGTAAAATACTTGCAAGTGGCAAGAAGTTTTCTGTTTGCGTCAATTTGTTTTGTACAAGTTGCGTCCTTAAAAGCTTGCAGTTGTAGCACATTTAGCGCTTTTTCCACATGTAGTTGACGTGGAACGCCGTTTGCATCCACTCTGCCGTAGTCATACAAGCGGTAGGTTATATTAGAGTTTTGCTGGACTTCCACCACCGTTACTCCGTGCAAAATTGCGTGAACAGTTCCCGCTGGAACAAGGTAACAATCGCCTTTTTTTACGGGGATTTTGTTCAGTAATGATGTCAAATTGTTTTCCCTAATTGCTTGCTCTACTTGTTGCAAAGTGACGTCCTTGCTAAATCCCAAATATATTGCGCCATCGTCTTCGGCATCTACAATATACCACATTTCCGTTTTGCCAAGACTATTTTCAACTGTCAGAGCATAGTCGTCCGTTGGATGAACTTGAACGGACAAATCGTTGGTTGCATCAATTAGCTTTACCAACACTGGAAAATGGCCACTACCTGCAACACCAAACCAATCGGGATGTTTATCTCTTAACTCCGCAAGGTTGTTGCAATCGCAAGCACCTTGCTGTAAGCGACTTTCCGCTCCTTCAAAAACAGAAAGCTCCCAAGTTTCCGCAACTATACTACTATCAGCTTGTTTATTAAAGTGTGTTTTTAGTTTTGTTCCACCCCAAATGTAGTCTTTTGCCACTGGGATGAGTTTTAGTGGTTTTTTCATATACCGCCGCTCCTTAGTGCATGGTTTAGAAAACGTTCTTTCAACTTGTATATATCATAGCCTGGATAGAAATATTGCACTTTCTCCAATTGGCCATCAAAGTAATACTAATTTTATCACAATTGACGGTCAAATGCAATAAGTATTTGTTTGCATATCAAGCATAACTAATAATATGTTGACAAATGGAGCTTAACAAAAATTGTCACAGGTCAATGGATGTTTCCTCATTGATGAACAGCACACTGCACGCTAATTATTTTTCGCACAATCAACCCCTTTACTTTTTAACTTTTGTGTGATATACTCACAATATAACCCCATCAAATTAATCGTTAACAACTTGATATGTTGCAAACACATTGCAAAAAAAGGAAGACAAAATGAAATTTATCAGATTTTTGCTAAACGTATTAAAAATAGTCGTATGGATAGCCTTTACCGGACTAGTAGCATTGCTATATGCTGCATTTTACTCCGGATTTTTCCAAGCCATCGAAGCAAACGATCCACTCAATATCTATTTGATGAGCCCATTTATTGGACTATATGCTCTTGTTCATTACTTGGTACTTTTGCTAATAAACAGACTTTTCTACCACGATGAATTTTTTGGATTCAAACTGTTTACTGCACTCAAAACCATTGGCGGATGGAAAGGTGTTGTTATTGCCATTGTTGCCCTTGCACTTGGTATAGTGTCGGCAGTTGCCGTTGCGGCGCTCCACATTTACGTGACGCTGTTGGTATTTAGAATAATTCGTCCAAAGTCGGAGTTTACCTACACACCTTCCTCGTACACATCAAGTTATACGTCAAGTTACACACCATCCAGCTACTACGACAACTCCTACACAAGTAGCTCTAGTAGTTCTACTACCTCTAGTTCTAGCTATACACCAAGCACAAACTACGAACCCGATTACGACTACGAAGCTTACAAGAGATACATTATGAACAATCTTAGTGCTTCGGACATATACGTAAATGCAGGTTACAGCAAATTTGTTAAGTCGGCAAAGGTAACTTCGCTAAGTTTTTCCTTTTCCAAAGGTTCAACTCCTAGCGTAAAAGCAACAGCAACGGTAACCGTGTACATCAACAGCTATGCTGTTAGACAATACATTGGCGTGGACTCCCACCACAACAGCACCTACGCAAACAGCAACGTTGTAGATAGCGAAATCAGTAGCGCAATGTCCGATGCAAAGGATTCTGCTAGAAGCGAAATAGAATCCAAAATTCGTTCCCTTACAAGAAGCTTTGCCAGCCAATATGGTGGGCCTAGTAGCGTAAACGAAAGCGCATACGTTTCAGCAAGAAAAGTACAGTAAGAGCATTAAACACGTCAAGTTACACTTTAATTCACTCAATATTGTATACTAATAGCTAATTTGCGGATAAATTAATAAGAATTGCTTTGTGTCTATTTTACTTTCTATTATTTGGTGCATGAGCAGGTTTGCTTTGCTTTATACTAGGACTACTTTGTTCCATAACCATAGTTTTTATTCCGCTAGGGAATTCCCTATTCAAAATTGCAAGCACACTTTGGACTGCATTTTTGCATTAGTATAACTACCCTTAAATACTCCAAGTAAAACAAAAAGTTGTATCGTATTTGATACAACTTTTTTTATTATCAATTTATTCTAAATATGGTTTGTTTACAATTTGTTGAAATAAACAGCGAATTGTAAAAATACACAATTCCATTACCCAATACCAAGATAAGTTTCACTAAATATTGTTAATGTTGTTTAGTGCAGTTTGACGTTTGCCTTGCATATAGTCCTTTGTAGAAATATTTTCATTGGTAGAAGAAAAGTTTCTTGATCCATCCAATGAGAAGTACAATCTGCTCATATCAACATTGTGTCCGCAAGCATCAATGATGGCTTGAGATGGCTTTGCAACGGAACTATATATGGAACTGTAACGATTGTAGTAAGTTACAAAATGGTCATAAGTAAACCAATTACCATCTAACACTTCTTGCAATCTTTGCTTGTACATATTTTGGTACTTGCTAATTCCACCAGACAAGATTGTTTTTAGGTACAATGGGTTGGATACGCCACCATTTGGATTGTTGGTTGTATATGGTGTTGCAGAAATCATTCCGTCGCCCGATGGGTTCCAATCCATGTTGATACCCAAACAACGATCATAGTCGTAAGGGATGAAAATTGCCTTGCAATCGGGAGTAAAGTACAAATAGTAGTTGTTTGCATTGTTACGGATACAGTCGGGATTGCCCAGTAGGTAATTGACTGCTTCGAAACGAGCAAAGTAGTCCATATCCACAAGCGCTTCTAGATTTGTAACAAATTGACTGTCGTTCTTGTTGGTTGCAAGCATATTTGCTAGTGCCTTGAGGTGGGCATTGTGGTGATAATCGGGATCTTCGCGATCGTTATTTGTTTTGAGGTCGTAGGTGTATCTTTGTGTTGCTGTTTCGATACCGTATTTGCCTGCAACGTCCACCAAATCGGCTTTGCCAATTGTGTAAGTACACTTGTACAAATCTCCACCCTTGTTTTCCTTGTCTAGGTAGCGCTTGATAAAGTTTTTGTCAATAACTTCATACAATCCACCAACGCCAAGGTTTTCCATTTGTCCTTTATGTGTTACTGAAAGTTGTGTCAAAGTGATATGTGGAGCCAAAATGCCATATGCTTGGAACATTTTGTTTGCATACACTTCTCTGATATATGTGTTGTCGTAGTTTTTGTTCCACTTGTAGTAGAACTTTTCCATTGTGGCAAATGTTCTATCTTTACGTTGTTCACGACCTGCTTCGTCGTTGCTCCAATCGTGATAAATATCGTTCCCCCAAGCACCTTCGGCATATTCTTCGCCGTCAAATGTTTCGGAAAGGTCAAATCTGAAGTGTACGTAAGCGTACATTTCCCCTTGATCGTTGGTAAATTCTCTACGAGAAGTGTTACCACGCATACGTACGCCTACTTCTTCGTAATAGTAGTCGATGCCGTTTACAGTAATTGTAAGATTGCATTTACGATAGGTATCTGCCTTGGTAGAGTTGTGAGAGTACTCTTTGAAGCCTTCGCTAATCTTTGCTAGTTCGTAAGGAGAAATATCCATCTTGATGGAAATGGATGTTGTTGGCTCCCAAAGAGAGAAATACAACTGCTTTTCTTCTTCACTAAAGTCTTCGTAGAAATCCGCATTTGCGTTATCCATACTGTAATTGAAGAAAAACGTGTTGGCGCTTACGTGTCCTGGACACTTTTGTTGGCAAACATCTTCGGTACATTGACTGTTAGTACATTTGCCACAAACACCACATTGATTGTAGCATGCGTGCTCCACAACATGCCCCAAACATTTACTAGAGCAAGCGCTTTCGGTGCACTCTGTGTCCATGCACTTGCCACAAGTTCCACAGATGCTGGTGCACTGATGTTCCGGTGCATGTCCTGGGCATTTACTTGAACAAACACTTTCTGTGCAGCTTGCATTTGTACATTTGCCACAGGTGTCACATACGCTTACGCAGGTGTGGGCGGGAGAGTGTCCTGGACACTTGTCTGCACAAACGGATTCGGTACAGCCTACATAAGTACACTTGCCACAAGTTCCACATTTGTTGCCGCAAACGTGATTTTGGTTACATCCCACCATTGTTGCAAGCATTACAATACACAAAAACAACAGTAAAAATCTTTTCATATTATCCTCTTAATTGATAAATTGTTACAGCCATTTTACCATACAACGATGATTTTGTCCAAGCTAAACCAGCACAAAATATATTTTGATAACAAAAAAAAGAAAGGACGGCATCAAAACCATCCTTTTCTTTTTTACGAAATATAGAGAGATATATCCGTCACCAGCTTACCGCCAATGTTGATATTGCGTGTATCCTACTGGCAATTATTGAGCAGAGTCCTCTCCTGTTGGAGCATTGAGTTCGCTGTCCATTTGGTTCCAGTTGTTTTTAGCTGCTGAAATTGCTTCGGAGTATTTTGTTTCGAATTCTGTGCAGAAATTGTTGATTGTGTCTGTTTGCTTTTGAGCAATTTGGTCAACATAGTTGCTCATTTCGATATGCATGCTGTTCAAGGCTGTTGTAAATGTTGTGTAAGCACCTTCTACTGCAGCCTTTGCTTGGTCGATTGCTTGGTTAGCTGTAACACCAGCATTGATCAAAGCTTGTTCGGCAGAGTCCAAAGCGGTCTTCAAATTATCCAAAAATGCTTGTTCTTCTGCTGTAACTTCTTCTTCGGACTTAGCAGCAATTTCGTTACGGTAATTTAGGTAAGCAACCTTGCGTGTTCTAAAATCCGCAAGAGCCTTTTGGTAGATACTGTCTTCGTTTACAAGGTATGTCAAACGAGCTTGTTCCAAAGCGTCAATTACGCCAACGTAGATTTTTGTAGCTGCATCAAAAGCCATCTTTGTGATAGTATCAAGACTGTCGCTAACTGCTTGCAATTTAGCCTTTTCCAAAGCAAATTCCTTTGCTTCGTAGTAAGCATTTTTAAGCTCTTGAGAGTACATTTCTGCTGTTTCCTTGCGGCTAGCGGTTAGTTCTGCAACAAGTTGATCGTATTGCATTTCGGCTGTTTCAAGGTATGGTTGGCACTTGGCAAGTTCAGCCTTGAGGTTTGCCACTTGTTCTTCAATTGCAACTTCCACTTGTGTGAGAGTAGCTGTGATGTTTTCTTCACTTAGGTATGTGTCAACTGTAGCTTTAACGTCATCAAAAAGTTCCTTTGAAGCGCTCAAGTCACCAGAAATTGTAATTTCAACTTGGTTTTCGCCTGTTCCAACGCGTCCTTTTACCAAGAAACCATTTTCAGCGGATACTTGCATAAATAGTTCAGCAACTTCTTCGGCGGTTTTACCTTGTACGTTTACAAAGGCTTGTGAGCTGATGATAAGGTTTCCTTCTTCGTTGAGTGCGTTAACGGTAACAACCTTGCCTTCTTCGTCCAAAATAACTTCGATTTCGGGGTTTAGGGACATTGTCATAACCTTTTGTTCTTTCTTTTCTTCGCATCCTACAAGAGCAAATGCTCCAACAAGTAGAACTGCTACCAAGCATAGAGATAAAATTTTTGTAAGTTTCATTGTGGATCCTCCTAAAGATCTAACTTTATTGTTTGTTTTATTTGAAGCATCTAGGCCCTTGCCCTTTTGCTTGTACACATATTAAACCATATTTATTGCAATTTTGTTGCACATTTATAGCAAAATTTTTTCAGAAAATTTTTTAGTTTGAGATTTTGCCTCAAAACCAGATAATTTTGGCTAATTTTGAGGCAAAACACCCATCTTTATTTGATAATTAGTTGCGCAGTAATCTTCCATTTTGGACAAATAGTCCTCAATAGTTTGTGGAACTTCCAACAACGATAGCATAATATCGGTGTAGCCAACTTCCAATTGATGAAGAATATCTGCCAGTTCCTGCGTGTGTTCGGCAATGTATTCTACTGTTATAAGTGCTAACGTAGAAAACAATGTTTCTACCATAGCAGACACGTTGTCCATTTGTTCGGCTATTTCGTCGCTGATTGTTTCTAGGGAAAGATGCACCTTGTACTTTTGCTCGTAGGCAACAATTGCTTGCTCCAAAGCAACCTTTTCCTCTTCGCCAAAGAAGGACAATAGCCACTGAGTAACTAGCAGTTGAATTTGACAAATATCTTCGTAACGTTGTTGTGCCAAGTTCCATTGCTGTTCCAATGTGGATTTGACCATATCCAAAACGTTTTGCGATGACACTTGTTCGCTGTATGCCTGACCAAAATCAAATTGTTCACCAGATGCGGCACGCACATAAAACTTTGTTTGCAAACCCTGCATAGTTTGTTCGAGCTGTTCTAGGCTAGTTGTCACTTGCAGGTGGAGTTTGTCGCACAAGTCACTTAAAGCAATACTGCTACTGTTCACTACGCAAGTGAAAGAACAATCTTTTAGATAATTGGTAACACTCTTTTCAATGTTGTTGAGCAACTTACTGTGTTCTTCGTCGGTATATATAGCTATGTCGTTGTTGTTTTCACTTAAGTAACCCATTTGCTTTGCCAAATCCACAAAGATATTGGTTGCTTGCTCAATGGTTTTACCAATCATTTGTTTGTCCGCACCACCATATAGAACAATATCAGCATCTGCATTGTTGGCAACAACCTTGGTAACAACTCCATTTTTGTCCACCGAGAAAGCTACACTTGGGTTGATTTCTACCACTACAGCTGTGGGAGAATTGCTGACTGTTGCAATGTTTACAAGGGCAGGAAGTACAAATACGGCAAGCAACACTGCGGCCATCGCACTTGCAATAGATACAAAGAAACGACCTTTATGGTGCTTAAACCACGACTTAAATCCCTTTGGTTGCACAGTACTATTAAGTTGTGTGGTTTGTGGAACCGTTTGGATATCCGCTTGCCTAACTTGGTCACTCATGCCAGGGACAAGGGTATCTAATTCTTGGTTCCAGCGTTTTTTGAACCCTTTCATAATGTTGTTTCCTTCAAAGATTTTTTAAGCTTTGCAATAGCGCGCTTGTACTTGGAAGTGATTGTGCTTGTGGGGCAACCAATTAACTCGGCTATTTCCCTGTGTTTGTAGGACCACAGCACGTGCAACGTTACCACCCGTTGCTCCTCTTCATCCAGTACCTGCTGCATTAATTTTGTTATACTACCATCGTTGTATTGGTCGTTGTGTGGAACAACGACGTCATCCAACGACGCATCGTTTTTGCGCTTTGCAAGCATATTGAGTGCGGTGTTTTTTGCAATTTGCAAAAGCCATGCATTTCCGTTTGTGCCCTGTCGGTAACCAGAAACGTGCAATTTAACCTTCAAAAATACCGTCTGCAGTGCGTCTTCGGTATCGGCACGGTTATGCAAATAGGTGTACAAAAATGCAAAAACACCATTTTTTGTACCTTCGTAAAGTTGCTCGAAGGAACGTTCGTCCCCAAGAGCCACATTACAAAGTAGTTTGTCAATTACTGTCTTCTTCATCTCTCTAAAATCGTGTAAATTTCCTACTTTGATTATTAAACAATTTGAACGTCTTTTTTGTTGCAGTTTTAATAAAAAAAACTCCAATTTTTTGGAAATAGTATTGTAAGGTCTAAAAAAGGAAGAGGCAACACTTTGCCCACTTCCCTTTTGCATGACTTTGTTTATCTTCTAATCGATACCCCTAAGTACAGCATGTGGGATATACTCTTGTACTATTTGTAAATAATTGTGTAGTGTGTTGTCGTCGACACCGGTAATGGAATTATCTATCAAATCGCCGCTATCCACAAATTGTTGAAGATAGTAACGTTTTGCGCCTTGTAGCCATTGCGCCATTTGTCTGATGCTTTGTTCGCTGTGGAAATTCTTGGTTACAGTAGTACGAAATTCGTAATCCACCGTGCCTTGTTTAAGAGAATCCACCGAACGGACAATACTGTCCATATCAACGTTGCAACCGGCAGTTTGATTATACATATCCATGCTATTTTTTATATCCATAGCAACGTAGTCAACCAAACCTTCCTGCACAAGGTCCATCAACTTTTGCGGAAATGATCCGTTGGTATCAAGCTTAACCTTGTAACCAAGCGCCTTGACCTTTCGCAAAAAATCATCTACACCCTTTTGAAGCAATGGTTCGCCACCTGTTAGACACATACCTTCCAATATGTGTTTGCGCTTTTTCAACACTTGAAGAACGCCGTCCACAGATAACTCTTGACAATCCCTTTGCTCAACGAGTGAAGCATTGTGACAAAATGGACAACGGAAATTGCATCCCACAGTAAACACGGTGCACGCAACTTTTTCGGGATAGTCCAACAATGTCAACTTCATAAATCCGCCAATTTTCATTGTTTTATCCTTTTGTTAGATTATTTTAGTTTGCAAAGTTCCCTTGCAATTTGGCTGGCAAGACGAGCGTTGTTGTAAACAAGTTGGATGTTAGCTTGCAAGCTCTTGCCACCTGTTAGACGTTGAATTTTGTCCAACAAATATGGTGTTGTTTCCTTGCCAGAAATGCCCAAACGTTCAGCTTCCTCTACTGCGCGTTGGATGTTATCCGAAATGTACTTGCTATCCATTGCGTAGCTATCGGGAATTGGGTTAGCAACAAGCATACCACCTTGAAGACCAATTTTGCGTTGAACAAAAAATGCTTCGGCAATTTCACGAGCGGTATCCAATCTGTAATCCACCTTGAAGCCACTCTTTTGTGTGTAGAAAGCAGGCATATCTTCCGTTTGGAAGCCAACAACGGGAACGCCACGAGTTTCCAAACATTCCAATGTCAAACCAATATCCAAGATAGACTTAGCGCCAGCGCAAACAACCATAACGCTTGTTTGTTGAAGTTCGTCCAAGTCGGCGGAAATATCCATTGTCTTTTCGGCATTGCGGTGAACTCCACCAATACCACCTGTGGCAAACACTTGAACACCAGCAAGACTAGCAATGTACATTGTGGAGGCTACTGTTGTTGCTCCATTTAGCCCCTTTGCTACAATGAAAGGAATATCTCTGCGAGAAACCTTTGTTACTTGTTGACCAAGTCTGCCCAAAAGGTCAATTTGATCCTTGGAGCAACCAACTGTAAGTTTACCTTCGATGATGGCAATAGTTGCTGGAACACAACCAGCATCACGGACAATTTGTTCTACCATCAATGCGGTTTGTACGTTTTGTGGATATGGCATGCCGTGGGAAATGATTGTTGATTCCAATGCCACAACAGGACGATTATTTTGCAAAGCTGATTTTACTTCTGCAGAAATATTGAGATATTGTTTCATAGTTGCTCCTCCGCTAACTTGATTATTGTTTGTAGTGATAATTGTTGGCTTACTGCGCTAGGACTTTTTACTGTTATCATACTGCAAGCTTGACCATAACAAGCACATTGTGTAACGTCCTTTCCTAGCATATATCCAAGCACCACGCCGGCAAAAAAGCTGTCGCCTGCGCCCGTGGTATTTACAACTTCTGTTTTGATACCTTTTACAAAGCTAACACCATTTCGCGTACAAACGTACACGCCTTGGCTGTTAGTAATATACAAGTTTTCAACTTTGTCGCAAACATTGTTGTAACAAAGCTGTGCAGTCAAAATATTGTCAACGTCAACTCCAGTCAAAGCCAACGCTTCGTCGTGATTAACCTTTAAGGCAAACACGTTTTTTAGGTGTGGCTTAGCTAGCAAAATCTTTGCCGAAGATACTGCCTCCACAAATACAGGAACCGTTACAACACTCAACACATATGGCAAAACATGATACATATTTGTATCCACCACTACACAACTTGCACCGTTTAACAGTTCTAGTTTACCACTTAAAAACTCTTGCGATAACATTTGTGCACTTTGCATACTGTTGGCGCCAACCAACATATCATTGTTGGAATCGTTGATGGCAACATACATTGACGTTGGCATATCCACCTGCATACAATGTGAAATATCCATACCAACAAGGATAGCGTTATCGCGGATTATTTGGGCGTTGACGTCGTTGCCAATAACACTAATCAGCTTGACTTGTTGAGATAGCCTTGCAAGGTTTTCTGCAATGTTGCGTCCCACACCGCCAGCTGTTATCGTTATTTTGCTAGGGTTACTATCCCTCAGATTAAGTTGTTCATTTGGTGTGCAAATGATATCCACATTAGTACCACCAATTACACAAACGTAGCCCATTACTCCTCCAAAACTTTTCTTTTGTCGATGATGCGGTTAACCCTTTCGTGCAACAAAACTACTGCCACAAAACATACCGCCATAATATAAGGGAACAGTACCATTGCTTTGGATGCTACCAATCCAAACAAAGGTGGAATAAAGGTAGATCCTGTATAGGCGCATGCCATTTGAAAACCAACGATGGCTTGCGAATTTTTCTTTCCAAAGTTATTGGGTGTGGAGTGAATAATTGCTGGATAAATAGGTGCACAACCTAGCCCAAACACCACCAATCCACACAAACTTAGCCAATGTACTGTAACTGGCAACACAATGCAAACAACACCAACCAATGCTACCGACGAACCAACACGAATCAAGGCTCTATCGCCTAGCTTGCCAGAAATCAATCCGCAAACAAAGCGGCCAACGGTCATACCTACAAAAAACAAAGAACCAAATAACGTTGCCGTAATGCTGTCCACGTGACGATACTCTACCAAATAGCTACTTGCCCAAAGCATTGCAAGCGACTCCGCCGCGCAATAGCAAAAGAACATTATCAACACTAGTTTAACGCCACGGATTTTGATAGCATCAATAGTTTTGACGTCGCTTTTTTCTTCCGCTTGCGGTATGGCTTTCTTCCACAATGGCAGGCTAAATAGCAACACCATTGTTAGCACCCCTTGCAAAATTGATATAGCAAGGTATCCGTTGTTCCAACTCATCCCACGAGAAAGGAAATTGCCCATTATTTGTGGACCAATAGTTGCACCTACGCCCCAACAGCAATGAAGCCAGTTCATGTGGCGCGATGACAAATTAACCGCAACGTAGTTGTTGAGTGCCGCATCTACTCCGCCTGCGCCTAGTCCACAAGGTATGGCAAACAAGCATAATTGCCAAAACTTTGTGCTGAAGGAAAAACCAAGGAGTGCCAAGGCAGTAAGCAACGTGCTAAGTGCGGTGACCAATCCTGCGCCCATCTTTTTGTTCGCGTAGTTGCTCATCAAGCTGGAAGTGATTGTGCCAGCGGAAATAATCATGGACAATATCCCTTGATAATATATGGGTACTTGCATTTGCTCGCGCATAACCGACCAAGTTGCACCCAAAACTGCATCGGGCAAACCTAGACTTACAAATGCCACATATATAAGTGCTACAAGTAATACGACCATACTAACTCTCTACATTTGCGCCAAACTTGGCACAAACACATTATTGACTAAATAATATATTATATATTATCGCACCAAAACGCATTGTTGTCAATGAAGATTGTATCAAGAAGTATCAAAAAAGAGCAGATAATTTACCGTCATGGTTCTTTGCTATTAAAAATATAATTCAACAACAAATTCCCATACGATTTTTTTTAAAAGGTTATTTACAAATATTGACTGTTGATATATAATATACATAATGGTAAATGTGTTGCCTTTACGGCAACCCGCCACATTTTGACAAAACGTCTTTACGGAGGCTATCAATGAGAAAAACCAAAATAGTTTGTACACTTGGTCCTGCTAGTACAACTTACGATCAAATAAAGAAGATGGCATTGGCTGGCATGAATGTTGCCCGCATCAATATGAGCCACGGCTTGTACGAAGAACATCAAGTAAAAATTGACAACGTAAAAAAGGTTCGTAGAAACCTTGGTATGCCAATCCCCATCATGATCGACACAAAAGGTCCCGAAGTTCGCATTGGCACCTTTGAAAATGGCAAAATCGAAGTTTCCGAAGGCATGAAGTTCGCTTTTGTTTGCGATGACGTTGTTGGTAACGAAACACAAGTTTCCGTTACGTACAAGGATTTGTACAAAGACGTTAAAGTTGGTGGCACGTTGTTGCTAAACGACGGACTACTTATCTTCAAAATTGTTGATATTCAAGACAAGGTTATCCACACCGAAGCACAAAACAGCGGCATTTTGTCTGATAGAAAAGGATTGTTTGCACCAAACGTAAAACTTAACATGCCATTTTTGTCCGAGCAAGACATGCGCGACCTAGATTTTGGCATCAAAATCGGTGCCGAAATGTATGCTGCAAGCTTTGTTCAAGATGCACAAAGCGTTTTGGATATTCGCAACTACCTAGCACAACACGGCGCAAAAGACGTTTGCATCGTTGCAAAGATAGAAAGCCAATCGGGCGTAAACAACATTGACGAAATTTTGCAAGTAACCGACGGTATCATGGTTGCTCGTGGCGATTTGGGTGTAGAACTACCCTACGAAAAGTTGCCAGCCATCCAAAAGATGCTCATCACAAAGGGACGTATGCAAGGCAAGTTTGTTATCACAGCAACAGAAATGCTAGAAAGCATGGTAACAAAACTTCGTCCAACACGTGCCGAAATTGTTGACGTTGCAAATGCAGTATATGACGGCTCTAGCTGTGTAATGCTATCTGCTGAAAGCGCTATTGGTATCAACCCTCCAAATACTATTGCTACAATGGCCCGTATTGCTGAAGAAGCAGAAAGCAACGTAGACTACCGCGCAATGTACACTTCATCCCCATTCTCATTGATGGACAACACTGACGCAATCAGCCACGCAACAGTAAACACCGCTTTTGACATCAATGCAAAAGCCATCGTAGTTTACACAGCAAGCGGAAGCTCTGCAAGAATGGTATCCCGTTTCCGCCCAGAAGTTCCCATTATTGCAATGACAAGCAGTGACAAGGTTTACCACCAACTATCTCCAAGCTGGGGCGTTATCCCAACAATTTGTCAAACGTTTGATAACACAGACGATATGTTCATTCACGCAGAAGAAACAGCCAAACGATTGGGAATTGCACAAGCTGGTGACAATATTGTAATCACCGCAGGTGTTCCACTTGGCTCCAAAGTTGTGGGTACAAACTTGATTAAGATCGCAAATATCAGTAGCGAAGAATAATTAACGAAATAATATAGCTAAAAAGCCACCAGAATCTCTGGTGGCTTTTTTATTATCAAATATTGTAAAAAAATAACAAATACCTTAATTAGTCAACACTTTATACACAACATATACATAACACAACGAACAATCTATATAGCAACTTATAATCTTTAAATGTACATATTATGTGCTTTAATTGCTTTAAATGCACTATATGGTATAGCAGTGTTGTTGCCGTACGATAATACTCTAGTTAAAGTACACGCGTTTGCCCGAGTAAACAGGATCGCTTGTTGCTTCAATTCCCAACTTACGAAAAACCTTTTCATCGGCGTGTGGAGGGATAACCGTCATGTGCACTTGGCATCCGCGAAGCTTGTCAATTTGCTCCAGAGCAAGTTCCGCCATTGGGTTAACGGAACCAGAAACGGACAATGCAATCAGCGCTTCGTCAACGTGAAGCTCTGGTGCATAGTCGCCAAAGGTTACAGTTTTCAATCTTTGAATAGGCTCCAATGCGGATGGAGCAATTAGCTTTACGTCAGGCAAACCAGCAAGAACTTTTAGCGCGTTTAATATAACTGCAGAAGCACAACCGAGCAATGAGGTTGTTTTGCCTAGAACTATTTGTCCATTAGGTAGTTGCAATGCTGCTGTGTGACAACCTTTCTTTTCTGCGTGGCGTCTAGCTTCCACCACAACAGGACGGTCGTTTTCTGTAAGGTTAAGCTTGGACATGATAAGGTCCAATTTGTCAACAATGGCATTGGAGCATTGTCCTTTGCGCGCCATAACCCTTGTTGCAAGATATCGACGAACTACTTCTTGCCTGCTTGCTTGGCAACAAACGTCTTCGTCACTAATGCAGTATCCTACCATATTAACCCCCATATCTGTTGGTGATTTGTATGGACAAGAACCTAGCATTTTTGTAAAAATAGCCGATAGCACAGGGAATACTTCTACATCTCGATTGTAGTTAACAACCGATTGTCCGTATGCTTGCAAGTGCCATGGGTCAATCATATTGACGTCATCAAGGTCAGCTGTTGCCGCTTCGTAGGCAATGTTTACAGGGTGACTAATTGGCAAATTCCAAACGGGGAAGGTTTCGTACTTGGCATAGCCCGATACAATTCCGCGCTTGCTGTCGTGATAAAGTTGCGACAAACAGGTCGCCATCTTTCCACTACCTGGGCCCGGCGCCGTTACAACAACAATGTTGCGAGATGTTTGGATATATTCATTTTTGCCAAAGCCTTCTTCTGACACAATATGAGACACATTGGATGGGTAGCCATCAATATGATAGTGACGATATACCTTTAGTCCGTGACTTTCTAGCTTGCGTTGGAAATTAACCGCAGACATATTGCTATGAGAAAACTGCGAAATTACAACACTACTAACGTATAGTCCGCGTCTTGTCAGCTCGTCATACAAACGGAACACGTCTTCGTCGTAGGTAATGCCCACGTCACTGCGAAGCTTGTTTTGTGCAATGTCAATGGCGCTGATGGTAATTACAATTTCCACCTGCTCCTTGATTGTAGATAGCATAACCACTTTGCTATCAGGCAAAAATCCTGGTAGCACACGTGATGCGTGATGGTCGTCAAAAAGTTTGCCACCAAATTCCAAATATAACTTGCCACCAAGCTCCTTTACTCGTTCGGCGATTTTTTGCGATTGCAATTGCAAGTATTTGTCGTGATCAAAACCTATTTTCATTTTTCCTCCGATTGTGGCGACTTGCGCAAAAAATAAAAGTCATACAGCTGCTTTCCGCAGGCTGTTCGTGTTAGCATTGCTTGTTGTACTTGTTGCATATCGTACGGTGTTTGATAACGTTGGTAACTCCAATGTTCGTCGTCGTAGGAGATTACCACCGCCCTTGCATTAGGTTCGGGATGGCACCCTACACTGCCAACATCCACGTACAATCTTTCTCCTTGCAAATCACAAGGTTCGTGTTTGTGACCAAAAAATACCGCATCAAATGGTATACCAGCAAATAATTGGTCAAATTGTTCCGCTGTTGGTTGCGTTAGTAGCGGCTTAAAAGGGAAAACGGATATATCCTTCCATCCCATGTTGAACGCATAGTGACAAAACAAAATGCTTTGACCACCGCAAGTGCGATAGGTATACAACGGAAAACGAGCAACCTGCTCCCTATGACTAGGCATCATGCTGGCAAAAACCTGCTCCTTGTGCTGTGTTGGCACGTGAGAAAGGTTGCGCGCAGTTGCTTGATTTAGCAAAAAATCTCTGTCGTGATTGCCCAAAAGAAGGGCAATATCCTTGCGTGAAAGAAGCAATTCCATACACTTGCAGGAGTCGGGACCAATATCCACAACGTCCCCTGTGTGTATTATTTCATCACAGCCAATCTCATCCAGCATGGCAAGTACTGCCACCAATGCCGGATAGTTGCCGTGAATATCGCTAATTACACCAATCTTTTTCATAGAGCTTACCTTTTTGCAAAAAAAAATCTTGTCTGCGAAAACAATAACAAAAGATATTATACCAATATGACAAACAAAAATCAACCTTACTATTGAAAAATGGAAAAATTGTTGGTATAATCTATCTATAAAGTAAAGGAGCATCATTTATGATTATCGTAAAAGACAATGTTTTTACCATCAACACACCAAATACAAGCTACATTTTTACAGTTAATAGCTTTGGATACCTTCAACAACTGTACTATGGTAGCAAGATAAATGAAGAGGATATTTCCTTCTTGATGGACAAGCCTACACCATCACTTGGTACAAATATTGTAATAGAAAAGGGTAAAACCAAGTTTTTACCACACAATGCTTGTTTAGAGTGTTCCTCTATAGGTAGAGGTGACTACCGCGAAAATCTTGTTGTTATTTCCGACCAAAATGACGACCAAGTGCTAGATCTAATCTACAAAAGCTATCAGTTTGTAGACAATCATTGTTTGCCCGATTTGCCACAAAGCTTTGCCAAAGAGCAAACTTTGTCGGTAACGTTAGAAGACGACAAAAAGGGCGTTGTTGTAACGTTGTTTTACTCCACACACCCCAATAGTGACGTCATTACAAAAAGCATACAAATCACCAACAAATCAGACAACACCTTGCATTTGCTAAGGGTAATGAGCAACCAATTTGACCTGCCCGAAGACGACTATATTTTAGACACACTAGATGGCACTTGGGCACGAGAAAGGATGTTAAATAGTACAACTGTGCCTGTTGGAGTTACCAAGATAGACAGTAAGCGCGGAATTTCATCCAATGCACACAACCCATTTATCACTGTTAGAAAAAAGGATTGCTCCCTCCAAAGCGGTAACGCATATGGCTTCAACTTGATTTACAGCGGCAACCATGCAGAGATTGTTGAACGTACTGTTTTTGGAAAAATTCGTGTGCTAAATGGTCTAAATGACAGCGGTTTTTGCTGGCACCTAGAACCAAATCAAAGCTTCTATTCCCCCGAAGCAACGCTGTGTTTTTCCGAGAACGGAACAAACGGTATTAGTAAGGAATACCATCAATTTGTAAACAACTACATTATTCCCAAGCAATGGCAATACGTAGAAAGACCAATCCTAATCAATAACTGGGAGGCAACTTACTTCAACTTTACCGAAAAGAAGCTACTGGACATTGCAAAAAAGGCACAAAGCCTTGGTGTAGAATTGTTTGTTTTGGATGACGGATGGTTTGGCAAACGTACAAACGACACCAAAGGTCTTGGCGATTGGACTGTAAATAAAAACCGTCTTCCTTACGGCCTAAAAGGTCTTGCTGAAAAGATAAACAAAATTGGACTTAAGTTTGGCGTGTGGGTAGAGCCAGAAATGGTCAACCCCAACAGCGACCTTTATCGAGCACACCCCGATTGGGCAATCCATCACCCCAACTACACACCACTACAATGTAGAAATCAACTTTTACTAGACCTAGCCAACGATGAGGTGTGCAACTACATTGTGGAAGCAATGAGTCAAGTTTTCTCCAGCGCGAACATTTCCTACGTAAAATGGGACTACAACAGACCAATGACCGACTGGTATTCCCCAACAATTACACATCAAGGGGAGTTTTTCCATCGTTACACACTTGGTTTCTACAAAATTTTGAAAACACTCACCGAAAAGTTCCCCAACATTTTGTTTGAAGCTTGCGCAAGCGGAGGCAACAGATTTGACCTTGGCGTATTGTGCTATATGCCACAAATTTGGTGTAGCGACAACACCGACAGCTTCGACCGTGTAAAAATCCACGAAGGCACACTCCGTGCTTATCCACAAAGCTGTATTGGTAGCCACGTTAGTGCAAGCCCTAACCACCAAACACTTAGAAATTCCACCATTGACAACCGCTTCAATACAGCGTGCATTGGGGCATTCGGCTATGAACTAGACCTATCAATACTTAGCAAAATTGACACATCCGCCGTTAAGCACCAAATTGAGTGGTACAAAAAACACCGCAAAACGTTGCAATTTGGTCAATACTACCAACTTCAAAGCGTATTTGCGCACAACAAAGCAAGCTGGGTTATTGTAAACCAAGATCAAACACAGGCGGTAGCCAACGTTACCAACACCATTGCCCAAACTGTGCCCAATCAAGATATCCTGCGAATTCCTTACTTAGATAAAGATACTCGCTACCAAGTTGTCACTCGTCAGCAGCTGTTCAACATAAAGAGTTTTGGCGGATTGATTAACCACGTATCGCCAGTTCATCTAAATGAAGAAGGCAAGCTAGTGGAAATGATTGACAACAACTTCCCACTAAAAAGCGAAGTGGAAGATTACACCCTACTAGGCAATACCCTAGCGAAGGCAGGCATCAAGCTTCAACAACAATGGTCAAGTTGCGGTTACGATGGCGACACACGTGTGATGCTAGACTTTGGAAGTAGATTGTACAGCATTAACAAAGTATAAGCTTAAACAAATCCACCTAAACCATAACAAAAAAAACAAAGAAAAAAAGGCTCGTTTTTATGCAAAACGAGCCTTTTTGTATACATTTATCAATTACTATTTAGCAATAAGTGCCTTTGCACGAGCAACGATGTCTTCTACAGACAAACCGTAGTCACGCTTGAGGTCTGCCAAACTACCAACTTGTGTAAGCTTATCTCTAACGGCAACAGCATCGCAAAGAGTTGGGTGTTGAGCACTCAATACTTCGGTAACAGCGGAATACAATCCTCCATGTATGGAGTGGTTTTCTACTGTTAGAACTCTGCCAGTTTTCTTTGCAGAAGCAATGATAGCTTCTTCGTCCAATGGCTTGATTGTGTGGATACCAAGCAGTTCTACGCTGATGCCTTCTGCAATCAAAATATCTGCCGCTTTTTTAGCATCAAACAAGGATGTTCCGCTAGCTACAATGGTGATATCTGTTCCTTGACAAATTGTATCTGCTTTGCCGAAAACAAATTTGTAGTTTTCGTCGAACAATTCATCTTGTTGTTTGCGAACAAAACGGATATACATTGAACCATTGTGTTCTACAATGTAGGGCAATGCAGCCTTGAGTTGAACACCATCAACAATATCCAATACAGCAATATTGCACAAAGCGCGCATAGAAGCAACGTCTTCAAAGGACATGTGTGTGCCGCCATTGTATGTTGTTGTAACACCGGGATCAAAACCAATGATTTTTACGTTTTGTTCGGAATAGGAAATGCTAACTGCAATTTGGTCGTAGATTCGACGAGTGGAAAATGGAGCAAAACTGTGGATAAATGGAATAAATCCTTGTGAGCTAAGACCAGCCGCAACACATGCCATGTTTGCTTCGCAAATACCGCAATCTACGCATCTGTTGGGGAATTCGGCATACAATGGCTTTGTTCCGCCAGCACCAGCAAGGTCGGCATCCAAAATGAAGATTTTGTCGTTTTCTTTCATCAAGCGAGATAGTTCCGCAACGTACATTTTACGAAGTTCCATTTTTTACCCCCTTACTTAAGTTCTTCCAGACCACTTTGGTATTGGTCGGCAGTTACAGTTGTGCTGTGGTTTGCTGGTCCCAAGTTTTCGTAGAAGGAAATGCCCTTGCCCTTGATTGTATCCAAAACGATACAATGTGGGGCAATTGGGTTTGCCTTTGCACGATTTATTGCTTTGTCAATTGCCTCGTGGTCGTGACCGTCAACTCTATCAGTGATAAAGCCAAATGCACGGAATTTTGCCTCAATATCTTCCACGTTGGAAACGTCCTTGGTCAAACCATCAATTTGCATCTTGTTGTTGTCAACAAAAACAATGATATTGTTTAGCTTTTGGTTTGCAGCAAACATTGCTCCTTCCCAGTTTTGACCTTCTTGAAGCTCGCCATCACCAGTGATTACGTAAACGTAGCTGTCAATGTTTTGTGCGCGTTGTGCCAAAGCAAGTCCGCAAGCGCAGGACAATCCTTGACCAAGACTACCAGCTGTCATATCTACACCAGGTGTTAGGTTGAGGTTAACGTGGCTTGGCAAACGAGTTCCCAACTTGTTGAGAGTATCCAACCACTCTAGTGGGAAAAATCCCTTTAGGGCAAGTGTTGCATACAATGCAGGACCAGCGTGTCCCTTGCTCAAAACAAGCATATCTCTGTTGTGACACTTTGGATTTTGTGGATCAACACGCATATGATTGGTGTACAAAACTGCCAAAACGTCAACAATGGAAAGGCTTCCACCAACGTGGCCAGAGCCTTGCGAATTTAGACAACGCAAAGTGTTACGACGTATTTCCTTGCTAAAGTCAACAAAATTCATAGCTTTATCTCCTTATTTATTATTTGTAAATGTATTTGTGTAAATTATAGCCTACCTTTGCGATTGTGACAAGTGAAATAAATAACTTGACCATTTGTGGCTATATCCTTGAGTAGTTGAGTTGCTCTAACAAAATTGTCTTCGTCAAAATTGACAAATGCATCGTCCACCAATAAAAATGGAATTTGTCCATCAAACAGTAGTTCCGACAGGGCAATTCTAAAGCAAAGCAACGTTAGCTCCCGTATTCCGCGAGAGAAAAACGCCAAGTTTTTGGCTGAACCATTTTGCAAAAGTTTTACAGTAAATGATGCATCAACCTGCACTTCCGTTGGAACAGCCAACACCCTGCTAACCAATTGTGTGCAACGATTGCACAATTTTGGAATATAGCTTGTGGACAAGTTCTCCTTTGCTTGTGCAAGCAAATCCATTACTGTTTGCGCAGTTTGAAATGCAAACAAATCCTTTTGACGTTGTTGCTCAAAGTTCATCAGCTGGTCGGATATTGGCGCTAAATCAAGGTTTAAGTGACCACGTTCGGCTGTTAAACGCCCTTTCTCGGCAGATAGCTCTCTAAGTTGAACAGCAACTTGCTGTGCAGTTTGTTGTAATGACGCAAGCTTGCCCGTGTCAACTGCTAGGGCTGGCTGCGTTTGACGCACAGTCGCTTTTAGTGCAGAAAGCACTTCTACGTCCTTGCTGTACTCACTTGCTATATTCCACAATTCTTGTTGAATAGTTGCAATATCCTTTTGGTAAGTATTGACATATTTTTGAGCAATTTGCAGGTATTGTTTGGTTAACTCTTCGGCAACAGTTGGTTTGTTTTTAGCTTTGCCCTTTGATAGCGATACAACAGTAACAACCAATCCAATGACTGATACAACAATGCCTACAACTAGATTTACAAATGCTAACCCAACACCTAGTAAAGCTAACAGCACGCCCACTATCAACAATACATTTGGTTTCTTTTTGATTGTCTTTTGACGGTCAATTTCCCCAAGCAGTTGTTGACATTGTTGACTATCTTCTACCAGTTGCTTTGGCACGGAGTATACCCTTTGTTCAAGTTCTGCAATGCGTTGCTTTGTTTGCAACTGTTCGGCACTTGGAGCGCTTTGAGCAATGGCAATTTGAGCTTGCTCAACCTGTTGTTGCAACATTTGTTGTCTTTGCAACAGTTGCTGCTCCTCTTTGTCAATTTGGGATAGTCGCAAAGCAATTTGCTCATCTCTTTTTCTGTTGGCAACGATGGCGCTTTGTTGTTGAGTTAGGGCCATTTCCTGCCTATCCAACTCGTACAATGAACCGCCTAAACCACGTTCGTACTTGAAACGTTTTTTGTAGTTACGAATATTTTCCACTACCTTGTCGTAATCAACTTGTCCGCTTTCTACCAAGTTGGCAAGTTTTTGGTCAAAGTTTTCGGTAGAGGACATTTCTACAGATTCTTGTGGAATATATGCCGAACGGTCAAAGCTATCCGCTGTCAATCCCCAAAAGTACTCTCCAACGGAAGTTGTTATAGGCACGGATTTTCCAGTAGACAATCTAATAACGGAAAGTTGTTCTTGAGTTGCCTTAGATCCAAAGAAGCGCTCAATGCGATACTTTTCCCCGTTGTGTTCAACAACCATGCTTCCGCCAAATAGACCATTGCTACCCCAAGGCATATATCTCTTGACGTCGTTTATGCGTTCATCTCCCACCTTGGTGTAGTTGTATCCTATGCCATACAGCATTGCTCTAATAAAAGCACAAAGTGTGGTTTTCCCAAATCCGTTATCTTCTTTTAGCAGGTTTATACCATTGCTAAAATCATGCTTCCAATTAGTAAGTTTTCCAAAGGAAGAAATGTTGACAGAAACTATCTTCATAGCAATTCCTCCCCTTTAAGTGCACGCAAGCCAAGCTTTAAAGCTTCTTCTTGTGCATTTTTATCTATTATTGTCCTTTGGACTAGTCGAACAAATTCGCCACGAAGGGAAATCTCTGCAGCAAGCTGTTCAACGTCGTATGCAACGGTTGTATCGTCTTGCAACCTAAAAGCAAAGTATCCGCCAGATATTTGTTCTACAACAAACTGCAAGGAAATATCTTCGTTCAACGTTCCTTGCAACACCAAGTTTAGATAGTTGTTTGCTGACACTCCGCAAATAGCGTCGCTGATGATATTTTGCAACTGAACGTTGCTTTGTGCCTTTGTGACGTCTACAGTTACCGTTACCACTCTGCGAATGCTTTGTTCCACAAATTGGTGTTTGCCCGTGTCGGTATCAATAACAACAAAACCGCTTTGCTCCGCTTCGTCAAAGCCACGACTTTCCAACACACCGCTGTACACCGCAGTTACCTTACCCATCTTGTGCTGAGCATAACTATGCCTGTGACCAAGCGCCAAATAGTTGATGGGCTGTCTTGAAACGGCCTGTTTGTCGATTAGTCCATATTGGTCACTATCTATATCGCCGTGCAGCACAACCAAGTTGAAGTTGTTGCCATCCAACTGCAAATTGTTCCATTGTTGTTGATCATTTTGACCAAGCTCTCTGCCACAAACACACAAGTTGCCATATTGATAGTACGTCCAGTCGGAACTAAACATCATAACCTTGGAGCAATAGCTTTGTAGCTTGTCGTAGGGAGTGCTATCCCCGTGATTTCCGCGCAACACAAACCACGTTGCACTACTTGCGTCAATGATGGATGCAACGCTCTTGATGGTTTGTATAGTAGCACATTTGTCGTCAAACAAATCCCCTGCCACCACGACCGCTTTAACACCGTTATTTTCCGCATATTGAGCCAAACGTTGCAATGCTTGAATAAGCTCGTTTCGCCTTGCAGAGCTTTGCTTTACGCCCGCCAATGGAGAATCCAGGTGGATATCTGCTGTGTGAATTATCTTCATTGTGTCCTCACTAGTTTGTATGTGCCAATATTGTACCACAGCCACACAACTTTTTCAACACTAACTTTGATAATACCACGTTTTTGTTTACACAAAATGATATTTAGTGTATACTATCACTAACACAAAACTGTTATTTGGGTGAAAAATGGCAACAGAATTGAACAAAAAAGCTTATCTAGAAGACTATCTTCGCGTACAACAATATGTGTGCGGAGCTTTTTTGCGCCCCATTGACGTTATCCACGTTACAATGGACAGTCGTTTGCCCTTTTACACTACTCACAGCCACGAAGAACTGGAAATTTTGTTTGTAACCAATGGCACAGCAAATGTTATCGTAGACGGCAATTGTTTTTCCGTCCAAAAGGGGGATTTTGTTGTATTTATGCCGCAAACTCTGCATTGCGTAAAGCCATGCAATGACCAGTTGGCCTTTACCGCTTTTATTGTAAATCCTGTTGTAGCTTGGCAAGGACAAATCACGCAAAACATCACACAAATGCTACAAAACAACAATTTGCCAGTGGTTATTAGCCCAAATTCTCAATGCTATAGTTTAGTTAAGCAACAAGTTGATGCAATGTTGAAGGGCGAAGATGCAACAGTATCCAACAATATGCTAGACATTTTGCGCCTATTGTGTACACAAACAAGTGCGCCAATCCATCATGATTTTACACAAAACAAACGACTTTATACCATCACAAAGGCCCTACAACACACTCAAGCACACTACTCAGATAGTATCACTGTGGAAGACATCGCCGCCCTTTGCAACTACAGCACCTTTTACACAATGAAGTTGTTCAAAACCTACACCGGATTGCCCTTTATTGAGTATCTAAACTGCTACCGACTTGTTTTGTCGGCAAATCAAATGTTGACTACCACCAAGGAAATCCAACAAATTGCTCAAGAAATGGGTTTCCACAACATATCCTACTTCAACAGACAGTTCCGCAAGCTGTACAACACCACCCCAAAACAATTCCAAGCATCATTTTGCTCAAACGATAACTAAACGCAACCAATCCAACCCATTGGGTTGACTGCGCTAGCTTTTGGTAGTATAATTATGCTCGAACAAACCTAAGCTTTTCAACAAATTTTGCTTCCTTAGTTAAATGGATATAACAAGCCCCTCCTAAGGGCTAGTTGTGGGTTCGATTCCCGCAGGGAGTGCCAACGACCGTAAGGGAATAAAAGGCACAGTAACGACAGTTGCTGTGTCTTTTTTGTTTGTGACAACAAACACGAACCCATTTGGTTCGCTCAGCCGAGCGTAGCGACCGCCACGAAACGCAGTGAAGTATTCCCGCAGGGAGTGCCAACGACCGCAAGGGAATAAAAGACACAGTAACGACAGTTGCTGTGTTTTTTTTGTTTGTGATAACAAACACGAACCCATTTGGTTCGCTTAGCCGAGCGTAGCGACCGCCACGAAACGCAGTGAAGTATTCCCGCAGGGAGTTGTCAAATCACTTTTTGCAAACAAAATATTACGTCAAATTCCAATCAAATTTTACGTTTGGTATGGCACTTCGAGTTAGAATGTGGTATCATAGTATACACGAGGGCCGCAGTTGAGGCCATAAGGAGAAAATCTATGGGTAAAATTTTCAAAAAGGGATTGGGCATATTGGGGATAGTACTTCTTGTGGCGATAGTAGGTCTACTCGTTATTGAATTGTGGTACTTGCCACACTACTGGATAAATCAAAAAGAAGTTGCAACAAACAATAATCAAGGGGATGAAATCACCTTGATGAGCTGCAACGTTAGATGTTTTGCTCCAGATGATCTGTTCAAAAAGAGTTGGTTTTATCGTGCCGATTTGATTGCCTCAAACATTAGCCAAGTGCAACCGGATATAATTGGGTTTCAAGAAGTAACCTGGCTACACTATGGATATCTTCAAGAGATAATGCCTGGATACGATTCAGTTATTACCTATCGGGATGATTTTATCCTAAGCGAAGGCTGCCCTATTTTCTACCGAACAGACAAATTTGAACTAATTGACAAGGGTTCCTTTTGGCTGAGCGAGACTCCCGACGTTATGTCCAAGGATTGGGGTAGCGCTTGCTACAGAGTATGCTCCTACACAATACTCAAGCAAAAGTCCAACGGCAAAAGTTTTGTTGTGTTCAACACTCACCTTGACCACGTATCCGACCAAGCAAGGATAAAGGGCATCAACGTTGTTTTGGAAAAAATTCAACAGTTCAATGACCTGCCAGCATTTTTGATGGGCGACTTCAACGCTAAGCCCAACAGCGAAACATTGAAAGCTGTAACGCCACACTTTGATGATGCTCAAGTGCTTGCACCAATAACAGAAGATGGCTGCACATATCAAGCCTGGGGCGCAAAGCTCAACGCTGTACGCATAGATTACATTGTTGCTTCCAAGGGCAAAATGACCATATCCGAGTATGGCGTTTGCAAAAATCTATATGACGGCATTTACCCAAGCGATCATTTTCCCATCTACATAAAAGCAACACTGAAATAAAAAAGACACTCTACAGAAAACAATCTATTATCAATATGCACATGATATACAATTTAACAGTGCAAGCTGTACGTTTTAGCACTTAAACATGTACAACAGTACGCATCTTTACGTGTTTATAAAAAGCATCGATCTTGTAAGACGATGCTTTTTTAGCTACAAAAACAAGCAAAGCTCTTTCCGCTAGTGTTACCGGCGACGGAAAAAATTAATTAATTATTAATCATTTTCATTTAAAAGTCTTGACAATTGATTATATTTGTAGCATAATTGTACCATCTTGAAGTTGCTTATCCCCTTTGGGGATAATCAATTCAATATTACAAGAAAGGAGATTTTATTATGAAGAAACTAAGTTTACTTGTTGCACTTCTTCTCATCGCAACAATCGGTGGCGTATACGCTACATGGACCTATGTAGGTAATGATCAAATCCATACTTTTTCACCAAAAGGTGTTATTATGGAAGACGTTGAAATAGAAGGAACAGTTGGTTCATATACAATTGAATCAAACTTCGTACAAGGTAGAATTGATCAAGCAAAAGGTGGTGACACCGACCCTTCCAAGTACTACAAAGCCGTTTTGGACTATGAACTCAAGGCTGGAGATGCTGATGCTAAAGTAACATTCAAATTTACTCCAAACGCAACAGCAGGCAAAGATATTCAAACAAAAGGTGTAACAACTTACTTGTGGTTTGGCGACAGTGGCATGACTTACAAAACTGATGGCGAAGGCAACTACAATGCAGAAGGAACAGCTCATAACATCTTTAGCTTTACTTATCACACAGAAAATTACATCACCATTCACCCAATGGGCACAGATATCTCCCTAATGGATGCAACAAGAAACTTTGTGTGGGAATATGACAACGTAAACAAGGTGTTCTACTTTACTTTTATTGATGAAGCTAATGACATTCGCTCCATGGAAAGCGTATTTACACTAAACGACTTTGTTTTGGACGTAGAAAGTGAATATGCTGCATTCAAGACAGCTATCAATGGATTTATCCGTACAGTCATTTCCAACAAGGTACCTAGCCAAACTGTACTCCCAGAATAATTAGTTGATAAAATCAAATAAAATCTTATGATATAAACACATCCCGTGCACATTGTTGCACGGGATGCGTTTTCAATGAAAAACAAGCGACATTCATTATGGAACATTTTGACGCATATCAATTCGTCTTGTGCTTGATAGTTTTCATAATTCTCACAGTATCCTTTACCACTCTTACCGCGTGGCTAATCAAGCTGTATAGAAAATTGATTTCAGCAGGCGTAAATGACGAAAAAATAAAGCAAGAATATATAAAAGCGCAAGAAAAAAGGCCGTCGATTGCTGGTAAAGTATTTGACAAGCTTTTACTTGGGCTTTGTTGTGTTGCAATGTTAGTAATGTTTGGCTTTTCACTATCTGTAACATTTAATGAAGGCAAAATCACTGGGGACGTGCCTGTACTTAACGTTGTAAAAAGTAAAAGTATGAGTTACATCAATGATAGACACGGCTTCCTAGAACAAGGCGAAGTCAACGATCAAATCCAAATGTTTGACCTTGTTTTTATACACAAGTTGCCCGCAGAAGACGATTTGAATGTTCACGATATCGTTGTATACGAAACAGATGGATATCTAATTATTCACAGAATTGTAGCTATTGAAGAAAGAAACGAAAAGCACCCAAATGAAAGATATTTCTTGCTACAGGGTGATGCTAACGAAGTAACGGATAGATTCCCAGTTAGATATAGCCAAATGAAGGGATTGTATGCAGGAGAAAGACTCCCCTTTATTGGTAGTTTTGTAATGTTCATGCAATCTCCTGCTGGTTGGCTATGCGTTTTGCTAATTGTATTTGCAATTGTGGCAACTGCAATTGCAGAAAAGAAAATTCAAGAAGAAATAAACAAGAGATTGATGCTGTTGGGGCTATTAACAGGTACAACAACTGACTCATCAGCCCAACAATCCTCCGCCCTAACAACTAGCGCTTGTATTACTGCAAATGAAAGCTTAGCAACAATAAGCACAGATGCAGACAATGCCATTACTAACGACAGTGTTACAGAACAACTCACCGAAGATATTTATATTTTAGATGACAGGGTAGCATTGGATACAGAAGGAGCTACGGAACAATCTCTAAACGAAACTGTTGCAATACTCGATACGGAAGATTTTGACCAACAACTTACTGCTAATCAAACGGAACAAGACTCCGATGTTGATAAGTTTGGTTCCTTTGGCAAGGGCAAATCATTTGCCGAAAAACTTACTACTGCAACCGAACCACTGCTATCTAGATACCAACAGATTTCTGACTATCTTGGAAAAATAAAGAATATAAGAGTTATTCGTGGTAGAAGATTCGAAACGTACAGATGTGGTAATATTGCTATTTGCCGATTAAGTATCAGGGGAAAAACCCTCAATGCCTACATGGCTCTTGATCCAATGCAATATGTAAACACAAAGTATATCTTTGAAAACGTTTCCCACAAATCCATATTCAAAAATTACCCAATGCGCATAAAACTTTCTTCCGACAGAAAGACCAAGTGGACAAAAGAACTTGTTGCAATAATTGCGAAACATAACGGCTGGATTGTGGAGGGTAAAAATGACTAGAAAAATTACCCACGGTTTAGCAATATTTTTGCTTGTTATTACAGTGCTATCGATAGGTGGTGTCTATGCGACATTTACTTATTCAATAGATCCACCACATCTACTTAAACAAGACCTTCAACTAAAAGTTGAACCGTTCACATATTTGCCGGGGGCAAATGAAATGGTATCGGGAGAAGTTGCAGTAACGGAGCGTTTTGTTGAAGAAGTAAACAAAATTGCAAAAGACAACAACTCAACTGAACTGGACGAAATTATTGAAGCAAGAAAGGATAAGGGCAGTGCATGGTGGCCAATCAACGAGCTTGCAGCTGACGATCCCGAAGCTTCAGCATTAAGAGAAATTTTAGGCATTGACGAATATCCCGAACTAACTGTTATTATCAAGTTCCTAAACAGCGTTCCTGCATACGAGCTGTACACTACTCGCGTAGACGTAGACGCAAAGGATAAAGACGGAAACTATATAATTCCAGAAGAAGAATTTGTAAGCGAAACAACTTTCATTTATCCAGTTAACCGTACAACGTTTACCGTTTTGGCAGATGGAACTTATTCTGCCAAGGAAGTTACCGTTGGTTACTCTAGAGCAATTTACTACTACGAAACACCAACTCAACAATCCACAACAAGAACATACGACGTTTCTACTTGGGCAGAGGGTATTTCCTTTAATACCGCCATCACCATGGAATCAGGAATCATTGGCGAGGTTATAACAGTACAAAATATTGACCAACAAAAAGAAGTTTATTTTAAATTTACTGTTAATAGCAATGCTAATTACACCTTTACTCCTCATGTAGAAGGATTAACAGCACAAGTATATAACAGTAGTCAACAAGCAGTTGGAAATTCCAATGCTAATGGCTGGTCAGGCAGATTGACTGGTTCTGGTTGGGGTGGCACAACATACTATCTCAAGCTTGTGTACAACACCGATACCGACCCAACAGACATGAAATTTACATTTTCTAGATAAACAAACTACGTAAGAGCAAATGTGCCAAATTGCATTTGCTCTTTTTTTGTAAAATATGATACTTGTAGCAAATTAAAACAAAAAAGTACCCAATATCATTTGACTATTTTTGCAATTTTTGGTATTATTTATCAGCAAAGTGCAATTGCACTTGAAATAAGTTGGAGAGATGGTCGAGCGGCTTAAGGCACACGCTTGGAAAGCGTGCGAGGTTAACAGCCTCCGCAGGTTCAAATCCTGTTCTCTCCGCCAACAGTTGGCCACGCCTTGTGGTCGCAAAACAAAGCAGTTCACGCAACGTGAACTGCTTTTTGTTTTTCTTCTTTTTGCGTGCCAACTTGAGTTTTCGGGCACAACATTTGGCAACAACCCGTGACGTTCGCACGGCTCACTATTCCGTCGCTTCGCTCCTTGCAAATCCTGTTCTCTCCGCCAGTGTCGGTCTCATTCTAAAATGCGGCCGACTTATTTTTTGTTTTAGGGGTATTGCGGGGATCATCTACCCAACTCAAATTATTGAAACACCAACACCCTCTTTCTGGATGACGCAAAAACGAGATAAGTACGGAAACTTTACAAAATAGATACTTTTAGGTCTTATAATATAATTTGTAGGCCTATTTGATTTGATAGATATAAAAACACGAAAAATATTTTGATAAACTGTTTTTTAAAAAAGGGTAGATTTTTTTTGCGTTGTTTGCTATACTATTAGAGTAATATATCTACACAACCAAGGAGCCAACATGAAAGCCTGGATTTTGGAACAACCTAATCAACTGACCTTGACGGAATTTGAACCAACTGTTTTGGCAGAAGAAACCGTAAAAGTCAAAATTGAACAAGTACTGCTATCACAATCGGCTTTTAATGTGTACAATGGCAGCACAAAGTGCAACTACCCATTTGTATTTGGTCGCAACGCAGTTGGCGTTGTTAGCGAAGTATACCAAAGGGAAATCCCCTTGCTAGACAAAATGGATCGTGTTACCATTGAGCCATACATCCCTTGCGGAAGCTGTACCGAATGTATCAACGGCGACTACGAAAGGTGCAGCAACATGCAAGAACTGGGCCACAACTGCAACGGTATGCTTCAAAACTTTGTAGATCTACCCTACATGCTGGTACACAAATTGCCCGATAACCTTAGCAACGAAAAGGCTTTGTTTGTTTCCTACGTGGCATTTTGCCTGAACGTAGTTGACGCCCTAAACCTAGAAAAAGGTCGTCACATTGCAATATTCAGCTCAACAAAAACCGGTTTGATACTTGCCCAACTTGTTGCCTACTACCAAGCGGTGCCCATCTTTGTTAGCAACAACGAAGAACTGCTAGAAACTGCCCGTGAACTTGGCGTATTTTACTGCTTTAACAACGACAAGGTGGATTTGGAAAAGGAACTTAAACTTGTTACTGGCGGAAGAATGTGTCGCGAAGTTGTTTTGTTCAGCGATAGCGACTTCAAAATTAAGGACGTTGTATCGGTAGCATCGGTAAACGCTAACATTTGCTTGGCTGGCTACAGCAGTAAAGAAAGCAAAATTAGCATTTCCCAAATTTGCCAAAAGCACCTAAACATCTTTGGCGTGTACAACGGCGCAGGCAACTTTGCTTCGGCAATCAACTTGCTTGTTACCAACACCGTAAAGGTAGATGGTCTAATTGGCGAAACAATCAGCTTTGACAATTTAGATAAGGAACTGCAAAAAATTACAGCTGACGAACTGGTTGTAAAATCCAAAATTGTAAAGATTGACTAGTTCAACCGCACCACTTACAAACAAAAAAAACAAAGCCCATCATTGATGTGCTTTTATTTTTGCTATTATACAGTTTTGTGTGTTAAATGTTTTATCTTGTACTCTTAAAATAGCTATCTAAGTCAAAATAAGGTTGCAAATACTCCTGCGTGTTGTAACACATTTGTTTGAACAACTGGTGGCTTTGTTGCTTGCTTAGGTGACAACACAAGGGCTGACTAGCAAATGCTTGCTCAAGTAACGCTAGATCGCGACTTTTCACTCCAGCAAAGGTATTGTCAATGTTTTGACAGTTGAGTTGAACCCAATCGACTGCACCGCTAGGTAACGGCAACGAAACCACAGGACTAACGTTGTTGTGGGAGAAAACGCAGTTTGTTTCCACTATGCTACCGATAGGCAGTTGGCTCATTTGTCCGTTGTTTGGTAGGTTTACGTTTGTTACCAAGGGACCATTGCCAAGCAAAGCCTTCATTATTGCAACGGCCTCTTCGTCCGATTGCTTTAGCTCTATTGACAGTTCTCCGCTAGCCAACTTTATTGACTTGTTTATTTGTTCTTGTTGCTTTTGCTTGCGGAAAGGCACAGTTGTAAGCAAAAATGCCCAATCTTTTACAGTTTGTGGGTTGGTCAGATACCAATCGTTTGGCAAAAACTCCGCCAAATGCCTATCTCCAGCGGCTGCTAGAGCGCCGTATTTGGCAAACAAATCCATTTTCACCTTGTTTCCGTAGGCAAACGAATCGGTCAAAAAGGCAAATCTGTCGCAACCGGGTTTTTCGTAGTAGCCTTGTTCAAAATACTTTTGGGCAAAGGCAGGGATAAGTTTTAACAAATCGATATCTTGATAAAAGGCTTTTGTTATCCAAGTGAAGTGATTAACTCCGCACGCATCGGTGTAAATTTGTTTTCTATCTACATCAATGCCCTTGATTTCCCTAAGCACCAATGCCAAAAAATCCTGTGCGTGGAACACTTCGTGACAGCAACCAAATGCCTTGATTTGTGGGAAAACGTCGTACAATGTTTTTACGCATACACTCATTGGATTGGTCAAGTTAATCACCCAAGCATTTGGGCAAATTGCCTTGATTTTGACGGCAAACTGCTCGTACAAGGGGATTGTGCGCATTGCACGCAGTACTCCACCAGGACCAACTGTGTCGCCTACCGACTGATATATGCCAAATTGCTCGGGGCAATGAACGTCGCTGTGCATTTGGTCGAAGGTTCCCGGCAAAATGGACAAAATAACAAAATCCGCCCCAACAAGGGCATCGTCTAGTTGCTCGCACACCTTGTAGCGAAATTTGCTTTTGCAATTTGGATGACCGTTTATTCTTTCGCCAATTTGAGCATTGCGCTGTGCCGCTGGCAGGTCGATATCGTACAAAGATATTGTGCCGCCAAGCCCTTCTTCCAGCGCAAGGTCTGTCATAAACACCCTTGCCCAGTTTTTTGATCCGCCACCAATGTAGCATATGTTGATTTTTCTCATAATCTATCCGCCTTTGCTTTTACAAGCGTGGTTGCTGTAGTTGTGATGATATCATTATACTGTTTTTGACCGCCACTAGTCAATATGCACTAGCAAAAATGTAGGGCAATTTTTATCAAAATGGGCAGTAATTATCCGTTTTGTATTGATTTTTTTGCTATTTGGCGGTACAATTAAACCATCATTTTTACAAAGGAAAATCTAATGAAAATAAACGATTCTCTTTACCAAAGCTACGTGGATATACTAAACGAAGAACTTGTGCCAGCTATGGGCTGTACAGAACCAATTGCGCTAGCGTACTGTGCGGCGGTGTTAAAGCATCATCTTGGAGCATTGCCTACCAAGGTGGATATCATTGTTAGCGGAAACATCATCAAAAACGTTAAGAGTGTTACCGTTCCCCACACAAAGGGGATGCACGGGATAGAAGCCGCCGTTGCAGTTGGGTTGATTGCAGGCAATCACTTGCATGAATTGGAAGTGCTAAAGGATGTTACAGACCAACATATTGCACAAATTATCCCATATATGCAACAAACGTCGATGACTCTTACTCCAGCAACCAACGACCACGCGTTGTACATAGAACTTGTTGGCTACACAAACGATGACAATGCGCGCGTGATATTGCGCGATAGTCACACCCACATCTACTTGGTAGAGAAAAATGGCATAGTTTTGCACAAAAATGAAGTAGAGAACAAGGTAAACACAAAAAATGCCGATACCACTCTACTCAACGTTGAAAGCATTGTAGAGTTTGCACGCATTGCCAACATTGATGACGTCAAAAAGGTCCTAGATAGACAAATTAGCTACAATATGGCAATAGCCAAAGAAGGTCTAACAAACAACTACGGCGCAAACATTGGGCAAACAATACTAAAATACTCGGGAAATGACGTGATGAGCTACGCAAAAGCACTAGCCGCCGCAGGTAGCGATGCGCGAATGAACGGATGCAGTATGCCTGTTATCATTAACAGCGGATCGGGCAATCAAGGACTAACCGCATCTTTGCCAGTAATTGCCTATGCCGAACGCACCAACAAATCACAAGAACAGCTGTACAGAGCATTGATTGTTGCAAATCTGTGCACTATTCACATCAAAAACAACATCGGAGTGCTAAGTGCCTACTGCGGTGTTGTTATCGCTGGCGCTTGCTGTGGCGCAGGTATTTCCTATCTAGAAGGCGGCGACCTAGATGACATTTCCAACACCATTGTAAACACCCTTGCTATCATTTCTGGCGTGGTGTGTGACGGCGCAAAATCTAGCTGTGCGGCAAAGATTTCATCCAGTGTAGAAGCTGCTTTCCTTGGATACTACATGACAAGGGAAGGCAATAACTTTTTTGGTGGGGATGGCATTGTAAAAAAAGGCGTAGAAAAGACCATTGCCGCCGTTGGAACACTAGCCAAAAAAGGCATGTGCGAAACAGACAAAGAAATCATACACATTATGCTAGACTAACAGTTTGTTAGCTTAGAATATATCAGTAAAACTTTTTAATGCTTCTACTTGCATATTAGTATAATTTTATGTCTTGCACCATCATTTGATTTTATACTACTTTTTAATTACATATTCAAATAAAAAGGGCTTTCTGTCGTTGTGCAGAAAGCCCTGATTTTTCGTCAAAATTTGAGCGATTGGTCAATAACACATTTAGTTATTTTTTAGCAAATTATTTATATTTTGTCATCCTTTTTGTTTCTAATAGGGGAAGAAAATTCTTTAGAACTGCCACATCCGTCGCAGGATAAATCGCACTCGCAATCGTCGGCTGACAGCACCAACAATAGTATCACAACACCGCACACTAGCACGCTGTAGGAACTAATTAAATAGGAAGAAATTTGCTCGTCATTGTCGGTGGTATCAAAGCTAAGCCCCATGATGAAAGCCAGTTGAATAATACCAAAATATCCAAGTGTTGAAACCCAAGTTGTTTTGGTAAATATCAATAAGCAAACGTATCCACCAAGAGATAGTATCACAAAGATTAGCAGATACCAACCGTAATGCCTATTTACAAAAGGAATTAGCAATGGTAATACAAAAACCACCATGTACAACACGGCAAGCGCAACAACCCCAAGCATTAGAAGAAGACTGTTATCAAACCCACGATTTATGTACCAAGAACGAAGGTAAAAGCCCATCGAGATAGCATTGATGGCTATTACAAGGGGTTTTATTTGTGGTTTTTTGATAAAAAGAAGCAGTATTCCCACAACTATCAAGGCGGTGGCTATGCCAAATGCCCACCAAAACTCATCCAAGTGTGCCAAGTCGGCCAAATATGCCACAACCGCTATTGCCGAAAGAAAAACAAACGACACCAACATTGAGTTAGTTATTTTTTTCATATTACCACCTATTTACTGCGTGTTCAATGAAGGCTGTCAATGCAGGTATTTCAATTTTGTTGCCATCTACCAAGACGTAACCGGTAAACGTGCCAAACACTTGATTGCAATGAGTATCCACCACAACAAATTTGTTTTGTGTGTAGTTATCATATATAGGGGCAAAGTTTAGACAAATTGTTCCTTCGTCATCCCACAGTTTCCAAGGTGCCATATAGTTGTTTTCGTCACGTTCTACGTGCAAATGCCCTACTTTGTGCGCCTTTTTGTCATAGAAAAACATATTTTCGCTAGCACAAGACAAGTCGCCAAAGCCCCAACCAATGTTTAAGCCAAAAGGCACTCCGTCAATATGATCAGTCAGATTTCCCCAAAACCACTCGTGTTTGTAGGGCCAAATGCCCCTACCCCAGTCCAAAAGCCCTGTTGCGTTGTCAAAATCCACACGCACATCATCAAAAGCAACAAAACCGCTAGCATTGTAATAGTTTTCCTTATAGTTAAGATAAAACTGATGAGCTTTTGCAAATGGTGTTGCTATTACCATCTTGGGATTTGTTGGATCATTATCGGCAACAAGATGCACTTCCACGTTGCTGTACTGCTTGTTTTTACCGCAAAAATGCAGGATTCGCTGTGTGCTTGTAACTTCAAAAGACATTGCAAAGTCCTTTGCAACATACTGATTGTAGCTTTCCCCCTGTGGATCCAAGTCAAGATTGAGTTTTCCAAAAGGTTTCATACTGCCAATTTCCCACTTTTTGCCATCGGACAAGCGGAACAATGCCAACGAAACACTACTCATATATGATACGTGCCCCATTGTCATTTGCAAAACGTACTCGCCACACTTGAATTGGTAAAAGTTCCACTCCTTCAAATTAAAAGCGTTTTTTCTAACGTCATCACGATTGTACACAATATTCATGGTTGTGCTGTAACCCTTTACAGCCATATGCCCCTTTTTGTCTACAATGTTTGGACGACCTTCTATTGCAATTTGTGCCATAAGCTACCCCTTTAGATAAATATGCCACACCCCACCGTTGCCGATGGGGTAATGGTCAAAAATATTATTTTTAATTGATAAAACTACAACAATTTTTATCTAAAAATTGCGTTTGTCTGCGCAAAACACTCTCGTTTAGGCAGATTTATCATCCCAAACTAGGGTTTGTTATTAAAAACTAAAACTATTCTTCCACAACAGCTGGTGTTTGTTCTGCCGCCATTTGCTTTGCAATGCGTGCTTTGTACGCCTTGTTTGCAAAGTACAATGGAACAAGCGCTACCAGTACCATGATGGACGCATACAAGAACAAGTTTTCTTGTGGAATATCAGGGATGTGTCCGTAGTTATCTGGCAAAATTCCCGATGGTTGTTCGGTATTTTCAATGATAACGTTACCAATTAGTGTACCAATTAACATTGGGATAAGCACAAAGAACAATACGCGGATGCCTTCAAATTGTCCCTTGCTTTCTTCTGGGAACAACCCACGCACCCAAATCATACCAGTTTGCATTATTAGCACATAGCCTGTACCTACCAAGAATACGCACAAGAAAAGTGGAAGGTTCTTTGCAGCAAACAAATTGGTTGTATCTACGCTACTGCTGTCCTTTACAAACAAGAAAATTAAAATTAGGCCAAGCGCATTGAGCACAATAGCAAGCAAAACTACAAGTGGAATCTTGTTTTTGTTGATTACCTTGATAAATGGCAACGTTACAAGCACCGCAAAGATAAGTCCAATACCTTCAATCAAGCCCATATCACCAGAGCTAAATCCAATGTCGTAGATAATCCAGTTGCCAAGGTGTGTAAAGTAGAAGTTAAATGGAATAAAGAAAGCACAAATAACAAGGTTAGCCAAAAGCATTTCTTTGTTATTTTCGTTACCCTTTAGCTTTTTAAAATCGAAAGCTTCCACAAATTGTTGCCAAAATGTTCCGCGTTTGTTTGGTGTTAGGGATGGATGGTCCTTCATTACAAACAAGGAAATCACGCCAAGTGCAATTACAAAGATACCCATAGACCAAAATAGCAGTTGATAGTTATCTAAGCTTGTATCGTATTGTCCAGTATAGCCAGGGGCTGCCGTTGGATTACCAATGCCTACAATAACTCCACCCAACACTGTTCCTACAATAGTTCCCAAAACAGGCAACGCTGCAAGAGCTGCACCAACTTGACCTTTGTTTTTGTCGTTTGTGTAGTCGTTAAGCCAAACATTGTAACCGCTGTCGTAGCCCATTGAACCAAAGAAGCTCATAACAGCATCAGATAAAACAACTAGCGCTGCAAGCCAAAAGATGTGTTCAGCTTTAACGTTTACGTACTCCGTCAATCCAAATAAAATTGTGGCAATACCCCAAATGATGTAGCCGTAGCTAACAAACATTTTGCGTTTACCATAACGGTCGGATAGAGTTCCAAATAGGAAGGTTGATACCGTTGTAACAAAGGCACTTAGTATTACCATGCCACTAACAATATTAACGTCCTTGCTAATTTTGGCATACACAAACGTTGTGAACCATTGGTTTTCGATGTTCCAGCAAAGCTGTCCTGCCAAGCCCATACCAAGCACCATCAGCCAAAATTTCCAGCCAACTGTGCCTTGCTTTTTGTTGCCTATTTCGTTATTATTCATAGTATTTCTCCTACTAAAAAGTTTACAAATAAATTGCGATACTAATCCGCATCTGTAACAGTATCAGCCATTGAACCAGCTTTCTTCCACAGTTTAAGGGCTTTAGTGCGCCACTTGTCAAAATCTTGAATATTGGTTGGAAAGTTTTTGTAGTGCTTTGTTAGCTTATTGCCAATGCCAATAGCACGTACAAAATTAACAAAAGACTTCAAGGCAAATTGACCTGTCAACACGCCCTTTACAAGCCTTGCTGCTTCGCTAGACTTTGCAACGTAATCATCCGACTTAAATACAATGCTTTCCTTAAACAAGTAGTCGTTGTCCTTTGCCGTCATCTTCATAGCGCCAACTAGCATTGCCCTAAGCCCAGCATATTCGGCACCTTCTGCACGTTGATATTGAACGTTGATATCCCACAACTTTTCGGCAGTTGGATAGCCTTCTTTCAATGCATTTGCAACAACGTCGGCAGCTATCATACAATGTCCCCATGCCATGGGGATACCTTCGCCGTTCATAGGTTTTGTTAAGGCGGCAGCATCTCCAATACACAAGAATCCATCACCAACAAAGGAGAAAGGTGGACGAGTATAGGGTGTACTACCCATTTCTTCGTATTGCAATGTGTAATCTGGCAAAGGAATTGCGCTTTCAAACTTAGCCATGCACTTGCGAGCATAGTCAAAGGACAAGTTTGCGCCCACACCAATAATTGCTCCACCTGGAGTGTGTTGTGGCGCTATCCATCCCTTGTAGTACTGCCAAGAAGTTGAGTGTTCTATGGTTAAGTTAGGATCGTTTAGTTTTACGTACTTCAACAACACATAAAATTTGTCCCTTGGGCCAATAGCAAAATCTTCAACGTATTTGTCCCGAACAACTCTTCTTACTACCGAGGGGATTCCGCTAGCATCCACTACCAAACGACAGGTGTATTTGCTGCCATCTTCCGTAACCACACCGCATATGCGACCATCATCATCACGAAGAAGGTCTACAAATTTCTTTTCAAACAAGAACTCTACACCATTTTGCTTAGCTGTGTTACGCAGTCTTTTTATAAACAAAGGAAGATGCAACACAGAAACGTTAATCTTGTTTTCCTTTAGATGGTTGTTGAGTGCCGACTTGGAGTAGCACAAATTGAAGTGGCGAACAAATTCTTCATCACCAGGCAGCGATTCGGGCACACCAAATTGTTCGAAGGAATCACGTGTAAAGTGGATAATATCCAATCTTTTGCACAAATCTTGTTCGCTATCCTTGTCAATAACCAACACCGAAAGTCCCCTCATTGCCAGTTGATTAGCAAAGAAAGTCCCTGCCGTGCAGGCGCCTACAATGATTACATCATAATTCATAAACGCACCTCTTTTATGCTTTTAACATTACAACTAAGTGTATTAGATAATCTTACTGTATTATTATAGTGTTTTGTAGTACAAATCGCGAATTGAACCATATTTTATCAAAGTGCGATTGTATATGTAGCCTAGCTTTAGCATATTGTTCCTGCTATAGGGGTTATCTGGCGAAACGGTACAACACATAACGGTCTTACCCATGATGAGTGCTTGTTGCTCCAGTAACAAGCCTAGGTGGAACTGCAGTCCATTTCCGCGACAGTGCGGCTCAACCAAAACCAGCTTGTAATTTGCGCTTGTTTCCGCATTAACCTCCACACCTTGCAAACATTTTGCTAAGTTTTCTTCCCCCATATCCGGGCAGTACAAAATTGCTAGTCCAACAAGATTTCCTTCGTACCATACCCCAAGGGAATAGTGAGGTGGTTGCACGCACATCTCAAACATTTGCGGAGTATTGCGTCTTAAGGTGGATTTATCTGTTAGCGAATCAAAAATCCTTTCCTGCAATGCCAATATCTCAACCACGTGTTGTGGTCCAAGTTGTTTAATTTGAAAATCCTTTAGTAAAATCTTAGTCATAGTCGGGCATATTGATAATTCGTTGATATTGTTCTTGTGGGATTTGATCGGCAAGCTTGCGTGTAGCATACACACTACCCGGCTTTGGTTCCTTGCCAATGCTAATGCGATATTCCAGCCACTGCGCTTCCAACTTGTAAATGTTTACAAAGTTTTCTGGCTGAGCAACCAGTTTTGTTTCCTGCACAAACCTACTGTGTGCCGCCAAGAAAAATCGGTAACCAAACAGATTGTCGATTATCGCAAAGGACAATACTCCGTCGCGCTTGAGTAAATAGATTGTTTCAAAAAAGGTAAGATAATTGCTTACTGCACCCTTAGTAAATGGCAACAAGCATTTATCCGATTGCTCGCATTGTGCTTGCATATCGCAGTTGTGATCAAGACAATCCTGCAAAGCATTGTACAATGCAACGTATTGTTCGTTTTCAACAAAGGACTCGTTTAGTTCCATCACAAACTGAGCACGAGCAATTTCCTTGGAGTCGCCAAGTTGTCTAACCGCAACAAACAAGGATATTACCAAACCGACCGCTTCTAGCAAGGAGATGACAACTTCAATAATGTCTTTGCCGTCCATATTGAGAAATTTCTTTGCCAAATCAGCCAAAACGATAAGTAACGCCACACTAATCAATACAATAAAGGATACTACTGCTCCTTTTTTTGCAACTTTTTTAGGGTTTTTCATATCTTTTTCCTTTGTATATATAATTTATATAATATTTTATCACAATAAAGTGGTAATTTCAATACGTAAATCAAAAAAGCAAAGCAAAAAGCGCACTATTTTGTATCAAGTGCGCTTTTTATTTAATAAATGCTATTTAGTGCAAAAACTAATTACTTTTGGATATTGGTCAATGATTACTGATTACTAAACCAACGGTACCACTAACAATAAATATCCACTTTCTTGTTGGCGTCAAGTGCCTCGTCACAAACCAAAAATGTTTGTGTCTAAACAATGGCATTATTTAGTAGGTTTTGGGCCATTGAAAGTGTAGTAACTACATTTGATTCCTGCATTGTAGATAAAACGTTTTTTGTCAGCCCTGCGACCAAAGTCACGTTCAAAATCTTGATTGGGAGACAAGAAGTAGAAATTCCACTTGTCTAGTTTGCGATACAAAACGCCCATATCTTTGGAAATTTGTCTAACTTCGTTAATTTCACTCAGTCTTTCTCCGTATGGCGGATTGCTTATGTTAACACCAAAGCTTTGTTTTGTAATAAACTCCTGTGCTGGGCGCAAGTTGAACTTGATGTATTTATCCACTCCAGCTCGTTTTGCGTGGTAAGTAGCAATATCAATAGCTTTGGGGTTGATGTCGCCGCCAATAATATTGAGTTGCCTTTCTACACGAATATCCAACGCCTCTTGCTCGGCAAGGTCGTAGGCATCGTCGTCCACGCAAGGCCAATCCATAAACGCAAATGAACGGTTTAGCCCCGGAGCAATTTTAAGAGCCTTGAGTGCGGCTTCTATTGGCAACGTTCCACTACCACAAAACAGGTCGGTAAACATTTTGTCGGGGTTCCAAACGGACAAATCAATCAAAGCGGATGCAGTTGTTTCCTTTAGTGGAGCTGTGTAGTTTTTTATTCTGTAACCACGCTTATGAAGTCCATCACCAGTGGTATCCAAATTTACACTACACACGTCGTTGGTAATATCCAACTCCACCTTGTATTCTTCGCCTAGCTCAAGCATTGGTCCGTACACGGCGGAAAGGTTTTCTATAATTGCCTTTTTGCCAATACTTTGAATAGAGTGATGAGCAAAGAGTTTACTGTTGATTGCCTTTGTAACAACTACAACCCTACCTTGCTGCGAAACAAAATCCGCCCAATTACAGCCACGAACACCATCAAAAAGTTCATCAAAAGTTGTGCAAGGAAACTGGGCTAGTTGAATCAGAACACGCTCGCCACTACGCAAAAACATATTTAGTCGAGCAACGTCCTTCCAACTACAATTTTCCACTCTGAGCCTTCCGTTAACAGCAGGACAATCGTTGTAGCCAAGCATATTTAGTTGTCTTTTTACAACAGCTTCTAGTCCTGTTGCGGCGGGGATAAGTAAATTCATGATGAGATAGTGTTTTATATTATATCACATATTAAAGCATTAAAGTACGTTTGTTGTACGCTTTAATACTTATTAGTTGTTCTAAATTAACCAAGATTGTTATTTGCTGTATTTTGCAATTAGATAGTCAACATAGTAGTTGGCATCAAAATCTTCTCCTGTTGCAAGTCGTAAAATTTCATCTGGATATTTGCTAGAACCATACTTGTGAATCTTTTCTGTTAGCCAAACGTTAACTTGCTTTGTTGTTCCACTTGCAAGGCTTTGCTCTACATCAAAGTCCTTACTCATGTGATGATATAGTTGGGAAGCTATAGCAGAACCCAATGCATATGTTGGGAAGTAACCAAAGTTACCATAAGCCCAGTGAACGTCTTGCAAAACGCCAAGAGTGTCGTCTGGTGGGGTAATTCCAAAGTACTCGGTAAACTTCTCTTTCCAATATGTTGGCAAATCGGCAACAGCCAAACTGCCGTCCATAAGTTTTTGTTCAATTTCGTAACGAAGCATTACGTGCAATGCGTACGTGAGTTCGTCTGCTTCGGTTCTTACAAAACTGCGTTCTGCGCGGTTTACATATGCCATAAACTCGCTCAAAGATACTTGACCAAGTTGTTCAGGGAAGTATTGTTGCAATACTGGATAGTGAACTGCCCAAAATGCTTCGCTCCTGCCAATTACGTTTTCGTAAAAACGAGATTGACTTTCGTGCAAGCCAAGACTTGCGCCACCGCCAGACAATGTGCCGTTCAATGATTTATCACAATTTTGTTCGTATGTTGCGTGACCACACTCGTGAATTGCCGAGAAAATGGAAGAAATGAAGTTATCTTCGTGGTAGTGATTGGTGATACGAACGTCATCTGTGCCAAAACCGGAAGTAAATGGATGTTCGCTTTCCTTCATTATGCCGCGAGACTTGTCAAAGCACATAACGTCACGAAGATATTCGCAAAATTCCTTTTGCTTGTTAACGTCATACTTTGCTGTTGCCCAAGCTGGAACAGGTTCAACGTTTGCAGTAACTTGTGCAACAAATGGAACAAGACGTTCCTTTAGAGTGTTGAAAAATTTGTCGTACTTTGCTTGCGTGTAGCGTGGTTCGTACATATCCAACAACACGTCGTAACCTTTTACGGTGTCCGTAGCAAGCCAAACAGTTTGCTTTTTGCAAAACTCAACGATTTTTTCCAAGTATGGGCGGAACAATTCAAAGTTATTTTCCCTTTTTGCGCGAACGTAAATTGGATAAGCCTTGCTTGTTAGCTCGCTAAAAGCAGCGTACTCTTCCATAGGAATCTTTTTTGTGTCGGAGATGTTTTTGTACATCACTTCAATTTCGTGTGCCAAAACATCGTCCAATTCATCCCTGTGTTGGTACAACGTGGCAACCGCTTGTTCAAATTGAGGGTTGGTAGCCAACTCGTAGTCGTATTGAGATAGCACACCCATTTGCTCGGAATCGGCAACAACGCTATTTTCTGCAGCGTCAGTTTGCATATCCCAGCTAATAACAAAGTTTACGTAGTTTTGCGCAACTATCTTTTTGCGATGTTCCAAATAGAACTCAAGTGCTTGTTTCATAGGGTTACTCCTTTGTTGCATTGCGTTTTGCAACGAGTTTCATTACTAGTTTTCCAACGATAACAATTACCGCCATTACCAAAACGTCCAAAATGATAAAGGTAACAGCCGATCCACCAACAGGCGTGAACAGGTCCATAGATTGACCAAGAAGCTTTTCGTACAAAGGTGGAACAAGGGTAAATATTGCAACTGTTCCCAAAGAAGAAAGGGCACCAACACCAAGGTTGAACCAATCGTATGGGAAAAGCAAAATCCACAATGCGGCAAGACCAGTAAATGTCATTGCAAACATTGCAACGGTGGTTATTTGATTTTGTTGTGTGATACCTTCTAGTGGGGTGTACCAAACGTTCAAAAAAGCAAAGGTAAATGCAACGGAAGCAAACATTGCAAGTCCACTTGGAAGGGTGTTTTTGAGAATATTTTTGAGGAAACTGCCCTTGATCAAACTGCGATTGGGCTTTAGCGCCATCAAAAAGGATGGGATACCAATGATAAAGAACTCAATTGCATACAAATGCTTTGGTTCAAATGGGTAATCCAAATTGGGGATAAGTAGCAACAACAACGTTGTAAACACAGTCATGCAAGTCTTCATCAAGAACAAAGACGCACTGTTTTGAATATTGTTAACAACCTGTCTGCCTTCGGCAACAACGTTTGGCATGGAACCAAACTTGTTGTTCATCAAAACTAGGTTAGCAACAGTTTTAGCAGCATCTGTACCACAGCCAACGCTAATAGCACAGTCACTTTCTCTCATTGCCAAGATGTCGTTTACGCCGTCACCTGTCATTGCAACTGTGTGACCATTTTGCTTCATGGAGCGAACCAAAATTGCCTTTTGCTCGGGAGTAACACGACCAAATACTGTGTACTCGTTGGCACATTGTGCAACTTGTTCGTCTGTCATACCTTCCAAACTGATATATTTGCCGGCATCCTTTACACCAACTTTTGCGGCAATTACCGATACGGAAATTGGATTGTCGCCGCTGATTACCTTGACAGCAACGTCATTTTCTCTAAACCAACGGATAATTTCTACCGCGTCGGAACGGATTGTGTCGGACAAAACAATGATACCAATTGGCTCAAGATTTTGCACTTGTTCGTCCACAATTGGACTAGTCGATTGACCAACTGCCAACACGCGCAAACCTTGTTTTAGGTAGGCATCGCATTGACTAGTAAAATCGGCGCTGGCATTAGCAAACATAAATTCTGCCGCACCAATTGCAACAGTTCCATGACCTTCAATTTGTGCCGCGCTGTACTTGCGAGCAGAAGAGAAGACAAGATGGCTTGTGCTAACTAAAGGTGTTAAAGCGCTTAGGTGGTTACTCAATGCGGTCGCAGTTGTGTTTTTATCGCCTGTTGCGGCAATTACACTTGCAACAAGTTGATTGAGTAGTTCTGTGTCAAGTTGTAATGGAATAATTTGTTCAACAGTCATTGAACCATCGGTGATTGTTCCAGTTTTATCCATACAAAGTGTGTCTACACGAGCAAGCATTTCAATGCAAGGAAGCTCACGCACAAGCACCTTTTTGAGCGCCAATTTTAGTGCGGCAACAGCAAGTGTCATACTGGTCAATAGCACCATTCCGCTAGGAACCATACCAATCATACTGCCTGCAGCTTGCAAAACGGCTGAGTTTACGTTTTCTACAACAGTTTGGGCTGTTCCACTTAGGTTATTGCTAAACATATTTGCAAAGTAAATTGCAACCACGTTGTCGATACCTTGCAACTTTGTTTGAATAAAGCTACTTGTTAAAAAGGTTGCAATACCTAGTGGAAAAATGATAATGGAAATAAACTTGATAACTGTTCTTATTCCGTGTAACACACGAGAATCGGGGGTTTTGGCTTTCTTTACCCTTGCAGAAAGCTGTTCAACATAGCTATCCTTGCCTACCTTGTCTACACGAGCAACGCAACTGCCCGTAACAATGTAGCTACCGCTGTAAATCAAATCGCCTGCTTTCTTTTTGACAGCATCGCTTTCGCCGGTTAGCATACTTTCGTCTACTTCAACTTCCCCTTCGAGAACAATGCTATCTGCGCAAATTTGCTTGCCAGCGCTAAACAGAATGACGTCGTCAAGAACGATATCCTTTATTGCAATGGTTTGTTGCTTTCCGTCACGAATAACTTCCGCTGTTGGCTCGGAAACAATAGACAACTTTTCCACCGCAATTTTGCTCCTGATTTCCTGGAAAATACCCAAAATTGTATTTGCCAAGATAACCACAATGAAGAACATATTGGATATGCTCTTGCAAATCGCCATCAAAATGAAGATGATGAATCCCAAAAGGTTGAAAAAGGTAAATATGTTAGATGTGAAGATTTGCAAATAGCTTTTACCAACAACCTTTTTTACCTTGTTGGTTTGTTTTTGGCTGACACGTTGACCAACTTGATAGGCGGTCAAACCAACTTGTGTATCCGCTTGGATACGTTGCACTTGTTTATTCATAAAACTCCTTATCTGTGAGGCTTTTCCCCACGCAACTTCATTGTGGGGCAGGCATTAAGCGACAAATCGGCAAACTGTCCCTTTTTGAACATGTAGTAGCCACGAGATGCAATCATAGCGGCGTTGTCACCGCACAAAGATAGCTTTGGCATACAAACTGTGATGCCCCTTTGCTCAAACTCCGCCACACGACTACGCAAATAGCTGTTTGCGCCAACTCCACCTGCAATTGCTACTGTTTTGAGTCCGCTAGCTTGCGTTTCCTGCCACAAGCGGTCCACTAAACCATCGATGGCGGCAAGAGTAAAGCTCTTGGCAATATCCGCCTTGTCCACCACAATTCCCTTTTGGTCGGCATTGTGCAAAGTGTTGATAACGGCGGTTTTAAGCCCACTGTAGCTAAAGTTACCATTGGATATTACCACCGAGTGAAATTTGTAGGTAGGCTCGTTACAGGTTTGTGCAAGCTTGTCTATTTGTGGGCCACCAGGATAAGGCAAGCCCAAAACGCGTGCAACCTTGTCAAAAGCTTCGCCAACAGCATCGTCAACGGTGGAACAAAGCACTTCGTAGCTGTCGTAATCCACAACCTTTACCACCGCCGTGTGGCCACCGCTTGTTAGCAAGCACATATATGGTGGCTCAAGATTGGGGTAAGTTAGGTAGTTAGCGCAAATATGCCCTTCGATGTGGTTGACGGCAATTAGTGGCAGTTTTGTTGCTTGGCAAAGCCCCTTGGCAAAGGATACACCAACCAAAAGCGCACCAACTAGCCCAGCGCCTTGCGTTACGGCAATAGCATCGATGTCTGCCAAAGTAACATTAGCTTGAGATAGAGCCTCTGCAACCACCTTGTCTACCGCCTCTACGTGGTTTCGACTGGCAATTTCTGGCACAACGCCACCGTACAGCTTGTGAATATCAATTTGTGAAAGAACTACATTGGATAGTATTTCTCTGCCGTTTTTTACCACCGATGCGGCAGTTTCGTCGCAGGAACTTTCTATGCCCAAAATGTAGATATCGGATGTGTTTTTCATAATACATAAACTATACACCCTTGCACAATTTTTGTCAATTGATAGGTAGTTGTTGGAAAATAACGTAGGGGATTGGGTTATAGAGAGCCACCGTGCTACTATAAGGGTGGCAAAGATGTGCTCTGTTGCATATATTGTGTAGACAACATAATTATTTGGGAGGAGTATATGACCTACTACATAGGCGCAAATGACGAGCACGGGCAAAACCCCTTTACTGCGGGCAAACGCACACCAGTTATGCCCTACCTAAACACGCCAATCTACGAAAATCAGTTCAACAGGCCCACAAAAATCAAGTTTTTGGAAGGCTGTTTGCGGCAGGGATTTGCCGTGTACGACGTTAAGCCAGAGATTACCGACACGGATATTTCCACAAGAGTGCGCCGAATAAACGCACAAAACCTTACACTACTTGTGACTTTTGGTTTTAATGCATTTGGTAGCGGAGCAACCTTCAACAATGTAAGCGGAGTGCTAAGTTTCTTTTCCCCACTAAACAGGCAGGTACAACAAAGCCAGCAGTTGGCAGAAGAAGTATACCTTCAACTGGTGGAAGGGACAAACCAAGTGGGCAGAGGCGTTGCTCCACTAAACGGAGTGGGAGTGTTGCAAAACGTAAACTGCCCGTCCGTTTTGGCTGAACCTGGTTTTATGACAAACTTTGACGAAGCAAAGCTAATGCTAGACCCCGATTACCAAACAGAATGCGCCGAAGAGTGCGTAAAGGGAGTGTGCAACTATCTTGGAGAAAGGTATCTTCCACGAAACGAACTTACCAACTACCCAACGTTGCGTTCGGGAGCAAGAAGCAACTTTGTGTACCTATTGCAATTTATGCTAAATCAACAAGGATACAATTTGGTGGTTGACGGCATATTTGGCACAGCAACGGCACAGGCGGTAGGAAACTTTCAACGCACAAACGGTCTTGTTGCCGATGGCATTGTGGGCAGAAACACTTGGCGCACACTACTTGTTTTGCCACCAAGACCAACACTCAGACGTGGCAACAGGGGTGTATACGTAACCTACCTTCAACAAAAGCTTACCGCAAAGCTTTATCCACTTGGCGAAATTGACGGCATTTGGGGCGAAAGAACAGAACAAGCTGTACGAGAATTTCAACAGGAAAACAACTTGACCGTCGACGGCATTGTAGGCCCTGCCACTTGGAGCGCCTTGGCTGTAATTGGTGGTGGCAGACAAATGCCCTAGTGCCCTACTAAAGCCCTTAAAAGGCATTTAACGGCTTATTTCAATATCCGCTCGTGAGCAAAGACAACGTCATAGCATCTTGCCACACAACCAGCCTTTCTGCCATCAATTACACACATAAACACCAACTCGATTAACAAACAATCCATATTTTTGCAACAAAAAAAGGGACTAGAAAATCTAGTCCCATTTTTGTTTATTTCAAACTCTTATTCTACTGCAATAGATTTAATGTAGAATGCCTTGGATGATGTTTGTGTCATAGCGATAACAACTTCACCATTTAGTGGTGTTTCGCTTGTTAGTGTGTAATCTGTGGCAGATGTTGTTACTGTGATAGTTTCACCAATTTGAACGCCACCAACTGTAACCGTTACTGTTCCAACAAAGCTGCTAGCGCCAGCAATGTTAAGTTTAATAGATGTAACATTGCTGAAAGCTTCGGATGTCAATGTCAAAGATTTGTATGGTTTACCACTAGAACCAAGTTGTTGTCCCTTACCATTGTTGGAATCCCAACCCCAGTATCCACCATCACCAGCTAGTGTCCATTCAATATCGCCAAGAGCTACTGTTCCATTAGCTGAAAATTGTGACTTCTCAAATGTGTAAGCATATGGTTCAGATACTACTGGAGTGTCAACAACAACATATGCGATATCAATACCATAAAGATTGATTCCGCTCTTTGCACTTCCCAAGTAGTATACGCCAGCTTCAGAAATTTCATATTCCAACTTGTAAAGTTGATCTCCCAAAACGTTGATAGATTTAACATCAACAAATGCACTATCTTTCAAAACAAGATTTCTATCTGTAGCGGAAGAGTTTCCTGACATAGCATAAACAGTCAACTTGCATGGAGCAGCAAAAACAAGTTTAAGACCAGTAGTTACAACACCATCAGTATTTTTCATTGTTCCTGGAAGTTTAATTCTTTGTGTAAAAGAAAGATCTTCGTAAGACTTTTTGTTGCTGTCAATAACAATCTTGTTGTCATCAAGAATGCTTGTGTACCAAACACCAGATCCTTCAACAACTTCAGTGTTTGCTACAGCATCCCCAGCGGTAAGTGTAGAAGCATCAATAAACAAATCTTCTACTTCTCCGCAAGCGCACTTAACAACACAAGCGTCTTCTGTGCATTCACTATCAAGACAGCCACCGCAGTTTTCACAAGCGCTATCGCAAGAGTGAGCAAGAGGAGCTACAAGGTGAGCTTGATAGCTTGAACCAGCATAGCTGATTGCGCTTGCACCAATTGTTGTGTAAGTTTTGTCATTGCGTGTTCCAAGGAAGTATTCTGTTCCACTAATTGCTACTGTAAAGTTGCCAAGTTTAGCATTCCATGTCCATTCGCAAGCTGTTTCTTGCATTACTGCATTGAAGTGTGTTCCACTAGCTACAATAGCAAGATATTGACCATCAGCAAGTTTAAGTGTGTAGTTGCCATTTTCAAGCTTTGCAAGAGTAACAGCTACTGCATCGTTTGAGTTTTCAGATGTAGCCCAGTAGTAACCATCCATTGAACCAATGAAGTATACTGTTTTGCCAGCCTTTTCTTGTACCATTTCGATAACATATGTACCAGCTACTGGAGCATCTGTTTCTACGCAAGAGCACTTTGTTGCACAAGCTTCTTCTGCGCATTCGCTATCAAGGCATCCTGTGCAGATTGGGCAAGCACTTTCACATGTGTGAGCTGGAACATCACTGCCACCTTCTTGAACAAATTGCCATGAACCAAGTTGTCCAGGGAATTGAGATACGCCAACCTTGGAAAGGTTCTCGCCTGTGATGTACTTAATATCACTTAGTGCCATTGTTGTGTTTGCATATCCGCCACGATCACGGTCACCAAAGTAGTATTTTACGCCTTCAATGTCACATACGAATACTTTTGCTTCGTCGTTCCATGTCCATGCTGCTGCTGTTTTGGAGAATCTAATATTCTTGTATGTTCCATTTAGGTAACCTTCAAGA
>JAFTHP010000002.1 GCA_017457305.1 Clostridia bacterium | reverse complement strand
TGTTATTATTATAACATATATTTTTGACTACTACAACTTTTTGTGTTATAATTTCTACAAGTTATTATATATGCAAACACAATCAAAATTGTTGTCAAAAGTAGTGTAAAATTGTTTGACAATGGTAATGAAGTTTGGTATAATAACCTACGTAATCAAGAAGAAATACCATTTCTCACCGCCTTAGTAATTGCGCTTGTCGGTTATTCAATAGTTAATTTCGTGTCAAAAGCGCGTAGTCTGTTGTGTGGTAATCTTGATTACCGCACTTTTTTATTGCTAAATTTAAGTAATTTTTGTTCTAAGGGGGACACAACTATTAAAGAGCTTCAAATAAATGGTCAAATTAGAGACCGCGAAATTCGCCTTATTGGAAGTGACGGACAACAGCTTGGTATTGTTTCTGCATACGAAGGACAACGCCTAGCAGACGAAGAAGGACTTGATTTGGTAAAGATTTCTCCAAATTCCAATCCGCCCGTATGTCGTATTATGGACTACAGCAAGTACAAGTACGAACAAAACAAAAAAGAAAAAGAAATGAAGCGCAACCAAAAAACAATAGAAGTTAAGGAAGTTTGGCTTTCTATGACTATTGATATTGGTGACCTAAACACAAAGGCAAATATTGCGCGCAAATTCCTTAAAGAAGGCAACAAGGTTAAAGCAACAATTCGTATGAGAGGACGCCAACAAGCTTACGCTAGTCAAGGTGTAGAAGTTATGAAGAAGTTTGCCGAAATCTTGGCCGACGTTGCAAGGATTGACAAACAGCCAACCACGGAAGGCAGAAACATCAGCATGTTTCTTGCTCCGTTAAATTAGTAAATTAATCACTGGAGGACAAATATATGCCTAAACAAAAAACTCATAGTGCATCCAAGAAAAGATTTGTTGTTCTTAAGAGCGGCAAGGTTAAGCGTGCACAATGTAACAAAAACCACAAGCTTGGTAAAAAAACAACCAAGAGAACTCGCAACCTTCGTAGCGTAGCTTATGTTAACGAAACTCAAGCTAACACTATCAAGAGCATGTTGCCATATTAATAGGAGGGTTAAGTCATGAGAATTAAACGTGCCGTTAACGCTGTTAAAAAACGCAGAAAGATACTTAAAGCCGCTAAAGGTTACTTTGGTCTAAAATCAACAAACTACCGTATTGCTCGTCAAGCCGTTATGAAGAGCGGCAACTATGCTTACGTTGGTCGTCGTCTTCGCAAACGTGATATGCGTGGTCTTTGGATTGCACGTATCAACGCTGCTGCACGCGCAAATGGTTTGTCCTACAGCAAACTTATGCATGGTTTGAAGGTTGCTAACATCGACCTTAACAGAAAGTCCTTGGCAGAAATCGCAGTTAGCGATGCTGCTACTTTCGCTAAACTTGCAGAAACTGCAAAGGCTAACTTGAAGTAATAACAAATAATAGGAGTCTTTGAACAAAAGACTCTTTTTGTTGTGTGGAGAAGAACTCATGGTAATTACATCCATGGATAACGCTAAAGTTGCGTTGGCTCACAAACTATTGGATAAAAAGTACCGCCTTGCCTACAATAAATATTTAATTGAAGGGGAAAGGCTTGTTCGTGATGCAATTTCGCATGGCGCACAGGTGGAAACGGTATTTGTTAAGGAAAGTTGCCTAAGCAAGTATCCCTTTGAAAACGCAGTGGTGGTTGCTGACAGAGTTTTTTCAAAAATCTGTGATACAGTAAACAATCAAGGAGTTTTGGCAATAGTCAACAAAGCTAGCGATATTGACTTTACCGCGCAAGGCAACGTACTTGTTTTGGATGGATTGCAAGATCCGGGAAACGTTGGCACACTCTTCCGTACAGCTGTTGCGTGTGGTTTTACTGATATTTTTGCCGTAAATTGTGTAGATGTATACTCGCCAAAAGTTTTGCGTAGTGCAATGTCTGCTCACTTCAGCATCAATATCCATCAAGATAACGATATGCAAAGTGTTTTTCAAAAGCTTTCTTCCTACGTGCTGTTAGCAGCGGATATGGGTGGGGAAAACCTTTTTGAAACAAAGTTGCAAGGAAAAGTTGCCGTGGTGCTTGGTAACGAAGGAAATGGACTTTCCGATTACTCCAGGCAAAACGTAAACAAGGTTGTTGCTTTACCAATGGAAAACAGCATTGAGTCACTAAACGTTGCCATTGCTGGTAGTGTAATTATGTATCATATCTACACAAACAAATAACAAGTCTTAGGAGGTTCACTATGTCAGGTCATAGCAAATGGAACAATATTAAGAATAAAAAAGCTAAGGGCGATGCTGCTCGTAGTAAGATCTTTACAAAAATTGGTCGTGAAATTGCCGTTGCTGTAAAAGCTGGTGGTCCAGACCCTAACACAAACAGCAAACTATACGACGTTATTCAAAAAGCAAAAGCCAACAATATGCCTAACGATAACATTACTCGTTCTATCAAAAAGGCAAGTGGCGAACTTTCTACAGTTGACTACGTTCAAATCGTTTACGAAGGATATGGTATTGCAGGTAGTGCAGTTATCGTAGATTGTCTTACAGATAACAAAAACCGTACTGCTGGCGACGTTCGTTGCGCATTTGATAAAAACGGTGGTAGTCTTGGTCAAACAAACTGCGTAAGCTACATGTTTGATAAAAAAGGTATCGTTGTTGCAGAAAACACAACAGGTTTGGATGACGACCAAGCATTTGAATTGGCAATCGAATCTGGTGCGGATGACGTTTCTGTAGAAGATGGTATGGTAGAAATGACTTGTGATCCAAGCGTTCTTGCAAGTGTAAGAGATGCTGTTGTATCTGCTGGTCTTAACCTTGTTTCTGCCGAAATGAGCTGGTTCCCACAAACAATGGTAACATTGGATGCAGATAGCCTTGTTCGTTTCCAAAAGATGCTTGATACATTGGAAGATAATGATGACGTTCAAAACGTTTACCACAATGTTCAACTACCAGATGACGAAGAATAATTTTTGAAATATAAAAGCTCTGCTATTTTGCAGAGCTTTTAGTTTGGATTTTTACAGTAAAATTTGTAAATTTTATAGGTATCTTAACTTGCATTATTTACTTTTTAGTGATATAATAGGCAAATCTTTTTTTCTTAGGAGGGATTTGTATGGAACAAAATTGTTGTTTTAACACTGAAGATAACAAAAGATATCGATTTAGAGCGGCGGCAATCATTGTGGAAGATGGTCACGTGTTGATGGCTACAAATTCCAAGGCTGGCTACTACTATTCCATTGGTGGTGGAGTTCATCTTGGCGAATTGGCTCAAGATGCGGCACAAAGGGAAGCTTTCGAAGAAACTGGTGTAAATTACGAAGTGGATCGTTTGTTGGTAATTCACGAAAATTTCTTCAAGGATAAGAGTCAAAGTGTGCTAAATAAATATTTTTGCCATGAGTTGTCTTTCTACTACTTGATGAAACCTCGTGGAACAAGGGAACTTCCGGTACATAAAAGTCGGTGTATTGATGGAGAAGAAACTGTTGCTTGGTTACCTATCAACCAATACAGCAATTTCAAGGCTTATCCTACGTTTTTTGCCGATATACTAAACAATATTCCAGATGGTATTCAACATATAATTACAAAAGAAATAGAGTTTTAGTGCATCAAAAAAGGCCACATGTTGCAATGTGGTCTTTTAGTTTATTCAAAAACAAATATTGGTTTCCTAAAAAAGTGTAAAAAATCCCCTTACATTGACATTTGTCTAAAGTTATTAGCTAAATAACACAAGAAACTTGATTTAATTGCTTTAGTTGTACAAGTTAGTTGTCCTTTTCGAATTGCATAATATCACTAACAGAGCAATCCAAGATAGTGCACAAGTCGTTTAGTGTAACGGTTGTGATGGGTTTGTCGTGCTTGAGTCTATCGAGAAGACTTCTGCTGATATTGTACTTAGTAATCAAGGTATAAGTGGAAATCTTTTTGTTTTTCAGTGTTTTGTAAAAAGGTTTGTATGTTATCATTTGTTGCCTCCGAAAACAGTATTTTAGCCCCAATTGATAAAGTTGAAAATTGTCTATAAATAGATAATGTGGTATTTTGGCCCTTTTAAGCCCCCTTTTTACGTTATGTGAAAAAATAGTTTATGATTTTGCTTTTGTTATATAAAAATTATAGGTATGTTACTAACTTTTTCCGATTATGTTTCAAAAAAGTATTATAGGTTTGCAAAAGTAATTTGGCTTTATTGATTAGTCAACTTGACTTTTATTAGATATTAGTTTATTATATCTATACAGGTGAAATTATGAAAAGAGTACTAGGGATTGACCCAGGTTTGGCGACAATTGGATATGGAATTATTGACTACGAAAGTATCAATCAAAAGGCTGTGGTGGACTACGGTGTTATCACTTCGCCCAAAGACGAAAGTTTCCCCGTTAGATTGGCCATTGTCTACAAGGCTGTTACAGCCTTGATAGAAAAGTACAAGCCAGATGAGGTTGCAGTAGAAGAATTGTTTTTTAACACAAACATAACAACAGGTATCAATGTTGCGCACGCACGTGGTGTGTTGTTACTAGCAGCTGTTCACAGTTGTGGCAGATTGTACGAATATACACCTTTGCAAATTAAACAAGCTATGACTGGCTACGGCAGGGCTGAAAAAAAGCAAATTCAAGAAATGGTGCGCATCTATTTGCAGTTAACAAAGGTGCCAAAGCCAGATGATGCTGCCGATGCACTAGCCGTTGCGCTAACTCATATTCAAACTGGTGGTTTGAACGACAAATTCTTTATCAAGTAATTTTTGGAGCGAAATATATGCTGAACTATATCAATGGAGAAATTGTAGATATTGATAGCAACAAAGTGGTTGTAGACGTAAATGGAATCGGCTACGAATTGCAAGTATCTGCTAACACCTTGGCTGATTGTCAAATTGGTCAAAAGCGTAAACTGAACTGCTATATGCAAGTTAGAGAAGATGGCGTATCCTTGTTCGGTTTTTCCACAATGGAAGAAAAAAGATTGTTTATGCTACTTGTTTCTGTTAGTGGTGTTGGTTGCAAGGTGGCTATTTCTATCCTTGGCGGTATGACAGCCAATCAACTTGCACTAGCAATCTACAATGGAGATATCAAACAAATTACAAAAATCAAGGGTTTGGGCAAGAAAACAGCCGAACGTCTTGTTTTGGAACTTCGCGAAAAGGTGACTGTGGAAAGTTGCGACTTTGAAACTTTGCCCATTGCAGTCAATCCAGATATTACCGTTACCAAAGATATGCAAAATGCTATTGCTGTGTTGTGTGGTCTTGGTAAAAATCAAGCGGACGCACAAAAGCTTGTTGAAGCGGCTTGCAAACTAGGCGCCAAAACAGCTGAAGAAATTGTCAATATGGCATTTAGAATTAACTAACAAATTACTTTGCAAAAGGGAAAATAATCAATGGAACAACAATTTTTTACAAGTACATTGACAGAAAAGGAAAGAGATACCGAAAATATCCTTCGTCCTAGAACTTTTGAAGACTACGTCGGTCAGGATAAAGTTAAGCAAAATATGTCCGTCTACATCAAGGCGGCACTTTCTCGCGGGGAAAGCTTGGATCACGTACTTTTGTACGGTCCTCCAGGACTAGGAAAAACAACTCTTGCACATATTATTGCTAATGAAATGGGCGTACCTATTACCATCACAAGTGGTTCTGCAATTCCGGGCAAGTTCGATTTGTCTGCTATTTTGTCCAAGCTAAAGCCTAACGAAGTGCTTTTTATTGACGAAATTCACCGTCTAAACAGCAGCTTGGAAGAAATATTGTACCCAGCGATGGAAGATTATCGTTTGGACTTTGTTGTGGGAAAAGGACCTAGTGCAACAAGTGTAAATATCAAGTTGGAAAAGTTTACCCTTATTGGCGCAACAACAAAGGCGGGTAATTTGGCAGCACCTTTGCGCGATAGATTTGGTGTCCAAATGCGCCTTGATATGTACACTCCTGAGCAACTTCAAGGTATCGTTATGAAATCTGCCAAAAAACTTGGTACCGAAATTGAAGATACCGCTGCTTACGAAATTGCACGTCGCAGTCGTGGTACACCTCGTATTGCTAACCGCTTGCTCAAGCGTGTAAGGGACTTTGCCGAAGTATTGGGCGATGGCAAAGTAACAGCTCAAGTAACAGCGCACGCAATGAACGTTATGGAAGTAGACGAACTTGGTTTGGATGCAGTAGACCACAACCTTCTCACAACCATCATCGATAAGTTTAGTGGTGGTCCTGTTGGTTTGGAAACACTTGCTTCCGCCACAGGCGAAGATACCCAAACAATCGAAGACGTTTACGAACCCTATTTGCTGCAACTTGGCTTTATTGCTCGTACACCTAGGGGGCGTGTATGTATGCCAAATGCCTACAAGCATCTTGGCAGAAAATTATCAAAAGAACGTATGGAAATGCTTGCCATTTACGACGAAAGCATATTGGAAGAATGAAAACTAGTGATTTTTGGTACAATCTGCCAGAGGAGCAGATTGCTCAATTTCCTGTTGAACCAAGGGATACATCAAGACTTTTGGTGTACAACAGAGATAACAAAACAATTGAACACAAACACTTTTACGACATAATTGACTATCTTAACAAAGGCGATTTGTTGGTTGTAAACAATACAAAGGTGTTACCTGTTCGAATTTACGGAACAAAGGAACATACAGGTGGTCATATTGAGTTTTTGCTACTCAAAAGGCTGGATTTGACTCATTGGGAAGTTATACTAAAGCCTGGTCGCATTGCAAAGCCTGGTGCAGTTTTTTGCTTTGGCGACAAGCTAAAGGCTAGAATAGAAAGTGTTGGCGAAGACGGAAGTAGAATTGTAGAGTTTTTGTACGATGGTGTATTTGAAAGTATCCTTCAAGAAGTAGGCGAAATGCCATTGCCACCATATATCAAGCAAAAGTTGCAAGATAGAGAACGCTACAATACGGTGTATTCCAAAATTGACGGTTCTAGTGCCGCACCAACTGCAGGATTGCATTTTACCAATCAACTTTTGCAAAAAGTTCGCGAAAAGGGTGTTCAAGTGGTGGAAGTGTTGCTTCACGTTGGCTTGGGCACTTTTAGACCAGTCAAGGTGGATGACGTAACTAACCATCATATGCACAGCGAATATTTTGAAGTATCACAGCAGGCGGCCGATGCTATCAACTTGGCAAAGCAACAGGGCAGACGTGTAATTTGCGTAGGCACAACAAGTGTGCGCACATTAGAAAGTGCTGCCGACGACTACGGTCATATTCAAGCAACCAGTGGCAATACGGAGATTTTTATTTATCCGCCATACAAGTTTAAAATTGTGGACGCATTGATAACCAACTTCCACTTGCCCGAAAGCACGTTAATTATGCTTGTTTCTGCTTTGTGCTCAAAGGAAGAGATTTTGGGTGTATACGACGTTGCTGTTGAAGAAAAATACAGATTCTTCTCTTTTGGCGATGCAATGTTTATTGAGTAGACGCATTGTTTTTGCCAAATATATCAAAAAGCTTATTTTAAGGAAAATATGTCACAATTTAGATATGAGCTTATCCACGTAGATAAGCATACTGGTGCCAGATGTGGTGTTTTTCACACTCCACACGGCGATATAGAAACACCAATATTTATGCCCGTAGGTACGGCGGCAACGGTAAAATCCTTGTTGCCAAGCACCTTGAAGGAAATTGGTACCCAAATATTGTTGTCTAACACATACCACTTGTATTTGAGACCAGGTAGTGATTTGGTCGCTCAAGCTGGTGGCCTACACAAGTTTATGAACTGGGATGGCCCAATTCTTACCGATAGTGGCGGATTCCAAGTCTTTTCTTTGGGCGATTTGCGTAAAATCACCGACGAAGGGGTAACCTTTTCCTCCCATATCGATGGTAGTAGACACTTGTTTACACCAGAGAGTGTAATGCAAACGGAACACGAACTAGGCGCAGACATAATCATGGCTTTTGACGAATGTTCTACCTATGGTTGCGACAAAAAGTACGCTCGTTCTGCTATGGAAAGAACGCATCGTTGGCTAGATAGATGCAGCAAGGCGCATACAAATGGTAAGCAAATGCTATTTCCTATTATTCAGGGAAATATGTTTGAGGATTTACGAATAGAGTCGGCAAAGTTTGTTCGTGACTACGCTGAGTGCGGCATTGCTGTTGGTGGTTTGTCTGTTGGCGAACCATCGGAAATTATGTATCAAATGCTAGATACAATTCGCCCTTATTTGCCAGAGAATATGCCACATTACCTAATGGGTGTTGGTACCCCCGATTACATTTTGGAAGGTATCGAACGTGGAATTGATATGGCTGACTGCGTACTTCCAACACGTATTGCTCGCAATGGTACAGCTATGACTAGTCATGGTAAGGTTGTGGTGCGCAATAGTATTTATAAAAACGACTTTACACCTTTGGATGAAGAGTGTGATTGCTATTGTTGCAAAAACTTCTCCAAAGCATATTTGCGTCACTTGGTAAACTGCAAGGAAATTTTGGCGGCGCAACTACTTTCTATCCACAATATTACCTTCTTGCTCAATTTGGTTAAAGGCGCACGAGAAGCTATCAAAAACGATAGTTTTGCCGATTTCAAGCGCGAGTTTTACGAAAAATACTATCACGGAAAGAGATAGTTTGCTATGCTAGTTAGGATTGTTTTGTAACATTAACTACTAATTTGACAATTCTATTGCATTTTTTAAGCATTTATTGTATAATAGTTAAAAATCAACAACAATTGTTGAAAAAATAAGGAGAAAATTATGTTGCTTAAACTACTAGGCTTTTTTGAAGAAACAGAAAAACAAGGTAACGATTGGAGCTTTTGGATTATTATGGGCGTTATGCTTGTAGTAATGATTGTTATGATGGTTATCCCACAAAGAAAGCAAAAGAAACGTGCCGAAGAAATGATGAACAGACTTGCTGTTGGTAGCACAATTACAACTATCGGCGGTATTGTTGGCGAAGTTGTTCAAATGGACGAAAAACACATTTGGATTGCTACAGGTACAGAAGATAGCAAAACTATCATGCAATTTGTACGCCAAGCTATCCACTCTGTTGAACCAGCTCCAGGAACACCAGAAGCTGCTCAACAAGCTGCAGCTGCTTCCAACGAAGACGAAGTTGACGAAATTAGATAATTACTAATAAAAAGCATAACCTCCGCATAGAATTGTTCTATACGGAGGTTTTTTATGGTGGCAAAAAGGCAATGGGTTTTTCAAAGTGTTAAAGCGGGCATATTGGGTTTGATATTATCTTGTATAGGAGTGTTAGTTTTAGCTATTATTGCAAAATTCACTAATTTAGGCGACAGCGTTTTGTCGATAGTAAATCAAGTAATAAAAATTGTATGTCTTGCGGTGGCTATTGGAATTTCTCTAAAGGATGGTCAATATTTACCCAAGGCGATAGTAGCAGCAATAATATTTTGGTTGTTGTCGTTGGCTTTGTTTTTGATTTTTGGCGGTAACGTAAAATTCGGCCAAGTAGTGCTAGACCTTGTAATTTGCCTGTTGGTTGGCGGTATTGTTGCTGTTGTAAAGTCTAAAAGAAGGTAGTTTGCTTTGCTTTTGTGGCGCTCTTTGAAAAAAGGAGCGCTTTTTTATATATATTAATATATAAAATGTGAAAAAATCCTAAAATTGTTTGACTAATTTCCTTTCAGCAATTATAATAGAATAGTTAGTTTTAACATAAACCTAGGAGGCTCCACAATGACAAAAAAGACTTCCATCGTACTTGTTAGCATCATCATGGCTTTGTTGCTATGTCTTGCTGTTTTTTCTTTTTTACCCGATGGATTTGATTACGGCGAATATAACAGATTTTACTCTCCACTTAGTTTGATTCAAAAATCTAATTTGTTTACAGACTCTGTAGAAGTTAAATACTCAGTAGAACTTGGCGAAGATGTAGATGCAAAAGACGTTATCTCCACTGTTCGCGCTAGACTTAACAAGGCTTTCGGTTACTACGGATCCACAATCACATTGGAAAACGATGTATTGACAGTAGTACTTCCTAAGACAGCTGCAAGCGAAGACAACAGCAACCTTTTGTCCATCGCTAACCAAGCGGTTTGTGCTGGTAAAATCGAAGTTCTTGCTTCTGGCACATACGATACTAACAGTGTTTTGCTTTCTTCCGAAGACTTTGCTAGAGCAGTTACAAAGAGTTACGTTCAACAAGGAACACACTTCCCAATTTGTGAAGTAACACTTACAAAAGAAGCTGCTGAAGACGCAAAATATCACCTAAGCTCTGGTCAAACTTACTACTACTTTGTAGATGGCGTTAGCACATACGCTGCTTTCTACCAAAATGGTAAAATTCAACTTTACTCTCAACCAGGCGCACAAGCACACAACAAGCTTATTGCTAGCTATGTAAATGCTGGTGTTATTGATGCTACATTTGAAAAAGAATCTCATCAAGCTCTACCTCACAACAATGCTGGTTTGATTTTTGCAATCGTATTTGGCGTGTTGGTAGTTGCCGGTTGGGTATATTTGGTTGCTCGCTACAAGGCTCTTGGTCTTGCTGGTATTTTGAGTCAACTTATCGTTGCTATTGTATTTATCGTATTTAGCGGTTGCGTTCACATCGAATTGTTCAACTTGGCTGCTTACATTGGTGCAATCATCGTTTATGCTGCAATTACAGCTTTGACAGCAGTGACATTTGACAGAATCAAGAACTATGCAAAGGAAAAGACATTTGCTAGTGCTAAGTACAGAGCATTCTTGGACGGCAATAAGTTCAACCTAATTGCTCACGGTGCAGCTCTTCTTTTGGGCGTTATCTTGTGGCTAATCCCAACAGTTGTAACGGCTCCTTTGGGAAATGTTCTTGTATACGGTGCTGTTCTTTCATTTGTAGCAACAATGCTACTTAACAGAATTTTCGTTGCTCTTGTAACTCCATTGGTAGAAGACAACGCTTATTCCGGAGCAAGAAAATAACATATTATTGTAATTAACCAAAACAGCCTTCTATTGATATAGAGGGCTGTTATGTTTGTAGGAAATTATGAAACAAAGATACATTAAGCGTCCTTGTTTGGATGACATCAGCGTAGAATATTTGATTGGCAAAGGCTTCTCTAGACCACTAGCAGAGGCTTTGTCGGCACGCGGTGTAAATCAACATAACTACGAACAGTATTTTTCGCAAAAGTTAATGTTTCATGATCCATTTGATATGGTAAATATGAGGCAAGCTGTAGAAGTTATCACTTACTTGATGGAAACAGGCGGTAGCGTGCTTATCTACGGCGATTACGATGCCGACGGTCTAACAGCTAGCAGTATTTTATCTTTGTTTTTTACAGATAATGGTGTAGAAAACAACGTTATCATACCTACGCGTGATGAAGGTTATGGTTTGCACGCTGAAAACGTATTTAGAGCTTTTGAACGCAATTACTACGAACTTATTTTGACAGTAGACTGCGGCATTTCCAATGCGGAAGAAATCCAAAAAATCACCGACGAATTGGGTGTGGAAGTTATTGTAACCGACCACCACGAATTACCAAACGTTTTGCCTGATTGCTTGTGCGTTAACCCAAAAATGGGCGAATATCCTTTCCCTAACTTGGCTGGTGCTGGTGTTGCTTGGAAGTTGGTAGAAGCTATTGCAGGCAGAGAAACCGCAGCAAAGTATGCCGACTTGGCTTGTATTGGTACCATTGGCGATTTAATGCCACTAACGGACGAAAACCGTAGTATTGTAAAAATTGGCTTAGAAAACTTTAATCACAAAAGCTTGCGAGCTTTGGCGGAGCTTTCCCGTTGTCCGCAACAGTTGACTGCATCCGATATAGCAATGCGAATTGCGCCAAGAATCAATGCCGCTGGCCGTGTTGGCAACCCCGAAAGCGCCCTGTCGTTGCTTCTTTCTAGGGACAAAGCTGATAATAAACAAGCAAATTTGTTGATGGAAATTAACGAGCAACGCAAGCAAATTACCGAAGATATAGTAAACGATGCCCTTTCTATTTGCAACGAAACTGTTGTAAAGAAGGAAAAAATGGTATTTTTGTATAGCAACAAGTGGCAACACGGATTGCTTGGTATAGTAGCTGCCAGATTAAAGGAAAAGTACAATTTGCCAGCTATTATCATGACAAAGGACGGGGATAACTATGTTGGCTCTGCACGCGGAATAGAAAGTGTAGACCTATTTGATGCCTTTTGTCAATGTCAAGATTGCCTTGTAAAGTTTGGTGGTCACAAAGCTAGTGTTGGTTTTAGTGTATCTGTAGATAGAGTAGAAGAACTTCGCTGCAAATTGGCGTCTATCTTTAGTAGTTTGGACGAAAGCTGTTTTGAAAAAGTATATTACTACGATATTCAACTAGACAATCAATGCACCGATCTGGATGTGTATAATTTGTCGGAAATGATGCAACCGCTTTTGCCCCAAGATAAGATAATTTGTAGAGTTACAGATAGTGTAAAATATGCAAATGCTTTTGGTAAGGATGGTGCACATTTGTCTGTTACTGTTTCTAGCGGACTAGAAACAAAGAGCTTTTTCAAATATGGTCAATATGCTTCTCTAATTAAGCCAGAAACAAACGTAGACTTGCTCTGTTCGCTAGATTTTGACAATTACACAAAGGCCATTTGTGGCACAATTGAGCACCTCACGTTGCAAAATAGCCTTTGTTTTGATGATTTGTACAAGGTTAATTTCTTCAAAAACTTTGTTCCATATACTGGCGAGTATATTCAATTCTCTCAAGTTGAGAAAATGGTTGCACAGCCCGATACATTGCTTGTATTTGATGATTACGAAACATACATTGAGTATAGCAAAAAGCTTTGTCTTGACAGTTATCAAGTGGACATTTTCTTTGAAGGCTCAGTAAGCAACAAAACGGTTGTTATCAGTCCGTTGCAGGATTATCCGTTTGAAAAGTATCAACAAATTGTTGTTTTTGCTAAAAATGGTATGGTTAGACCAATGCCAACTAACGCAATGTACCTTCAAGCGGATATAGCTAACACCGAGTTGTACACCTTGCAAATATCCCGTGATTTGTGCAAGATAGTGTTTGGCGCTCTCAAAAACAAAAGTAGATTTGAAAGCATCAAGGGATTGTACGATAAGTTTTTGGCAACTAAATTATCCTATTGTCAATATGTTGTTGCAATTAGGGTATTTGAGCAACTTAAACTTATTAAAGTTGTAGATAAATACACTGTCGAATTTGACAGTACAATAAAAACAGATCTAGGCAACTCTCCAATATTTGCTTGCCTAGTATAAAACAATAAAACTTTTTGGTGAATTATGAATTCTGAAAAAGAAAGAGCCGAAATAACCATAGATAATTTTTTATCTAAAGCAAAGCATTACTATCATGCGGCAGATGTTAGCAGAATAGTGGATGCTTTTGACGTGGCTAACAAGGCTCACCAAGGACAATTTCGTGCTAGCGGACGTCCGTACATTACACACCCAACAATAGTAGCAGATATCTTGATGGACATGGGAATGGATGTGTCCACAATTTGTGCTGCTCTTTTGCACGATACAGTAGAAGATACCTACATTACCGATGCAGATTTGCGCAAAAAGTTTGGTGACGAAATAGCAGACCTTGTTAAAGGCGTTACAAAACTAGATAAAATTGCTTTCCACAACAAAGAGGAAGAACAAGCAGAAAATATGCGCAAAATGTTCTTTGCTATGGCCAAGGACGTCAGAGTTATGCTCATTAAACTTGCAGATAGATTGCACAATATGCGTTCTTTGATGTATCTTTCTGTTGAAAAGCAACAGGTTATTGCAAAGGAAACGTTGGATATTTTTGCTCCTATTGCAGGACGTTTGGGTATTTCTTCCATAAAGAGCGAACTAGAAGATCTTTGCTTGAAATATTTGGATAACGAAGCTTATGTTGGCATTTCTGAAGGTATTGCACTTAAAAAGCACGAAAGAGAAGTTATCGTTGGCGACTTTATAGCAGAGCTAAAGAAAGAGCTCGCTTTTGCCAAAATTGACGACTTTGATATCTACGGAAGGACGAAACACTTTTATTCTATTTACAAAAAAATGAAGCGTCAAAACAAGACGCTAGATCAAATTTACGACCTAACTGCCGTTCGTGTTGTTGTTGATACAATCAAGGATTGTTATGCTGTTTTGGGTGCAATTCACGCCCGCTGGAAGCCAATGCCAGGTCGTTTCAAGGACTATATTGCTGTTCCCAAGCCAAATATGTATCAATCTTTGCACACAACAGTATTTTTGCTTTGGGAAGAAAATAGCTACCCAATAGAAGTGCAAATTAGAACACACGAAATGCACAAAATTGCCGAATACGGTATTGCTGCACACTGGAAGTACAAGGAAGGCGTTTCTGGTAAAACTTCAATGGACGATAGACTAAGTTGGGTAAAGGAAGTGTTGTCCTATGACGACGATATGAGGGATAGCACCGAGTTTTTGGATCTTATTCGTCGAGATATTTCCAACAGTAACGAAGTGTACGTATTTACCCCAAATGGTGACGTAAAGATTCTTGCCGCCGGAGCTACAGCACTTGACTTTGCTTATGCAGTACACAGCCAAGTTGGTAACAAATGTGTTGGCATAAAGGTAAACAACAAGATTGTTCCATTGGAAACTGTTCTTGCAACAGGGGATACTGTCGAAGTTATGACTAACCCCAACGCCAAGGGCCCATCTCGAGACTGGCTGAAGATTGCCGTAACGCCTTCTGCTAAGTCCAAGATTAGACAATTCTTCAAGAGAGAATTGAAGGATGAGTACATCCGCACTGGTAAGTCAATGATAGAAAGGGAATCAAAACACCGTGGTATTTCCCCTTCGGAGTTACTTACCCAAGAAGCTATTGCAGCAGTTTGCGAAAGATATATGTTTGCGACCGTTGATGAAATGTACGCTTCTGTAGGATACGGTAGTGTAACGCTTAATCAAGTAGTTCTAAAGCTTATTGCTAGCAACAAAGCTTTGTCTTCTCAAGTAAAGACAAAGCAAGTTCAGCGAAAGAACTCTTCTGGCAAAGGTCAAGAAAATGCCGTTATTATCAAGGGTGTTGAAGATTTGCTAGTTCGTTTCTCTCGTTGTTGCAGTCCTGTTCCTGGTGACGAAATTGTTGGATATATTTCTCGTGGCCGTGGTGTATGTGTTCACAGAGCCGATTGTCCAGCAATCAAGAATATGGAAAAGGAAAGATTGGTTCAAGCAATTTGGGCCAATACAGACGAAAAAACTACTTTCCCCGTTTCTATTGCAATCATTGCCGAAGACAAAGGGGATATCTTTGCCGACATTACAAAAACAATTGTTGCCGAAGGTTTGCCTCTTGTTGCAATCAATGCACGCAAGGACAAAAAGGGTAATGCTGTAGCAACGATAACAGTTGAAATTTCCAATCACGATCAAGCTAATCAGTTAATGAATAAACTGCAAACGATACCTGCAGTTATCAAAGCGTATCGCACAAAAGGTTAATGCAAGTAAAGGTTTTTCAGCAAGGAATGTTATCAACCAACTGCGTGGTCATTTCTCACGAAAACAGTTGTGTGATAGTGGATTGTGCTTATATTAGCAAAGATATAGAGTACTATGTTACGCATAACAATCTAAAAGTGGTTGCAATTTTACTTACTCATGGTCATTTTGACCATTGTGGCGGTGTCAATCATTTGTTGCAATCATGCAATTGTCAAGATGTTGATATCTACTGTAATGACAAAGATATTGATATGTGTTTTCAAGCAGCATCCAATCCTTGGGGTATACCATCAGAAAATTGTGTTGTAACTAAGTCCTTGCAGGAAGGAAGATTGCATCTAGGGCCTTTTGTCTTTGACGTGATCAGCACACCCGGTCACACAGCTGGCAGTTGTGTATTACTTATAGATAACTATATGTTAGCAGGTGATACCCTATTTTGTAGATCAGTAGGCAGAACAGATTTTCCAGAAAGTAATGTTTTGGATATGAATATATCGTTAAGAAAACTTGCTAGTTTAGACAAAGATTATACTGTTATCCCTGGTCACGGACAAATTACTACATTATTGGAAGAAAAGAAATTTAATAACTATTTATTACAAGCATTGAGATAATCAAAATGAAAGTTTACACTAATTTTAACTATCCTACCGAAATTTGTGACGTTGTAAAATTGTTTTTTGCAGATGCCACAATCGTAGAACAGCCACCCTTTGATATCAAGGTTACCGAACACGTTGAGGGTACTTTGCATACTTTTATTGCTACTTTTTTTGCTAAGGTGGAAATGCAATACGTAGATGTTGCCAATATAGATGACTTGCAAGCAACAAGACTAAAAAAGCGCTTTGCTAAGCTTGCTATATACAATTTGCTACAAAAGGTTACTCACAAAAGTATGCCATGGGGAAGTTTGACTGGTATTAGACCAACAAAACTTGCTTGTCAGTTGCAAAGCGAAGGTCTTGATTGGCAAACTCAGTTTACCGATATTCTAGGTGTAAGTGAGCAAAAAACTAAACTTGTAAAAACGATATTGGATACACAAGGTGAACTGCGTAACAAGAAGGAAAACGTTGCAGATATGTACATTGGTATTCCTTTTTGTGTTTCTCGTTGTAGTTATTGTTCTTTTACAAGTGGCGAAATTGAACGACTAAAGCAATATGTTGAACCATACGTGGCAGTATTAAAGCAGGATATTACCCAAACAATTCAATTTGCCAAGGACAATGGCATTACCATCAAGAACGTTTACTTCGGTGGTGGCACTCCAACATCTTTGTCTGCAAGTCAGCTTGATGAAATAATGGATTGTATCCATTTTTCTCCTGTGGAATACACAGTAGAAGCTGGTAGACCAGATACAATTGACGAAGACAAGTTGAAGGTGCTCAAAAAACATGGTGTACATCGCATCTCCATCAATCCTCAAACATTTAATCAATCAGTATTGGATATTATAGGAAGAAAACATACCGTTCAAGATATTTACGATAAGTATAACTTGGCAAAGAAATATGGTTTTGATGTAAATATGGACCTTATTGCAGGTTTGCCAAACGAATCCTACGAGATGTTTTGTCATAGCATTGATAGTGCTATTGCTTTACAGCCGGAAAATATCACTGTTCATACTTTGGCATTGAAACATGGTGCAGCACTAAAGTTGCAAAACTATTCTTCAGCTGACAAAGATGTTAGTTCAATGGTAGAGTATGCTCAAAGCGCTCTTCACAATGCTGGATATCTTCCGTATTATATGTACAGACAAAAATATATGATGGAAAACTTGGAAAACGTTGGTTTTTGCAAGCCAGGGAAACCTTGTTTGTACAATATTGGTATAATGGAAGAAATATCCGATATTCTAGCTTGCGGAACAAATGGCATTTCTAAAAAATTGTTTTCTGATCAAAACCGTATTGAGCGTGCCGCAAACGCAAAGGATGTAATCACATATATCCAACGCACGCAGGATTATATTGACAAAAAGTTCCAACTATTTTTATCTGTTAAAGAATAATAATTGTTAATGCAGGGATTCTAAATGAAAAAGAAGCTTCTAGTAAAACTTATAGTGGTGGCATTGTTAATCGCATTGCTTGTTGTCCTTTCATCTTTTAAGGACAATGTTGCCGTATGCGAATTTTTTGCGACTACCTTTGCTAGGGCATGGATTTTTGTTTTTGGCAATATATTGGGATGGATTCCAATTAGTTTCTACGAAATGTTGCTAATTGCTGTTTTTGTATCCATTGTTTTTACTTTGGTATTGATTATTTATGATATCTGCAAGGGAAAGTGGATTAAACTTGCTAGCATGGTGCTTACTTGTGCTATTGTTGTGTTGTCTTTTATCAATATATATACGTCGACGGCTTCTTTTAGCTATAATAGAGAATCGTTACCCAAAGAAATCTATACGGAAGTTAAAGTGGATGAGGTTCAATATCAAGACGTTTTGTCAATGGCAACTATTGTAGTTGACAAACTCAATGCAGCATATGAGCAAACTGAGCATGACGAAGAAGGCAACATTGTATATCCTTTTACCTTTGCCGAGCTCAACAGTAGACTAAAAGAAGAGTACAAAAAAATACCAGATGATTATTTTTCCTCTTTTACACCAACAGGAAAAAAGATAACAAACAACAGTATAATGAATGAGCTTGCTCTAAGTGGTGTATTTTTTGCTCCATTTGGCGAACCTAACGTAGCATATAGCAAAATGGATATTCATTTACCGTTTACACTTGCTCACGAAATGGCTCATTCCAAGGGTGTAATGAGGGAAAACGAGGCAAATTTGGTTGCATACTACGTTTTGCTTACCAGTGATGATCCATATTTGCATTACAGCGCACTTGCTTCGGCAATGAACTCATGCTTGAGGATGGTAATTAGGTACCCCAATAGCTTGCCCGATTACAACAACTTGATGAAGACAGTTAACAGTGGTATTAGAAAAGAACTATCCAATGCTTCAAAAGAAATTAGTCAATACAAGTTGCTTGGAAATATTGGCAACTATTTTAACGACCTGTATCTAAAATTGCAAAATCAGGGTGGAACGCCAAGCTACCAAAAACCACCAGTAGTTAACGTAACTCCCGAGTTAGATGACTATGGGCGTCCAATTGTAAAAATCAAAAAATTCTCTGACGTTGAATATATGCTTATTCATTTGTACTATATGGATTTGTTATAATAAACAACTAGAAAATTTATAGAAAAAATTTACAAAAATCCTCAAAAAATATCCGTTTTTTTGTTGACACTTTATTGCACTTGCGATATAATATAGAGGCTGTTGAAGTGCGGGTGTAGTTCAATGGTAGAATCCCAGCCTTCCAAGCTGGTCGTGTGGGTCCGATTCCCATCACCCGCTCCAAAAACTACACGTTTGCCTGTGCCTGTAGCTCAGCAGGATAGAGCAACGGCCTTCTAAGCCGTTTGTCAGGGGTTCGAATCCCTTCAGGCACGCCATTATGGTGGGCTTAGCTCAGCTGGTTAGAGTGCCAGATTGTGACTCTGGAGGTCGTGGGTTCGATTCCCATAGCTCACCCCACAATTTTATAGGGGTATAGCCAAGCGGTAAGGCATCAGACTTTGACTCTGACATTCGTTGGTTCAAATCCAGCTACCCCTGCCAGTTATGACCCATTAGCTCAGTCGGTAGAGCACATGACTTTTAATCATGGTGTCCCGCGTTCGAATCGCGGAT
>JAFTHP010000013.1 GCA_017457305.1 Clostridia bacterium | reverse complement strand
GATGTCGGCTCGTCACCTCCTGGGGCTGGAGCAGGTTCCAATGGTTCGGCTGTTCGCCGATTAAAGTGGCACGCGAGCTGGGTTCAGAACGGCGTGAGACAGTTCGGTCCCTATCCATCGTGGGCGTAAGATCTTTGATGGGATCTGTCCCTAGTACGAGAGGACCGGGATGGACGTACCAATTGTGCACCAGTTGTCTCGCCAGAGGCATGGCTGGGTAGCGAAGTACGGACGGGATAAACGCTGAAAGCATCTAAGTGTGAAACCCACCCAAAGATAAGATATCTCCTTAGATAAGACCCCTTGTAGACCACAAGGTTGATAGGTCGGAGGTGTAAGCGTAGTAATACGTTTAGCTAACCGATACTAATAGGTCGAACGCTTGTTCAAATAATACGAACAAGCCTTGAATACATCACAAATACAAAATAACTATCTCGACGCTAAGCTTTGTTGTTAATGCAGTTATCAATGTTCCTTTCAAATTAAATCGATTACAACAGCAATCGCTGTGTAAATACCATTGCGGTGATTTAGTTGTAGGGGTCCACCTGTTCTCATACCGAACACAGAAGTTAAGCCCTACAACGCCTAGAGTACTTGGCTGGACACGGCCCGGGAGGGTAAGGTTTTGCCGCATCCATTAAAACCTTTCAACAATCGTTGAAAGGTTTTTTCTTTTATTATTTTATTGATTGTTTAGTGTCTTCAACCAGGTTGGACGGTGCATTGCAAAGTATGTGTAATAGTTGTGGAACAATTTTGTTGTGTTTGCTGTGTGTTAATTATGTTGAAATTTGTGTTGATAAATCTACTTTGCCGTGGGGCAGTTTTGTTGTTTAATGTGGGCAGTTCTAAAACAAATTTTTACTGCTCAATGTGCACATCTTTTGATTTGTTTTTTGTCATTAGTATAACTTGTGCACAGTAGAAAGGGATTTTGTACTATCACAATATACATGGTAATATATTGTTTTATCAAGTTAATCTATTTTTTAATTTACTAATATATTGTTTATCAACTTGATATACCTGTTTTTTTAAAAAATAGTGTAGTTCCCTTTTAATGTGTATTAGTTAGTATTCCAAATTGTCGAAGCAGTCTAACAAGTTCGATGCTTTATTTCTTTTGCTATTGGCAATTTTTTTACAAATATTGCAAAAAATGCACTTTATTTCAAAAGGGGCTTGACTATCTGCGTAAAAAAATGTAATATATATGGGTAGAGTTGCGAAGTGGCGTATTATGCCCTGTCGCAAAAGTTTCTAGGGAGGTCCAATCATGACACTGGGTTCTAATGAAAGACTCATCAAGGTATATGAGTACTGTAGAACATCCGAAAACCAAGAAGACTCTTTGGTGCTAACCGATCGTCGCTTGGTTGCCATCCACAAAACACAATATGGTGTTACTAGGGAAGAAATTCGCGTTCAAGACGTGCGTGCTATCAACAGTAGCTGGTATATCCGCACACAACGCAATCCTATTGGTACAATTTTCCTACTACTTGGTTTGTTTGTTGCAATTTTCCCATTCCTTATCCAACAAATTCGCGAACAACAATCTTTGTTGTGGACAATTTTTGGTATAGGCGCAGGTTTGCTGCTTGTTGGTCTAATTTTGTTCCTTGTATTGGTAAAACGAGATGTAGCGGTGCATTTGCACTTAACCACCAACGTTGTTGATGGTCACAGTATGGCAATTTCCGCCCGTCACAACGGTATTCTTAATCCAGAAGGTCCACACAAGCGTCCTGTTTTGGTAACAATTTTGTTGCTACTTATCCCCATCATTGGTTGGATTATCTTGGCTGTAACTCCTCGTCAACATGCTCCAGGCGAAATTGAAGTTATCGTTGACGAAAAGTCCGCAGTAAACATTGTTGAAGAAGTAGGCACACTCATTTGGGGTTTGCAAACAATGCCAGCAATGCCAGCACCACGCTACTAAAATTTATTTTGCTAAATACAAAAAGCCTTTGTCAAACAGACAAAGGCTTTTTTTATATTGTTTCTAGTCCCATATCATCCAGTATTTCGTTTACTTTCATCAAGTCGTATATTTTGTTTTCTATGCAGTATCTAATAACAAGGTCGAACTTGGACGCGCTTGTCAAAATGTAGCCAGCTTTTTTTCAAGCTTTTTGCAGGTGGCATTGTCCAGTTCTAGCGCAAGTGCAAGGGCGCAAACAATCTTTTTCTTTGGTTTGTAGTGTGGATTACTGCGCAGTTTGGAAAAGTACTTTCTGTCTAGGTTGGCTCTTTTGTATACTTCAACGTCGGTTAATCCCTTTTCGTCAATCAAGGAAAATAGCATTTCGCAAAATGTTTGACCGCTATTCTTTTGTTCGATGTAGGTAATAATCTCTTTATTCATACTAAAAATATATCATATCTCATTGTATATATCAACAAAAATGTCGCATTTTTTGCGACCACAAATTGCTTAGTATGTGTTATTATGTTGGTGTAAGGGAGGGTTTAATGATGACTTTGAAGGAAAAAATTAACGAGTACTTGTTGCAGCTAAACTTTTCGGAGGATGATATTGCCCAGTTGGACGCTTCGTCCGTGTATGTGGCACAACAAATTGCCTTGTATGCTCACCGCAACCAAAGTAGGCTAAATGGTGATAACTACTATGTGCATCCATACAACGTTCTAAGTTTGTACAGAAAATTCACCGGCATAACGGATGACTACTTTTGTGTGGATCTTGATTTGTTGGTTTGGGAGTGTGGTATTCCCTATGACGGAGTGCAAGAAGTGTGCTTGCTACACGACGTGCTAGAGGATACCGACGTGACATTGGAGCAAATAGAGAGTGTTTTTGCTCAGTTATCTTTGGATAAGTATTTCAATATGTACATAAAGGAGCCTTTGCTGCTTGTCACTCACGATAAAAAGGAAGATTATCCAACCTATATTGCAAAGCTACTTGCCAGCTCTGTTGCATCCATAGTTAAATTTATGGATATGGCAGACAATATGAATACGACAGGGCTAGTACAGTTGGGCGATTTTGAGTTGGCACGGATAGAAAAATATGCCCATTTTAGCAAGGTAATAAATGATAAATGGCACTTTTTAGAAAGGTGTCGCAAATACAAACAGCTATACAATATACAACAATAGTGTTTTGTGGCAACCTGTCAACGCAAATGACATTTTGCATTGTTGATAAATTATTTGTAAAAAAAAGAACTTGGAGTCAAATCCAAGTTCTTTTGCTTTTTATTCGGTGGTAGTGGAGTCCTGTGTGGCACTTTCTTGTTCGTGATTGTACAGGGAAGTGTACAGTGTGTGGAACAAATCCTTTTGCTTGTTGTCTAGTTCGATGTATTGTTCCAGTACAAGGGTTGCTTTTTCTGGTTCGTTTTCTTCGCCAGCTTGAACGCGAATCATCTCGCCAAGGCCTTCGCCGATGATGGCAACGGGAACACCAAACAAACAGCCACCAAGCAGTACCATAACTGCACTCAACGTTTGACCTATTGGTGTAACAGGTGCCATTTCCAGTTCTGATCCAAGATTGGTTATCAGGTTGAAGCCATACACAAATCCGCTAAAGCCGTGTACAAACACGTCGGGTTGCTCTTTGTGTTCCATTGCGTACATCAACAAAGAACACAATGTGATTAGCAATACAATGGCAACAAGGCTAAAGGTGATGGAGCGAGCTTTCTTTTTGATTACTTCAAAGAAGGTTGCAAAACCTCTTACGTAGCGACTAACCTTTACAAGACGCAAAATCTTGCACAGCTTGAACACCTTAACTACGGCAAGTTCTGTTGGTAATCCAACAATGAACACCGGCATAATGCTAAGCAGGTCAATTAGTGAGAAGAAGGAGAAAATGTACGCCATGCGTGCTTTATCTGGAGTTTTATCGGGATACTCTAGTGGTGCAACCCACACGCGCATTACGTATTCCAGGGCAAAGACGGATGCAATTATGTACTCAAATATGTGCATGCCGTTGCGTAAGCCGTCGGAAATAGGGAAGGTTTCCAAGATGATGAAAACAACAGATGCAACAATTAGCAGTATCGTTAAAATGTCGTATACAAGTGCAAGCTTGTCCCCTTCGTTTTCTTGGTACAGTATTTCGTAGATGCGTTTTTGTACTTTACTAAAGAAACCATCTTTGTGGCTGTTTTGATGGATGCGATCGCCAATCTTTACCAAACGCACAAGCTTGATGAGTTTTAGCAACTTGAACATTCTAAAGAACATCAATTCGGCAGGTATTTCATTGATGAGTACCGAAAGGATGGATATTATGTCAATCAACGAGTCGAAGCTTGTTACGTATTCCTTCATTGCCTCAAACAGGTTTGGACAATTTGGATATTGGTAGTTAGATACCCACAATCTTACAAGATACTCAAGGATAAATATGGCAACGCACACGTATTCAAATACAACAAGTCCGTCGTGCCAGCCTTCTGCCCAGCCAAAGATATCCACAAATACCGCCAGGGAAGAAAGGATTACTAGCGAGCAAATGATAATATCAAATATTATGGAAGCTTTGTCGCCCTGTTTGGCTGGTCCAACTATCTCGTAGACTCTTTTTTTAAACTTTTTGTAGCCAGTCATAAACGCAATTCCTTTTGCAGTAGTACTGCAATTTTATGTGTGTGAAAGTAAATAAAATGATAATTTTTATTCCTATTTTTAATTATACCATACTTTTGTCTTTATGACTAGTAGTATGCAAGCAATAAATTTACTAACTTTTTTGAGTCAAAACAAAGGTTAATCGTGGTTTTTGCTACTAGATACTAGCAGTCAAATGCAACAAATTTATCCTAATTTAACGTCAAAAAGGAAGGGTAAAATGGTGGATAAATGGAGTAGATTTCGGGGCGAAAACAGCAAAAGAAGTGGTGCAAAAAGGCGGTGGTTTTCTCCCAAAATTTAGCAAATAGCGGATGCAAATTTGCCTTTCAAAATATCCGTTTTTTACATATTTTTGCAGCCAAAAACGCGTGAATTTTACAGACAAAACAACTACTATGTTAGGCAAAGAAGTGTACAAAACACAGCATTTATATGGCAAATAAAAAATCCGCAACGGTCTGTTGCGGACAATATCAAAAATGAAAAAATATTTTTGTATTTATTTTTTGAAATAGTACACTAAATAGTCTTTGACTATTGTATTACAAAGTGTTATTATATATAAGTACGTATTTGCGCTCATTGGGGTTTTGCCCCTTTTATCAAAAAAAATCTGCTCAAAAACGCCCTTTTTTGCAAGTTTTTGCAACATAATTGTGCAATTTGACAATTTTTTTTTGAAACAACCTGCAAATCGACCTTTTTACTGGTGCGATATCAACAAAATAGCATATCAACAGCCAGATTGCAACATTTTTAGCCAAGATTTTTGAAAAAATTTTTTGAGGAGTTTTGTAAATGCCACAAGACATCAGAACCGTTAAGTACGGTAATCACGACAGGAAATCTTTTTCCAAGACAAAGGAAGTTTTGCCTTTGCCTAATTTGATTGAGGTTCAAAAAGCTAGCTATGCTGCTTTCCTTGATCAAGGTATCCGCGAAGTATTTGAAGACTTTTCTCCAATCGAGGACTTTGCTGGACATTTCCGTTTGGAATTTTTGGATCACAGAATTGACGCTGTACCCAAGTACTCCGAAGCAGAATGCATCTTGCGCGATGCAACCTATGCTAGCCCACTTCGCCTAACAGTACGTCTTACCAACAAAGGTACAGGCGAATTTATCGACCAAGAAGTTTTCATGGGCGATTTCCCTTTGATGACAGAAACTGGTAGCTTCATCATCAACGGTGCAGAACGTGTTATTGTTAGCCAACTTGTTCGTTCTCCAGGCGTATACTGTGATGTAACACTAGACAAGAACGGCAAACCTGTGTACAACACAACAGCTATGCCCAGCCGTGGTGCATGGTTGGAAATTGAACACGATTCCAACAACAACATTTTGTACGTTCACATCGACCGTAACCGCAAGCTTCCACTAACAGTTTTGTTGCGTGGTATTTTGCACGACGGTTCCGTTCGCGAAAGTCGCAGCGGCAACCTTATTGCAAAGTTGTTCCAATACGATCCATACCTTGCATTGACTTTTGCCAAGGACGACACAGCAACAGACCAAGAATCTTTGGTAGAAATCTACAAGCGTTTGCGCCCAGGTGAAATCCCTACAGACGAATCCGTTCAAAAGACGTTGAACGACCTTTTGTTTGATGCAAAGCGTTACGACCTTGCTCGCGTTGGTCGCTACAAGTTCAACAAAAAGCTTGCTTTGTCCGAACGTGTTGCAGGTTTGACACTTGGCAAGGACATTGAAGTATCTTTGCACACATTTGCTAAGTACACTTGCTTGACACAAGAACAAGCACAAGCAATTGCAACAAGCGGTGTAGTTACATCCATCAAGCTTTTGGATAGTCACGGCGCAACAATCACAGTTGACGTTGCCGACAACGATGCTTTCTACAGCGCAGTAGTTGGTCAATACTTGGATCAAGCTGTTACTGTTCCAGAAAAGCGCGTTATTGCTGCTGGCACAGTTTTGACAGAAACTGACGGCTTTGACATCCAACATAGTGGTGTAAACGAAATTTACACAGACACACAAACATACACACAAATTTTCGATGCAGTAGATGCACAAAACGAACACGACTATCAACAAGTATTGTCCAAGCACCTTGGATGCATTGTTATGACAGAAGCTGGCGTTTTGGACGTTTACGACAAGCTTATTGATGCAAGCGGTCGCGTACTTGTAGAAATGCCACGTGCTAGCTACGACGAACGCAAAAACGACATCTTGGTACAAGAAGCTGCAGTTATCGCATTTGAAAACGGCCTAAACGTTTACAAGGCTAACAAAGCAGGCGTTATCGTTCTTGCTAAGGAATGCCCATGCGTAAAGGTTATTGGTAACAACACAGTAGATGCTTACTTGTATGCTATCGCACAAGACAAGCGCTACAACGATATCGACTTCAAGGCTTGCGGTTTGTACGAAGCAGTTGACGTTGACCTTTTGCAATCAATTCTTGCTCAAGAACTTTCCTTGGAAGAAACAGCAGACCTTCTTCGCGAACAACGCGACGAACTAATTGCTAAGCACATCACACGTGCCGACATCATCTCCACAGTTAACTACAACCTTTGCCTCAAGTATGGCATTGGCAGTGCTGACGATATCGACCACTTGGGTAACCGCCGTGTACGTTCCGTAGGCGAACTACTACAAAACCAATTCCGTATTGGTATCTCTCGTTTGGAAAGAGTTATCCGCGAAAGAATGGCTATCCAAGAACCAGACAAGGCAACACCACAATCACTAATTAACGTTCGCCCAGTTTCTAGCGCAATCAAGGAATTCTTTGGTAGCTCCCAACTTTCTCAATTTATGGACCAAAGTAACCCAATTGCCGAACTTACACACAAACGTAAGCTTTCCGCACTTGGCCCAGGCGGTTTGAACAGAGAACGCGCTACATTTGAAGTTCGTGACGTTCACTACACTCACTACGGCAGAATGTGCCCAATCGAAACCCCAGAAGGTCAAAACATTGGTCTTATCACATCTTTGGCTGGATATGCTCGCATCAACGAATATGGCTTTATCGAAGCTCCATACCGCAGAGTAGACAAAATCCACCACACAGTAACCGACTTTGTAGAATATTTGTCCGCTGATGAAGAAGACAAGTACATTGTTGGTCAAGCAAACGAACCATTGGATGAAAACGGATTCTTTGCTAACGAACGTATCACATGCCGTCGTCGCGAAGAAATCTTGGAATTCCCACGTGACAGAGTAGACTACATCGACGTATCTCCTCGTCAACTTATTTCCGTTGCTACAAGCCTTATTCCTTTCTTGGAAAACGACGATACAAACCGTGCGTTGATGGGCTCCAACATGCAACGTCAAGCAGTTCCACTTATCAGTCCAGAAGCACCAATCGTTGCTACCGGTATCGAAGCACGCATTGCTTACGACAGCGGTGTAATGATCATTGCCGAAAAGGACGGCGTAGTATTGCAAGCTGGCGGCGACAAGATTGTTGTTCAATCCACCGACGGAACATTGCAAACTTACACAATGAAAAAGTTTGTTCGTAGTAACCAAGGTACTTGCGTTAACCAAAAGATTATCGTAAAACCAGGCGAACAAGTTACTAAGGGACAAGTTCTTGCAGATGGTCCATCCACAGACGGTGGCGAACTTGCTCTTGGTCGTAACATCCTTATCGGATTTATGACTTGGGAAGGTTACAACTACGAAGACGCTGTACTTATCAGCGAAAAACTTGTAAAAGAAGATGCTTTCACATCTATCCACATTGAAGAACACGAAATTGAATGTCGCGAAACCAAACTTGGACCAGAAGAATTCACTCGTGATATCCCTAACGTTGGCGAAGATGCATTGAAAGATTTGGACGAAAACGGCGTTATCCGTATTGGTGCAGAAGTTCGCCCAGGCGACATCTTGGTTGGTAAAGTTACTCCTAAGGGAGAAACAGACCTTACACCAGAAGAAAGACTTCTCCGCGCTATCTTCAGCGAAAAGGCACGTGAAGTACGTGATACTTCCTTGCGTGTTCCTAACGGTGAAGGCGGTATCGTTGTTGACGTAAAAGTGTTCACTCGTGAAAACAAGGACGAGCTTGATCCAGGCGTAAGCAAGCTTGTACGCGTTTACATTGCACAAAAACGTAAAATCTCCGTCGGCGACAAGATGGCTGGTCGTCACGGTAACAAGGGTGTAGTATCCCGTATCCTTCCAGAAGAAGATATGCCTTTCATGGAAGACGGCACACCTTTGCAAATTGTACTTAACCCATTGGGCGTACCTTCTCGTATGAACATTGGTCAAGTATTGGAAGTTCACTTGGGACTTATCTCCAAGATGCTAGGATGGAAGATTGCAACACCAGTGTTCGATGGTGCATCCGAAGCAGAAATTCGCCAACTATTTGAAGATAACGGTATGGTTAACCCAGCTACTGGCAAGGTTGACGGTAAAGTTAGACTTTACGATGGTCGTACAGGCGAACCATTTGAAAACAGAGTAACTGTTGGCTATATGTACTACCTCAAGCTCATCCACTTGGTAGATGACAAGATTCACGCACGTAGCACCGGTCCTTACAGCTTGGTAACACAACAACCTCTTGGCGGTAAGGCACAATTTGGTGGACAACGTTTCGGTGAAATGGAAGTTTGGGCATTGGAAGCATACGGCGCAGCTAACGTTTTGCAAGAAATTTTGACAGTTAAATCAGACGACGTTGTTGGTCGTGTAAAGACTTACGAAGCTATTGTTAAGGGCGAAAATATCCCCGATCCAGGCGTACCCGAATCCTTCAAGGTACTTATCAAGGAACTTCAATCCTTGGCATTGGACGTTAAGGTATTGAGCGCTGATCAAGAAGAAATTATCGTTCGTGACTCTACCGACGACGAAGCTGACTACAACGAAACCATGCTTGCTGAACAAGAAGCACGCAAGGCAGCAATTCACAAGTATCAAGAAGAAGACGAAGTTGCTATTGTTGGCGACACTGAAGGTCAATTCACAGATGATGATGACGACTTCAGCCTTGACAGTCTATTTGATAACGACGAAGAAGATGCTTTGGCTGGCTTGTTTGGTGCTAGTGAAGAAGAAGGTTTGGATCTAGAAGACGATCAAGACGACTTGATGGATGACGAAGATGATGACCTTGATGCTAGTGGCTTGGATAGCTTGTTGGAAGCACTTGGCTCCGACGAAGATGACGATGACTTGGGACTTGACTTCGACGACGAAGATGACGACCTAGACATTGATGAAATTGACGAGTAATAAAGGGAGGTAACGTAAATGAGTAATGAAGTAATTACAGGACAATCGGTATCAGCATTGCGTTCCAACTCCTTGGTTAGAACAGGTATCATGAACGATTTTGATTCTATCCAAATTGGTATCGCATCTCCCGAAAAAATCCGTGAGTGGTCTTACGGAGAAGTTAAAAAATCCGAAACAATCAACTACCGTACACAAAAGCCCGAAAAAGACGGTCTATTCTGCGAAAGAATCTTTGGACCAGTAAAGGACTGGGAATGTCACTGCGGTAAATACAAGCGCATCCGTTACAAGGGTGTAGTGTGCGAAAAGTGTGGTGTAAAGGTTACCAAGTCCAAGGTTCGCCGTGAACGTATGGGCCACATCGAACTTGCAGCACCAGTATCTCACATTTGGTATTTCAGGGGCACTCCTTCCCGCATGGGCCTAATTTTGGATATGTCCCCCAAGTACCTTGAACAACTTATCAACTTCCAAAGCTACGTAGTTATCGATCCAATGGAAAGTGGTATGCAATACAAGCAAATCCTTACCATGAACGAATACCGCGAAGCTCAAGCTAGAGCTAAGGAAGAGCCTTCTCTCAATTTCCGTGCTGGCACAGGTGCCGAAGCTGTTAGAGAACTTTTGCAAAATATCGATCTCGAAGCAGAAGCTAAGGAACTTAGAGATATCTTGGCAAAGACAACACAAGGTGCCAAGAAGGTTAGAGCTATCAAGCGTTTGGACATTGTAGAAGCTTTCCGCAAGAGTGGCAACCGCCCCGAATGGATGATTTTGACAGTTTTGCCAGTTCTTCCACCAGAATTGCGTGCAATGGTTCCACTTGATGGTGGCAGATATGCAACAAGCGACCTTAACGATTTGTATCGTAGAGTTATCAACCGTAATAACCGCCTAAAGAAGCTTATCGAAATCAACGCTCCCGAAATTCTTATCAACAACGAAAAACGTATGTTGCAAGATGCTGTAGATAGCTTGCTAGATAACAGTCGTAGCAAGCGTCCACAAACAGGCGCTGGTAACAGAGAACTCAAGTCTTTGTCCGGTTTGTTGCGTGGTAAGCAAGGACGTTTCCGTCAAAACTTGCTTGGTAAGCGTGTTGACTACTCTGGTCGTTCCGTTATCGTAGTTGGTCCAGAACTCAAGCTTCACCAATGCGGTATCCCCAAGGAAATGGCTTTGGAATTGTTCAAACCATTTGTAATGAAAAAACTTGTGGAAACTAACCAATGCCACAACGTTAAGTCTGCTAAAAAGCGTGTAGAAAGAGCTGACGCTAAGGTTTGGGACATCTTGGAAGGCGTTATCAAGGATCACCCTGTAATGCTCAACCGTGCTCCAACATTGCACAGACTTTCTATCCAAGCATTTGAACCAGTGCTTATCGAAGGTAGAGCTATCAAGCTTCACCCATTGGCATGTACAGCATTTAACGCCGACTTCGACGGTGACCAAATGGCTGTTCACGTTCCACTTAGTATCGAAGCTCAAACAGAAGCAAGATATTTGATGCTTGCTGCTAACAACATCCTCAAGTTGTCCGATGGTAAGCCAGTTATTTCCCCAACTCAGGACATGGTTTTGGGTTGCTACTACCTTACAACTGTTCGTGGCAACGTTAAGGAAATTCAACAACGTATCGAACTATACAACACAACACGCAAACAACGCGCTTTGACAGAAGAAGAAGTTGCCATTTTGCGTGGTGGTAACTACTACAGCAGCTTTGACGAAGCTTACGAAGCTTACGTTGCCAAGGATATCACTCTTCAAACAGTTGTTAATATTCAACTTGAAGATGGTAGCAAAATTTGGACAACCGTTGGCCGTATGATTTTCTGCCAAGCTATCTACTACGATTACACAGATAGCTCTGCCGAAGTAGACACAACAATTACCGACGAACAAGTTCTAGCTAAAAAGGCTATCGAACGTCGCACACTTGGTATTCCAATGGAACTTACAGCTAGCATGGTTGGCAATCCAAAGAGCTACCTAGTTGGCAAAAAGCAACTTTCCAAGATTGTTGAAAAATGCTTCAAGTTGCGTGGAACAACTCCAACAGCTACAATGTTGGATAACGTAAAGGCTCTTGGTTACAAGTACAGTACAGTAAGTGGCCTTACAACAAGCGTGTTCGATATGAACATCCCAGAACAAAAGAAAGCTATCTTGGAAGCTGCAGAACAAAGAGTTATTGCTATTGAAGATAGCTTCAACGAAGGTTACCTAACAGAAAACGAACGTTACAAGAGCGTTATCGACGTATGGAAGGAAGCTGCTGGCCAAGTAGAAGGCTTGGTTAAGGACGTAATGGAAGAAGACAACCCAATTTGGATGATGGCTGACTCCGGCGCCCGTGGTAGCATGAACCAAATTCGTCAGCTTTGCGGTATGCGTGGTTTGATGAGTGACCCATCCGGTCGTACAATCGAATTGCCCGTTAAGGCTTGCTTTAGAGAAGGTTTGTCCGTACTTGAGTACTTCATTTCTTCACACGGTGGACGTAAAGGTTTGGCCGATACAGCGTTGAAGACAGCCGACTCTGGTTACCTAACACGTCGTTTGGTAGACGTAGCACAAAACGTTATCGTTCGCGAAGAAGACTGCTCTGCTGGTAGCCGTCCACAAGGTATGTGGATTGAAGCTTTCCGTGGTTCAGGAAAGGACGAAATTGTTGAAAAATTCCGTGACCGTATCATTGGTAGATACGTAATTGACGACGTTGTTAACCCAGCAACAGGCGAACTAATCTGCAAGGGCGACACAATGATCAACGACGATATCGCTGATGCTATCGAAAAGGCTGGTATCACCAAGCTTTACATGAGAACTGTTCTTACATGCCGTAGCGAACACGGTGTTTGCTGCAAGTGCTACGGTGCTAACATGGCAACAGGTAAGCCAGTTAGTCTTGGCGAAGCAGTTGGTGTTATTGCTGCTCAATCTATCGGTGAACCTGGTACACAGCTTACAATGCGTACGTTCCACACCGGTGGTGTAGCAACCAGTGACGACATCACTCAAGGTTTGCCACGTGTAGAAGAATTGTTCGAAGCACGCAAACCAAAGGGATGCGCAGTTATTTGCGACGTTAACGGAACTGTTACTGTTCCACAAGATTCCGACAAGAAGGTTGTTCAAGTTACCGATGCCAACGGCAAGGTTACAGAATTTGTAATTCCATACACATCTCGTATCAAGGTTCACACAGGTGACGTGGTAGAAAGTGGTACACCTTTGACCGAAGGTTCTATCTTCCCACAAGACTTGCTTTCCACAAAGGGTCTTCGTGCAGTAGAAGAATACTTGGTTAAGGAAGTTCAAGCTACATACCGCACCAACGGTGTAGAAATCAACGACAAGCACGTAGAAGTTATCGTACGTCAAATGCTCCGCAAGGTTCGTATTGAAGATGCAGGCGACACAGATATGCTTCCAGGCGAAGTGGTAGATATCTTCAAGTTCGAAGCAGAAAACGATCGCGCTTTGGATAACGATGGTATGCCAGCAACAGCTAAGCGCATTTTGCTTGGTATCACCAAGGCAAGCTTGGCAACAGATAGCTTCCTATCCGCTGCATCCTTCCAAGAAACATCCAGAGTTTTGACGGAAGCTGCTATCAAGAACAAGCGTGACCCATTGTACGGCTTGAAGGAAAACGTAATCATCGGTAAGATGATCAGCGCAGGAACAGGCCTACAACGTTACAGAGATATGGAACTTGTTACTCGTCGTGAAGAAGCGGAAACTTCTACCGAAGACGAAGAATAATTCTGTGTCAATCAAGGATAATTTCTTAACAAAATATAGCAAAATAACAAGGCAGTCAGGCAAAAATGCTTGACTGCTTTGCTTTGTTTTGCTACAATATACGTTGGTGGTTTATGGCTAAAGGAAACAACAAGGTAGTCGTTGGAAAAAGGCAAATACTTAGACAAATCAAGGATAAAAACATCCAACAAATTCTAATTGCCGCCAACGCAGATACACAGTACATAACAGAACTTATGGAAGTTGCCAAGGCTAATTGTGTTAAGTACACAATTGGTAGCAGCATGCAGGAGCTTTCCTCTGCGTACGGAATCGACGTGCCCACGGGCGCTGTTGGTGTATTGATAAACCCACTAGATTAGTCTTTTAGCAGTAAACAAGGTGTAAAAGTTGTCTGCAAAGTCAACAATTACACATCTACACATTGATATATCCGCGTATATGCGCGTATATATGCTCGTTTTAGAGCTCGATATTCACTATTGAAAGGAGGTAAAAAATGGCAACAATCAACCAATTGATTAAGCAAGGTAGAAGAAGCGCAGTAGAAAAGAGCAAGAGCCCATTGTTGGCTAGATGCCCTCAAAAGCGTGGTGTATGCCTAAACGTAACCACAACTTCTCCCAAAAAGCCTAACTCAGCTCTACGTAAGATTGCACGTATCCGTCGTACAAACGGTATGGAAGGTACTTGCTATATCCCAGGCGAAGGTCACAACCTTCAAGAGCACAGCGTTGTATTGATTCGTGGCGGAAGAGTAAGAGACTTGCCCGGTGTTCGTTATCACATTATTCGTGGTACATTGGATACTGCTGGTGTAGCTAACCGTCGTCAATCTCGCTCAAAGTATGGCGCAAAACGTCCTAAGAAAAAGTAATTAAATTCTAGGACACAATCAATCATTTACGGTTCAATAAGTGAATAGTCGAGATGTGTTATCTTTTTGACTTTTCGCTGAGTAAGCAGTATGCATGCGGGCAATCCGCAGTTAGGCAGAAGTTTCTCCGTGCTGGTGGAGCAGTGCGTCGAGTTGGCTGTATTTGGTAAAAAAACAATCAAAACTATAACACAAAATCTAAAAGGAGGAAAAAACACATGCCAAGAAGAAGTGGCGTCCCCAAGAGGGATGTTCTACCAGATCCTGTTTATGGTAGCAAGGTTGTAGCAAAGGTTATCAACCAAGTTATGCAGGACGGTAAAAAAGGTACTGCTCAAGAAATTGTTTACGGCGCATTTGAAGAAATCGCTGCTAAAACAGGGCAGGACGCAATGGAAGTGTTCAACAAAGCAATCAATAACCTTATGCCTATGCTAGAATGTAAAGCTAGACGTGTAGGTGGCGCAAACTATCAAGTACCAATGGAAGTTAGACCAGAAAGACGTCAAACATTGGCTATCCGTTGGCTAGTTATGTTTGCTCGCAAACGTAGCGAAAGATACATGTACCTACGTTTGGCAGGCGAATTGTTGGATGCTGCTAACGAAACAGGTAACGCTTTCAAAAGAAAGGAAGAAATGCACAGATCTGCTGAAGCAAACAAGGCTTTTGCGCATTTCAGATGGTAATTTATTTAGGAGTTTGAAAGGAACATGGCAAGAAAATATGCCCTGCAAAATGTGCGTAACATTGGTATTATGGCACATATCGATGCAGGAAAAACTACCACCAGCGAAAGAATTCTATTCTTCTCCGGCAAGACTCGCAAAGTAGGCGAAACACACGACGGTACAGCTGTTATGGACAGTATGGCACAAGAGCAAGAACGTGGTATCACTATTGCAAGTGCGGCTACAACTGTTCACTGGGTAAGTAGCTCTAACGGCATTGACCATCGTATCAACCTAATAGACACCCCAGGACACGTAGACTTTACCGTTGAAGTGGAGCGTTCATTGCGCGTTTTGGACGGTGCTGTTGCTGTATTTTGTGCAAAGGGCGGCGTAGAACCACAAAGTGAAGCTGTTTGGCACCAAGCCAGCAAGTACAACGTTCCACGTATTGCCTTTGTAAACAAAATGGACATCAATGGTGCTAACTTCCACAATGTAGTACGCATGATGCGCGAACGTCTAAAGGCGAACGCATTGCCTATCCAATTGCCAATTGGCAAGGAAGAAACTTTCCGTGGTTTGGTAGACGTTATTACCAAAAAAGCTTATTACTACAACGATCCAACTGGCGTAGTTGTTGAAGAAGGCGAAATTCCAGCAGATATGGTGGACGAAGTTAACCAAGCACACGATGAACTTGTAGAGTTCGTTGCTGGTACCGACGACGACCTAATGGAAAAATTCTTCGCCGAAGGCGACCTAGATACAGAGGAAATCAAGGTTGCATTGCGCAAGGCTGTTATTGAACTTAAGGTTAACCCAGTTTTGTGCGGAACAGCCTACAAAAACAAGGGTGTTCAAAAGTTGTTGGATGCCGTTTGTGATTATCTACCAAGTCCAGTGGACATTGACCACGTTGTTGGTTTTGATGTTCATGACGAAAACGTAGAAATCGAACGTCACACAGACGACAACGAACCTTTCTGCGGATTGGCTTTCAAGATCGTAGCCGACCCATTTGTAGGAAAACTTGCTTACTGCCGCGTTTACAGCGGAACATTGCAAGCAGGTAGCTATGTGTACAATTCCACCAAGGGCAAGCGCGAACGCATCACAAAAGTGTTGCAAATGCACTCTAACCAACGTGAAGAAATTGAAGAAACATACGCAGGCGAAATCGTTGCACTTGTTGGTCTCAAGGAAACAACAACAGGCGATACACTTTGCTTTGAAAAAGATCCTATTGTTTTGGATAGCATGGTGTTCCCAGAACCTGTTATCAAGGTTGCTATTGAGCCAAAAACTAAGGCAGGCCAAGAAAAGATGACATTGGCACTTATCAAGCTTGCCGAAGAAGATCCCACTTTCAAAACTTACACCGATAAAGAAACCGGACAAACAATCATTGCTGGTATGGGCGAGTTGCACCTAGAAATCATTGTTGACAGATTGTTGCGTGAGTTCAAGGTAGAAGCAAACGTTGGCCAACCACAAGTATCCTATCGCGAAACAATTCGTAGAACTGTGGAAGCAGAAGGTAAGTATGTTCGTCAATCTGGTGGTAAGGGACAATATGGTCACTGCAAAATTAGACTTGAACCATTGGAAGCTGGCAAAGGTTACGAATTTGTTGATGAAACAGTTGGCGGAAGCATTCCAAAGGAATACATCCAACCTATCAACAATGGTATCATCGAAGCAGCCAAGACAGGTCCTTTGGCAGGTTACGAAGTGGTAGACTTCAAAGTTACCGTATACGACGGTAGCTTCCACCCAGTAGATAGCTCCGAAATGGCATTTAAGATTGCCGGCTCACTAGCTTTCAAGAACGCAGCGGTAAAAGCAGACCTTGTTTTGCTTGAACCTATGATGAAGGTGGAAATCACTCTTCCAGAAGAATATCTTGGCGACGTTATGGGTAACGTATCCAGCCGCCGTGGTAGTGTATCTGGTATCGAACTTCGCAACGGAGTTCAAGTGGTAAATGCGTTCATTCCTTTGGCAGAAATGTTCGGTTATGCAACAGACTTGCGTAGCCGTACACAAGGCAGAGGTAACTACAGTATGCAATTTGACCATTTTGCCGAAGTTCCAAAGTCCGTAAGGGACAAGATTACTAAGGAATCGGGCACAAGATAACAAATTGTACAAAAATCTACATTAAAAGTGTAGACCAAAAACAAAAAATAATATATAATTAAATCATTAAAATAAAAAATTTTGATAATTCAAATCAGGAGGAATTATTACAATGGCAAAAGCTAAATTTGACAGAAGTAAACCACACGTTAACATTGGTACCATTGGACACGTAGACCACGGTAAGACAACTTTGACAGCAGCTATCACAATGGTTATGTCTCTTCAAGGTAAGGCTGAAATCATGGCTTATGACCAAATCGACAAGGCTCCAGAAGAAAGAGCTCGTGGTATCACAATTAACACAGCGCACGTAGAATACGAAACAGAATCTCGTCACTACGCACACGTAGACTGCCCTGGCCACGCTGACTATGTTAAAAACATGAGCACTGGTGCTGCACAAATGGACGGCGCTATCCTCGTAGTTTCTGCCGCTGACGGTCCAATGCCTCAAACTCGCGAACACATCCTTCTTGCTCGCCAAGTAGGTGTTCCATACATCGTTGTATTCATGAACAAGACAGACCTTGTTGACGACGAAGAATTGCTTGAACTTGTAGAAATGGAAGTTCGTGAACTTCTTTCCAAGTACGAATTCCCTGGCGACGATCTTCCTATCGTTAAGGGTTCTGCTAAGATGGCACTTGATGCTTACGCTGCAGGCAACACAGATATCAACAGCCCAGTTTACCAACCAATCATCAACTTGATGAACGAAGTTGACAACTACATCCCAACTCCAGCTCGTGAAACAGACAAACCTTTCTTGATGCCAGTAGAAGACGTATTCACAATCACAGGTCGTGGTACAGTTGCTACAGGTAGAGTAGAACGTGGTGTTATCCGTCCTTCCGATCCAGTAGAAATCGTTGGTATTCGTGAAGAAATCAAGAACTCCGTAGTTACAGGCGTAGAAATGTTCCGTAAACTTTTGGACGAAGCATATGCAGGCGACAACGTTGGTCTTCTTCTTCGTGGTGTAGACCGTAAAGAAATCGAACGTGGACAAGTTATCGCTAAACCTAAGACAGTTACTCCTCACAAGGACTTCGAAGGTCAAGTATACGTTCTTACTAAGGAAGAAGGTGGACGTCACAGCCCATTCTTCAAGGGATACCGTCCTCAATTCTACTTCCGCACAACTGACGTTACAGGTTCTATCGAACTTGACCCAGGTGTAGAAATGGTTATGCCTGGTGACCACACACACATCACAGTTAGCCTTATCACTCCAATCGCTATGGAAGAAGGTCTTCGCTTTGCTATCCGTGAAGGTGGCCACACTGTAGGTTCCGGCGTTGTTTCCAAGATTCTTGGTTAATCAATAGCTAACTAACAACACAAAAACAAAAACTCCAGCTCAATAGAGTTGGAGTTTTTTTTGTTGCATTTATGCCCATTGCTACTTGTGTAGCGACGTTTGTGTTATTATTTGCTAATTCATGAGTGGTGTCGTTTGTATTATTGCTGGCTATGTGTGTCGCAGCTTGATTTGTTATTTGCGTGGGGATTTGTTGACTAATATATCAAACATTAAATTAGTAGCATCAAAAGTAATTTATAAAAATCCCTACTCCTTGCAAAAAGTTGCAGTTTATGGTATCATTATAATATAAGTAATTGTTG
>JAFTHP010000012.1 GCA_017457305.1 Clostridia bacterium | reverse complement strand
ATAGGGGGCGGGAGGTGCGGGGTAGTATTGACACAAATCAAATATGATATTAGCAAACCACATACCGCCACAAGATGTACAAACTCACTCGTAATTCGAACGAACGGTGAGAATAACGGAAAAAGTACGGGCGTGTACCGGACTTTTTCACAAAACAGGGGGTTGCTGGGGGCTGCTACTCCCCAGCTAAGTCAAACTAAACAAGGCGACACAGCGTGCGCCTTCCATGGAAGTCCGGCCAACTTGGAGATAAGCGAGAGCAATCTTGCAGGTGTGGCTGTAGGTAATTGGCTTCCTAGATCTCTCGACTACGCTCGAGATGACAAATTACTTTAATAATCATGCCACACCAAAAGTTGCGTAGAGCGCCAAGTTGCGTGTGGCCGGAGGATTTATGAATATTTTCTATTTTTCTGCTGAAGTTGAACCTTTTGCCAAAAGTGGTGGCTTGGGCGACGTGCTAGGTGCCCTTCCCAAGGCCATTGCAAAAACTGATAACGTGTACGTTGTAATGCCATACTACACGGACATCATCAAACAACAATACAAGGATCAAATGGAGTACATTGGCTACTTCTACACCGACGTTAGCTGGCGCCATCAGTACGTTGGCGTAATGCAGTACAAGGCCAACAACGTTACCTATTTGTTCTTGGATAACGAATTCTACTTTACTGGTCCAATGTACTGTTTTGCAGATAACGAACGTTTTGCTTTTTTCTGCAAGGCAAGCTTGGATTTGGTTTGCTGGTTGGGTATCAAGGCGGATATCTTGCACGTAAACGACTGGTCCACAGCCCTTATCCCTGTGTTGCGCCACGCATTTTACGGCTACAACAAGTTCTTGTTGGATACTAGGGTAGTGTACACAATCCACAACTTAAAGTACCAAGGCTTTATGGGCAAGGACGTTTGTCAAGACTTTACTGGTTTGCCCGATTGGTACTTTGACGAAAGCCGTATGCTTCACAACGGCTGGGTAAATTTGATGAAGGGTGCAATTGTATTTTCCGATGCAGTTACCACCGTTTCCGACACCTACAGTCACGAAATTGAAACGCCACGTTTTGGCGAAGGCTTGCAGGACGTAATTGCTCGCTACCACTACAAGGTGCGCGGTATCTTGAACGGTGTGGACTACGGCTTGTACAATCCACTAAAGGACAATTTGATTGCCAAAAAGTACGGCATCTCCAAGATGATTGCAGGCAAGCGCGAAAACAAGGTTGCACTTCAACAACAACTGGGGCTTCCCGTTAGGGAAAACACCGCAATGCTTGCGCTAATCAGCCGTTTTGTGGACCAAAAAGGTCTGGAACTTGTTGCCGATAGCCTTGGCGAAATTTTGCAACGTGACGTTCAGTTGGTGGTGCTTGGCACAGGCGAAAAGCACTACGAAGCAATGTTCAAGTCCTTTGCAGAGCGCTATCTAGACAAGGTTTCTGCAAATATCTACTTCGACAACGTGCTAGCACACAAAATCTACGCCGCTGCCGACTTTGTGCTTGTTCCAAGCGTGTACGAACCTTGCGGACTTACTCAACTTATTGGTCTTAAGTACGGCGCAGTGCCTATCGTTAGAGAAACTGGTGGCTTAAAGGATACAATTCTCAGCTATAACGAAATCACTGGCGAAGGCAACGGCTTCAGCTTTGCCGAAACCAACGCGCACGATTTTGCCTACACTGTTAACCGCGCGCTCAATTTCTATTACAGCCGCAAAACCATCTTCCGCGAAATTCAACGCCGCGGCATGCGCCAAGACTACTCTTGGAAGGAATCCGCTGGCAAATACCTTGCCCTTTACCACAGCCTAGTGGGATAACGCTAAAAGTTTAGTTTGTCAGACAGACTAAAGCGATACAAAATCCTCACTAAGTTCTATCTTTGACAAATATAGCCTAACTTGAAATGCTTTTTGAGTTGGGCTTTTTTGTTGCATCTTTTAACAGTGTAAAGAGTGCTAATACAAAGCATAAATACTTTTGTTTGATAGTAGTGTAGAATATATAGAAATTTCTTTATAATTAACAAGAAAAGCCCTTGCTATTATTCGCGATTTAGAATATAATATAATTATCATAATTGAGGTGATTTTTATGCTTAGTTATATGTCAGCAAAAGAAGCTGCTCAAAAATGGAACATATCTCAAAGGAGAGTTGCAATCTTATGCTCAGAAGAACGCATCAAGGGCGCAATGATGGTTGGCAATATGTGGATTATTCCAAGTACAGCTGAAAAACCAATAGATAAACGCACCATCAGATACGAAAAAGACAAGGTTATTGAACTCAAACCATTTGTCAAGTGGGTTGGCGGAAAAGGCCAGCTTTTGGACCAACTAGAAAAATTTATTCCTGTTGATGGCCAAAAAGTTTTGACAAAATATGCCGAGCCATTTGTGGGTGGTGGAGCATTGCTGTTTAGTGTTCTTTCTAAGTACGACTTTGAAGAACTTTATATCAGTGATACAAACGCTGAGCTCATCAATGCTTACAATGTAGTAAAGTACAATGTTGAAGACTTGGTGGATATGCTCACTACCATGCAACTTGCATTTTTGCCAATGGATGAAAATGGCCGCAAGTACTATTACTACACAGCAAGAGATAGATTTAATTCCCTACAAATCACAGATGAAACCGCAGTTGAAAAAGCAGCATTGTTTATCTTTTTGAACAAAACTTGCTTCAATGGTCTTTATCGCGTAAATAAAAAAGGACAATTCAACGTGCCAATGGGGGCATACAAAAATCCTACTATTTGTGACGAAAATAACCTGCGCAACGTTTCGGATGCATTACAAAATGTTGAAATTGTTTGTGGCGATTACACCCTTTCCAAAGATTTTATCGACAAGGATACATTTGTTTATCTAGATCCACCATACAGACCAATTTCATCAACAGCAGGGTTTACAGCATACAACGTGGATTGTTTTGACGATAACGAACAAATACGTCTTGCAAAATTTATTGATGAAATCAACCTTTGCGGAGCGAAAATCATGTTGAGCAACTCCGATCCTCAAAACATCGATCCAAACGATACTTTCTTTGAGGACCTCTACAAGTCTTACACAATAACAAAGGTTGAGGCAATTAGAGCTATAAACAGCAAAGGCGACAGTCGCGGAAAGATAAAAGAATTGCTTATTTGCAATTAGGGAGTGTACTAATGAAAAGAAATTTTAACGAATGGTTGAAAACGTTTAGAAATAGCATTTGCGATTATGCTTACTATGTTGATTTTGACAAGGTTTACTCCAATGTTGACAGCATAAAAGTAGAACTCAATATACTAAACTCTCTTATCGGTTCAAAAAATATTGAGTCTGATTTTGAAAAATTGCTTGCAAATTACCCACAAATCCTTAAATGCATCCCCACATTACTGGCTGTAAGAAGTCGCGAAATTTACACAATAGATGGGGATGGAGAATACCTTTTCAACTTCAAGAATATGAATTATTCCATTGAAGAATACAAAATGTTCATGCGTAAAACTGGGCTATTTACTTTGATTTCCGAACGCATTATTAACAATCTTGTAGATTATGTTACTGGTGTCGAAGTTGGCTTGGATAGTAACGGTCGCAAAAATCGTGGCGGTCATTTGATGGAAAATCTTGTTGAATCATATCTACAAAAGGCAGGGCTTGTGAAAGATGTGGACTATTTCAAAGAAGTACGAATTTCCGACCTTGAAAGAAGATATGCTATTGATCTTTCTAGTATCACAAATCAAGGAAAAGCAGAAAAGCGTTTCGACTTCATTGTAAAGAAAGGATCTACTATTTACGGAATCGAAACAAACTTTTATGCTTCCGGTGGCTCCAAGTTGAACGAAACATCAAGAAGCTACAAAACCATTGCGTTAGAATCTAAAGATATACAGGGTTTTGAATTTGTTTGGTTTACAGATGGACATGGTTGGTTGTCAGCACGTTTTAATCTTGAAGAAGCATTTGATGTGATGGATCATATCTACTGTATTGCAGACTTAGAAAACGGTATAATTGAAGAACTTTTTACAAAATAATATGGCAAAACAAATATCTTTACAACCAGAAAATTTTGAACTTGAAACCAATACAGTTTGGTCTTTTCCAAATCGTGGCAAATGGGCAACGCATGATGCTAAATATCGCGGCAACTGGTCGCCTTATATTCCACGAAATGTTATTTTGCGCTACTCAACCGAGGGGGATACTGTTTTAGATCAATTTGTGGGTGGAGGTACAACTGCGGTTGAAGCAAAGCTAACAAGTAGAAACTTTATTGGCATAGACATCAACCCCAATGCAGTAGAGCTTTCTAAAAGGAAGTGTAATTTTGAGTTTGACTCAAATGCGGCTATTTCTATCCATCTTGGCGATGCTCGTAGATTGCCCTTGCCTGATGAAAGCATTGACCTTATTTGCACTCATCCACCCTATGCAAATATTATCCAATATAGCGATGGTATTGATGGTGATTTGTCTCATCTATCTATCAAACCATTTTTAATGGAAATTGGCAAGGTTGCCGAAGAAAGCTTCAGAGTTTTGAAAAAAGGCAAGTACTGTGCAGTATTAATGGGCGATACTCGCAAGCACGGCATGGTTCAACCGCTTGCATTTGACACAATGCGTATTTTTGAATTAGCAGGTTTTAAGACAAAAGAGATAATAATTAAAGAACAACACAATTGTAAAGCAACAGGTTTTTGGAAAACCAATAGTGTAAAATACAATTTTCTTCTACTTGCGCATGAATACCTTTTTGTGTTTAAGAAGAGCTAATTTATATTATATTTTTTCGGCAACTTATTGACTTATCAAAATAATGATTGTATAATTATTATGTCTATACTTATAATCTTATGAAAATCTTTGTTTTTTCCGACTTACACGGCCACACAGATGCCATGCAAGCGGTGGTAGGTCAAATAAAACAGCACAATCCCAACAAGGTGGTCTTTTGTGGCGACCTTTTTGGCGGTTGGTCGGCTGGTAGCAGACAAACTATTGCCGAATATTTTGCTCAAATTGATGCCACACTGTACTTGGTGCGTGGCAACAACGATCGCTACACCGACAGCGTGCTTTTGCCAACACCGATAGAAGACAACGCAATTATGCATCACTTTGGCAGAACGTTGTTTTTTACCCACGGCGACCTGTACAACAAATGGCGTGTTCCACCAGTTTTGCGTAGCGGTGACGTGCTTGTTCACGGTCACACCCACATTGCAGGGTACAGCAAGGCAAACGGACTAACTACCATATCCGTTGGCTCGGTAGCATTGCCACGGGATAACACCGCCAGCTACGTCATTTTGCAAGAAGACGGCATATCCTACTACGATCTACTTGGCAACTTGCTTCTAACAAAACCTTGGTAGATAACTTAAACTAACAAACGTTCCAGGCTTGGTGGTGTGGGTGCTATCAAGTGTGGTCAAATAATTATTTTTATTTCTAAATTTATTAACCCGAAAAGGGGTGGAGGAGAACATTATGTACGATACAATCAAGTACACAAACGGCAGATACAGCGGTGACGTTGTAAATGGCAAGCGCAATGGTCGTGGTACCATGGTTTGGGATAGTGGCGACCGCTACGAAGGTCAATACTACAACGACAAGATGCACGGTTGGGGACGTTACACTTGGGCAGCAGGTAACTACTACGAAGGTAACTTTGTAGAAGGTAACTTTGAAGGTCAAGGAACAAAAACCTACACAAACGGTGCAAAATACGTTGGTAACTGGCACAACGACGAACGCTCTGGCAAGGGCAGAATGACATTTGACGATGGCACATTCTACGATGGCGACTGGCTCGCTGACGAAATGCACGGTTTTGGTCGTTACCAATGGCCAAGCGGAAGCTACTACGAAGGTCAAATGCAAAACGGAAAGTTCTGCGGTCGTGGTAAGAAGGTTTACACCGATGGTACAGTAGAAGAAGGTATGTTCGAAAACGACGAATACGTTGGACCAGCTCCAGGACAATCCTACTCTCAACCAAGCTACGGCGCTCCAAGCGGTGGCTTCAACAACTACGGAAACCAAGCTAACAACGCTTTCGGTGGCGGATTTGGTCAACCAAGCTATGGTCAACCAAGCTACGGCGCTCCAACTGGCGGACTAGTTCACAAAACAATCAACTACACAAACGGTGCAACATACGTTGGCGAAACTCTCAACGGAAAACGTCACGGTCAAGGCACAATGACATACGCTGGCGGTGCACAATACGTTGGTCAATTTGAAAACGACAAGATGCACGGTCAAGGTCGCTACACATGGGCTGGCGGTAACTACTACCAAGGTCAACTTGTAGATGGCAAGTTCTGCGGATTTGGTATGAAGGTATTTGCTAGCGGTGACCGTTACGAAGGTCAATGGCGCGATGACAAGTACAACGGACAAGGTCGCTACACTTGGGCAAGTGGTGCATACTACCAAGGCGAATTTGTAGACGATCAATTCTGCGGATACGGAATCCGTCGTTACAAGGATGGTTACATGTGGGAAGGTATTTGGCGTGATGACAAACGTAACGGTCAAGGTCGCCTAACTAGCCCAGATGGACAAGTTAAGACAGGCTTCTGGAGTGACGACAACTATATTGGATAATTTTGTAGGCTGTGTCGCAAGCTCTGGTTGGTTTTTGGCTGCATAACACTACGCAATCATCTGCGTTTTGCTCGGTCACATACCTCCAGTATGCTCCCTCACAAGAACACAGCGCTTGCTTGTGTTCTACTATCCAAAACGCTTACGCTAACCAACCATTTCTTGCTCCCCAGCCTACTTTGGGCTATTTCGCAACATCTGGTTGGTTTTTGCACGCGTGGCGTGTTTTCTAGTTAGTGTTATCCAGCGATTTTTTCTACATTCAAAGCTTAATCGCAACAAAATAGTTTTTCTATAGATACATTTTTTAACAGGAGGGAAAACTATGACTGACACTTTTTATTGCGATTGTTATGTAGGACAAATATTAAACGGCAAATACCATGGCCAAGGAAAACTCACTTTTTCCAACGGCTCCTGCTACAACGGACAGTTCGCTTGTGGCAAGCTATGCGGACAGGGAACGATGGAATACTGTGATGGAAGCGTCTACGTTGGTGGTTGGTGCAACAATCAACATCACGGATTTGGCACGCTGACTATCAATGGGGAGTATTGCTATCAAGGATTCTTTGATAGTGGCACTTTTTGTGGTTGTGGCACAATGGTATGGGCAAATGGTGACATCTACCAAGGTCATTGGTGCAATGGTGTGCGCTGTGGCAAAGGTGTGCTCATCAAATCTGACGGTGCTATCTATATTGGCACTTGGAACAACAACAAAATGAATGGTCAAGGCTTGTACGTATTTTCCACAGGCGGTTTCTACCAAGGCGAATTTTGTCAAGGTAGGTTTTGCGGTCAAGGTGTGCGTGTGTGGTCCAACAATGACGTTTATATTGGTCAGTTTCATCAAGATATGCGCAATGGATTTGGCACTTTTATCGACAAGTACGGCATCTACCAAGGTTATTGGAAGAGCCACAAAATGCACGGTCAAGGCACTTTAACCACACAAGCTGGCTCAGTAAATTCTGGTATTTGGCATTACGGCACCTTTGTTGGTTAACAATCTATTGCTCAATAGCCTTTCCGCTCACTTATGGGCTTGATTTGGATAGCTTATATTTTGATAATCTTAAATAATTAATAATACTGCTACATTATCTTGTGGCAGTATTATTTTTTTTGCATTTATGAACTATATATTGATAGGGGTTGTTTGCTTTATTGATTAATTGATGCTGACGCATCATGAATTGGCTTCGCCATGAATTCTCGCTTCGCTCCATGAATTGAATTGCAACCAATGTGCCGCAAGGCACAATTCATGCCGCAGGCAATTCACGAAAGCACAGCTTTCAATTCACGCAACCGCAAGGTTGCAATTCATTGCGTGTTATCCTTAACGGAGAACACGCATTTTTTTGTTTTGTGCAAAAAAAATCGTAATTTGTGGCAACAAAATGCCTTTATGCTATTGAAGTTAGCGTTTTTTTATGTTATAATACTATGGTGTATAATATATCCTATATATTATGCGGGGGTTTACCCACTTTTTTGACCTTAATTTTTTTATCAATATACAAGGAGAACAACTATGAGTGAAACAATCAACTATTCAAATGGTAAGTACACTGGCGACGTTGTAGGCGGAAAACGTAATGGTCGTGGTTCAATGGTTTGGGATAGCGGCGACAGATACGACGGCGAATATTTCAACGACAAAATGCACGGTCAAGGTCGTTACACTTGGGCAGCAGGTAACTACTACCAAGGTAGCTTTGTAGAAGGCAACTTTGAAGGCTACGGCACAAAGACTTACACAAACGGTGCTGTTTACGTTGGTAACTGGCACAATGACGAACGTTCTGGCAAGGGCAGAATGACCTACGACGATGGCACATACTACGATGGTGACTGGGCAAACGACAAGATGCAAGGTTACGGTCGTTACCAATGGCCAAGCGGTGGCTACTACGAAGGTCAAATGCGCGACGGTAAATTCTGCGGTTTGGGCAGAAGAGTTTACACTGACGGCAGTGAAGAAGTTGGTATGTTCGAAAATGACGAATACGTAGGACCAGCAGGCGGTTCCGCACCAAGCGCACCAGCTGCAAGTGCTCCAGCAGCAAGCAGCAGCAGTTCTACACGTCCTTCCACAGTTCCACAAGCACCAGCAAAGCGTCCAACAAAGACTTTCCACGATGGTAGCAGATACTGGGGCGGAATGCTTCTTGGCAAATGCATCGGTAAGGGCTTGATGATCTACAAAGATGGTCACGCTTACGAAGGCAACTGGAGAGGCGGTGCTAGACACGGTTTCGGCGTTCTCACATGGCCAGATGGCGACCGTTTTGAAGGTAACTTCCGCAAGGGCGTTAAGCACGGCAAGGGCAAGTACTTGTTTGCTAACGGCAACGTTTTCGAAGGTATCTACAAAAACGACGAACGCGTAAAGGGACGTTTGACATATCCAAGTGGTGCTTACTACGAAGGTCAATACAGAAACGGCAAACCTAACGGCAAGGGCGAATATCACTACGATAACGGCACATATTACGTTGGTCAATTTGTAAACGGCGACTTCAACGGCAGAGGCGTTTTGTACCATGCTGACGGTCGTGTAGAAAAGGGCCGCTTTAAGGACGATAAATATATAGGCAGATGATTCCGACCAAACGCAACTTGGCGCTCTACGCAACTTGCGGAAGAACGTCGCAAGATTGCTCTCGCTTGTGTCCAAGTTGGTCGGACTTATATGGAAGGTTCCTGCACGGAACCTTTCTATCCTGACATAGCTGGGGGTAACAGGCTTTCAGCCCCCAGGTCGCAAGCATAGCATTGCTCCCCGCTTTGGCTACCAACAACTCACTGGGTTGTTGGTTTAACGCGTCGCGCCCAGCGCCCCTTCGTTGAATAAGTGGTTCGGTACACGCCCGTGGAAATACCGTTATTGTTCGGCTTCGCTCCAATAACGAGTGAGTTAGGACAGCTAGTGGCGGTATAAAGTTTGCTTAGCAAAATCGCTTACGCTAATCAACCATCTATTGCTCAATAGCCTTTTCGGCCACTCGCAACTTGGCGCTGTACGCAATAGCGGTGCTGTGCACACAAATTAAAAATACACAATCATCACCCAAAGGTGCATCGTTTGGTGTGCCTTTGGGGAGTTTTGATTGCCAAGAACTGTCAACTTTGACAAAATGCTCAACAAAAGCGGTCATTTTGTGAAGGCTCATTTTTCTTGCGCAAAAATGTCACTACGCCTTTCACGGCGTATTTTTTTCTATCTATTATCACAAAATCTCTAAAAATTGGGAGTGTTCAATATGGGAATAATCAACTACGCTAACGGTCAATACAATGGCGACGTTGTCAACGGCAAACGTCATGGTCGTGGAATCATGCGCTATACCGATGGCATCATTTACGAAGGGGAATATTTCAACGACAAAATGCACGGCAAGGGCAAGTACACTTGGCCAAGCGGTGGCTACTATCAGGGCGATTTTGCCAATGGGGATTTCAACGGACACGGACTGCGTGTGTATGCCAACGGCGATCGTTTTGAAGGCACTTGGGCACACGACAAAAAGAACGGCTACGGTCGTTACACTTGGACGGATGGCTCCTACTTCGAAGGTATGCTTGTGGACGACCAATTTTGCGGTCAAGGTATAAAGGTTTTCCCCAGCGGTGCTCGCATGGAAGGCAACTGGCAAAACGACAAACTCTCCGGCAAGGGCAAGTACACCTGGCCAGATGGTGGCTACTACGAAGGCAACTTTGTGGACGGACAATTTCACGGCTATGGTGTGCGTATTTTCAAAAGTGGTGCTCGCTACGAAGGCGAGTGGGCCTACGACAAAAAGCACGGTCAAGGCAAATATACCTGGCCCAGCGGTAACTACTACCAAGGCACACTTGTGGAAGATATGTTCGAAGGCCACGGCATGAAAGTGTTTGCCGGCGGTGACCGCTACGAAGGAAACTTCCACCAAGACCAGTTCAGCGGTTTGGGCAAGTACACCTGGGCAAGCGGTGCTTACTACCACGGATATTTCAGCGAAGATAACTTCAACGGCTACGGCTTGCGTGTTTACTCCAATGGCGACCGCTACGTAGGTCAATGGAAGGACGACAAGCGCCACGGCTACGGTCAATTTACTTCTGCCGAGGGTAGAACCCTTGATGGCGAGTGGGAAGAAGATAATTACGTAGGATGACTCCGACCACACGCAACTTGGCGCAGGCATAGCCTGATTAGTAGTTCGTATTATCTAATCAACTAAAATTATGCAATCATTGAGATAGATAACACCCCTACCAAACCAGCTTTGCTGGCGCAACTTTCGGTGTGGTAACAGACAACTGTCATTTCGACTGTAGCATAGCGGAATGGAGAAATCTAGGTAGCCAGTTCTATCTCGAAATATCTGATTGATTATTTTCTTTGCTCCACCACAGAAACGGCACCCATTCGGGTGCCTTTTTTGTTTCTGTGGTGGAGCATCAAGATTGACTCACCCTTGCTCTTTGGCTTTGCCAAGGATAAGGTTCGCATACCAAGCGAAGCTGTCGGAAAGCTCGCTTTCCAGCAGCGAGTGCAGGTATATTGCTCCACCGGAGCAAAATCCTTGATGCTCCATAGTTGTTTTTTAAAATAAAAAAACACCATAAATATACCTATCAAAATGCATATATTGACAAAAAACGTATGTTGTGATATAATTCTACTAATCGTAGAGCTTGATTGCCAAAGCTTTTATAATCAAAAAAACACGCTTAACGATAAGTAGGTTTACTTTTTTCGTCATTATGTTATACTTTAGTTGTAAAAAACGCAGGAGGTGTACTATGGCACACAGTATAGGAAAAACAATCGCAGAACTTAGAAAATCTAAAGGTTGGACTCAAGTCGAATTAGCTGAAAGGCTTAATGTAAGCGACAAAGCTGTTAGCAAGTGGGAAAGTGAAGGCGGTTTCCCCGAAATCACTCAACTTCCCGTATTAGCTTCTATTTTTGATGTTAGTATCGATTATCTTATGACAGGCAAAAAAGATGTTTCAATTAGCCTTGATGATATGGATGCTACGAAGCGAATGTTTTATTTGATTGAGCGTGATGATGTTGATAATTATTTAAAGTACGGTTATGAAAAAGAAACCTATTTTAATGATTTCCCTATACATCAGAATACTGGTACGGATACGCCAATACTTGCTATTATAAAGCATAATAGTTTCAAAATATTCAATGCTTGTGTAAAAGCGGGTATCCGTACAAAATCCAGTTATGCAAGAACTCATCTTACCTCTGTGCTTTATGCTACTCTTGATTATTTTGATATATTGGTCCGATTTGCTTGTTTAGCCGGTTCTGTTGATTTTTTGGAAAAGATCAATTTCAGGTCTTTCGCTGTTAGCGACAAGATTATAAACAACAGATCTAATATCATACATTCACAAACCTACGAAGAGAGTACTGCATATTTAATCAGCAAAAAAACAATAGAAACTATTTTTACTGATGAAAATGTGCCCGAAAATGTAATTGATTACATTTGTACATATATTCCTTTTGACTCAAAGAAAATAAATTACGGTTCATCAGTTGCCGATTATGGAAGAATAGAAGGACAGTTCTATTTTATGGAACAAGATATAATTGAACAACTGTACCGTTCAAAGAGATATGATTTGTTAAATAAATATTTGCAATCGATTGCAGAGGATAGTTTAAAAACCATACAGCTTTTCAATGGTTTGGATAGACGTGGAGAAGGTGCTCGTGTAAAATATTCCATTACATCCTCATCGTATTTAATTAGAACTGATAGCGATAGTTATGGATATACAACCGTGAAAGGCAAAGTAATTACTATATCTCCAAAAATCATTCACCTTGCCATTTCCTACTTGGATGAAAAGTATGCATCAAAATTTATTGAATATAATAAGATGCTTTCAAAAGAACTCACAAAATGCGATTTTGCTCCTTTTGTTCCAAGTGAAACCGAGTTGAAGGAATTGTTTGAAAGAGCAAAAAGAGAAAAACGCATCCTCTCAATCAAAAACAATACATCTATCTCAGAACACGAACGTCGTTGTAAATTAGCAAGCGAGAATACACTTTCTTTGGAGGATGTAGTAATTGCAGATGATTATGAAGCATTTGTTTTACTCGACGAGACTGAGCGTGTTAAACTTGATCCTGAATTATTATCAAGAAATGGTGCTCAGGATGTGCGTTTTTACATTTATGCCGTTAATGTTAATCACAATGTTGAAAAGTTGAACGTAGGACTTAAGATAATTTTGGAAAAATATCCTAAGAGATACGATATACAAGATGTTCTTCTCTCTGCTGGTGCTATTATCGATGCAAATATTGCGATGACCAATATTTTGAAACAGAATGTTCTTATTTTCAACAAACAATCGAATGTAAATAATAGTGATATAGAAGTTAACGAGTCCGTCACAAAGCAACAACTGTTCGAAAAGATTGAGTCTAATCAGTTGCAATATGTCATTGTTAATGCTACAATTCAAATGGAAAGAAGGTTGAAAGTTCATATTGCAGAGCAAGGCGTTGACCTCGCAGAAATGATTGACAAGGCATTGACTATTGGCATAATTGATGAGTTTAATTGTAAACTTTTACACAAGCTTAGAATGGCAAGAAACAGCATAATGCATGCCGGCAATAAATCGCATTATACCACGGAAGTTGTAAAAATGTGGGTTGAAGCGGTTTATTCGATAAATTAAAAAGGTAACAAAGCACGATCTTATTGTTAGATGAAACAATTTTATATGATGGACACTAGAGATATTTTGCAGCAAGCTGATGATTTTGCAGAAGCATTCAAGCGTTGTTCCAAAGGTGAAAATCCGAGAAAAGACGAGTTCAATCGTATATGTGCTGATATTGTAAGCATTCCTGCAATTGTAAATGCCGCGTTTTCTTGCGAATTGTACTTTAAAAGCATGTTAAAGCAACCTTGGGGACATAAGTTAAAGGATTTATTCGAACAGCTTGACATAGAAACACAGTTGCAACTAAAGAGTGAATTCGATACGAATTTTACTAAACATCCCGTTTATAATTTTGATTTCTTTTTAAATGACATTTCGAACGCTTTTATAGAATGGAGATATGTATTTGAAGAACCGCATACCGAAGGATTTTACGGTTGTTACATAAACGAGTTTTTGATGTTCTTTAATTGTTTTTTGCCAATTGTCAAACGCATAGCTCACGAACGCTTTACTGCAAGATAGGTAACGGTTCGACTTTCGTTAAGCTTGCTCCACAAAGCCTCCATCTCAGAGGGAGGGGGCCCGCTTGCGGTGGAAGGAGTTTCACCAAAGCTTGACCGATACCTAACTTTATCAACTTTTACCACTCAATTGCATAGTAATATTTTACTATTTTTGTAATCACACTAAAATTTCACTTTAATCACAAAAGGTCGCAAATATGATTCGCACAATAGAGTATTCAGATGCCACATACACAGGTCAAACTCAGGACGGTTACAAGCACGGACTGGGTGTTTTGCGCTTCAACGATGGTGCTGTATACGATGGCAGGTTCGAAGACGACGTTTATCACGGTCACGGCATTTTGACCTACGCAGATGGCGGTCGGTACACAGGCAATTTCCGCATGGGCAAGGCTCACGGCGCTGGCGAAATGGTGTACCCCAATGGCGAAAGCTACCAAGGCGATTGGCAAAATGGTCAACCTTGTGGCATGGGCACATTCCGCTACACCAATGGCGATGCCTACGTTGGCGAATTTGTCGATGGCAAGCGTCACGGCAACGGCACCCTTCAGTACCAAAATGGGGAAGTGTATCGTGGCGAATTTGCCTTTGATGCAATATGCGGTCAAGGCACCTGTCACTATCTGGGAGGCAACCTGTACCAAGGCGGTTGGAAAGATGGTCGTTGGCACGGCTTTGGCACCTGTCACTATGCCGACGGCACCACCTACAAGGGCAACTGGCGCGATGGCAAAAGGTATGGTCAAGGCACCCTTCGCCTAAACGAAAAGGAAACCTACACAGGCGAGTTCTACAACGACAACTTTTGCGGCATGGGCGTACGTTTGTATGCCGATGGCTCCGTTTACAGCGGTCAATGGATGGACGGCAAACGCAGTGGATTTGGACAGTTCACCAACCCCATTGGCGAAAAGCAACAAGGCTACTGGGTGGAAGACATTTTTATAGGTTAGTTAGTTCAGTTCCGCCCACACGCAACTTGGCGCAGGCACAGCCTGATTAGTAGTTGTATTATCTAACCAACTAAAATTATACAATCATTGAGATAGATAACACCCCTACCAAACCAGCTTTGCTGGCGCAACTTGCATTGTTGAGTTGTGTACGTATAACAAGTAACTAATAATACTGCTACAAATCAATGTAGCAGTATTTTTTTTGTACAAATCACAATGCAAGATTGCTCTCGCTTGTGTCCAAGTTGGGCGGACTTCCAAGGAAGGTTCCTGCACGGAACCTTTTTATCCTGACAGAGCTGGGGATAACAGCCCCAGCGTCCCCAAGTTAGTGTATTTCCCCGGTACACGCCCGTGGAAATACCGTTATTGTTCGGCTTCGCTCCAATAACGAGTGAGT
>JAFTHP010000011.1 GCA_017457305.1 Clostridia bacterium | reverse complement strand
GTTTCTTGTAGCACTTTTAGCACAATTTCGCTCACGCTTGCACTGCGAGAGTAAAAACGTAAACGTGCAACTAAAGACATTAAATCTTTTAACTTGTTGCTTATTTGTGTATTAGTTGTATTTTCTAGGTAATATTTGATTCGATCGTAGAAGTTAACTTCGCCACTTTGTACAAGTCGAATTTGACCAAGTTCGCTTTCCGTTAGCTTGCCAAAACAACTTAGACACAGGCCAATAAGTGGGACTTCGTTGTAGGGGTTATCTATTACCCTAAGTAGGTTGATTAGTTCCTTTAGTTCTTGCGTGTCGTAGGGGTTATCCTTGAAGCTAGCAACAACAGGTATGTTGTTTTGTTGTAAAATTGTGTAGGTTTGACGAGCAAAATCGGTCATTCCTCGCATCAGGATGACGATGTCGCCGTATCCAATAACCTGCGATTTGCCGTTTTTGTCCTTGTAGCCTAGTCCAACGTATTGTTTTATTCGTTGGGCAATGATATCCCCTTGTCGAGCAACGTGGTCCTTTTGTTGATTTTGCGTGATATCGTAAACTTCCGTTACCTTGTCCGTCCCTTGACTTTCGCCAGTTTGCAAAATATCAATTTGAACAGACGTTGTTGGAAGTAGGTTTGTGTTATCGCCAGTTAATTGGGCGGTAGACTTGTAATCTACGTGGCCAAAATCCAACGTCATTGCATAGTTGAATATTTGGTTTACAAAGTACAAAATGTCTTTGTTGCTGCGGAAGTTTTTGTTTAGTTCAACAACGACACCTTGGCCACTTTGGCTGTATAAATCGTACTTGCGAACAAAGATATTGGGTTCGCAACCTCTAAATCCGTAGATTGATTGCTTTACGTCACCAACCATAAACAGATTGCTGCCTGTGTTTAGTGCCGAAACAATAGCTTCTTGAACGGGGTTTGTGTCTTGATACTCGTCCACGTAGATAAACTTTTTGCTTTGCAAAATAGCATTTTTTGCTTGCTCATCGGACAAAAGTTGTAGTGTTAGGTGTTCTAGGTCGCCAAAGTCCAATCCGCCGCGTTGCTTTTTGAGAGCGAAAAAGGCCTGCTCGTAGCGCAACACCACTTCTACAAGTTTATCGGTGTACAGGGTGCTGTTGCAAAACTCTTTCCACACTTCACCAAAACCTTGTCCGCGCATAAGTTGTTGGTATTTCTCGGAAAGTTTGTTTATCTTGTCGTTGCAAGCTTTTACCTTTTTGCGAAGGCTAACTACAGCAGCATCTTCTTCAACGCCACGTTTCTTAGCTGGCAAGGAATACAGCTCGATTGTTGCCAAATTGCAAAGTGTTTTGTCTAGGTTATCGGCAACAACGTTTGTAATAATTGATATATTTTTGTCTAGTACATCGTCAAAAATACCATCCAGCTCGCCGCTAAGATTACGGAAAGACAAATATTGGCGCTTAAAGAAACTCATTTGTTCCTTTATGCTGTCAAAAACAGTGCAAATAACAATGTTATCTTTGCCAGCGGAAAGCATTTGTTGCTTTTTGTCGTTGTACCAAGTTGGAAAGTCCACAACGTTGCGTGAAAACTCGTAGAGTTGGTTAACTACAGCAATAAAGTTTTCGCGACGGCGCTTTGTTGCGTAAATCTTGTAGACTTTTGCAAACATTTCGTCCTTTGCCGCAACGTATTGGTTGATAACGTTGTCAATTGCTTCGTTGGCAAGGTTTTTGAGAGTCATGCTATCCAATATTGCAAATGACGGATCAATATCTACCACGTAGAAGTAGTTGCGCAACAAATCGGTGCAGAACGAGTGAATTGTGGAAATGGATGCGTTATCCAGTAGTTCAAGTTGGCGTGAAACGTGAGCGTTGTCGCTTAGCTTAGAAAGGCTATCGGCAAGCTTCTTTTTCATTTCGGAAGCTGCAAGCTTGGTGTAGGTTACCACAACAAAGTCCTGCACGTTGGCACCTTCGGCAATAAGCTTGGTTAGGCGCTCAATCATAACTGTTGTTTTGCCTGTACCTGCCGAAGCGGAAACCAACAAATTGCTGTCGCGTTGATCTATTACACGTTGTTGTTCGGGGGTTGGTGTTGGTTTGTTACTCATCGCAATTATCCCCCTTTGTAGTTACTTGAATATTTTGTATTATTTGCTCTATATCCCCAGCATTTATGCGCGCGGAAACATAGCGGGCATCGTGGATGAAGATATCCCCAAATCCGCAAATTGAACGATAGTCACAGTAGTCGCACTTTCCCTTGTAGGGCGAAAGGGCAGCGTACCCCTTGTTCATAAGATTGCCCGCCTTGGCAATTAGTTCAAACGCATACTGAACTTGACTTGCAAGCTGTTCTTCGGTTAGCGTTGACGTTGTAGAAAGAGCACCGCTTTTTAGCTTGTGTACACCGAGCAACGTGCTTTCGCCACGTGGCATAGTTAGGTTGTCGTCAAGCTGGCTGGCAACATCTAAATCTCTAATTGTTCTACCGCTGTAGTTGTATTTTTTCTTTTCGCTAGCCTTTTGGAAGTCGTTGTGAAGGTTAAAGTAGTAGTAGCCTGCAGGCTTAAGTGGCAAGCCATCCTGTACGGCTTTGACGTAGATTAGCAGTTGTAGTTTTTCGCCAATGTACAAGTATTTTTCCGAATATTCTGCCGCACCGCTACCACTCTTGTAGTCAATAACCACAAAATGAGTTGGGGTGGTGTCCGTTCGGTCGATTTTACCTTTTAGCAGGAATTTGCCACCATCAAAGGGAACTTCCACAGCGGGAAGTTGTCCACTAGGGCCATATTCCATTTCCGTTTTGAGCGGAGTAAACTGCGAGTGAGAAAGTTGTTTTTTTACAACCACACACATTTTTGCTGCTTCTACACGCAGTTCGGCAAGAGTTTGGGTGTACCTACTGTCGTTTTTTAGTCCACGGTAGTAGTCTTGACTCATTTCTTGGTCAAACCAATGGTTGGCCTTTTGTGTGGTTTGTTGGTCTGTTTCGGCAGTGTCTGCCTCGGCAACGTAGTGTTCCAAAACGGCATGCAAAATGTTACCCCAATCGGCAGCGGTAAGCTCACTTACTCGGCGAGGCTTTACGTTTAGTCCGTACTTAAAGAAAAAGCTGTAGGGGCAACGATAAAATTCTGTTATTTGACTAGCGCTTGTGTGAGAGTTCTTTAGGTATAGCGCCGCTCCATTATCAACGTGCAAGTTTTGCGCATCTTTGCCAAATTGATACTGCGCAATAACGTCCTTAAAGTGATTTGCTAGGCAAGTGTAGTTCTTCATTTTTACCACCAAACCATCCTTTTGACGGCGGCTGTTGAGAAGAACCTTGCTGATTGCTTGCCTTTGCGTATAAACCTGTTCGTTGGCAGTTTTTTGTGGCGCAAGGTTTTGTCCACCTTCAAGGAAGACTTTGCACAAGTCGTTTACAAAAGAGGAGCTAACCAGCGCATTTGTACCATCGGACAAGCAGTAGGAAACGTACAACTTGTGTGTTGGTTCCTGCATTAGCTGATACAAACTAAAACGTTCGCGCTTGTTTTCCACCGATATCATTGGTTCTAGCAATATGTTTGCAGTGGATAAATCGGCAATATTTTTGTCCGATAGCAAGTGGCAATCGCTCTTTACAATAGGCATAACGCCGTAGTTTGCACCGAGCAGTGCCAAGAACTTGATATCATGTTTGCGTGCCTTTGCCATATTTGCAAAGATAACGCAGTCGTTGCTTACTGGAACAACGGAAATGTTTACAGCGGCAAGGCTTGTTGCTAGCGTTTTGATAAAATCATCTAACGACATATATCTGTCGCCAAGAATTTTTTCCGCTTGCAACAGTACTTGCTGGAATTTTTCCGCAACTTGCGCCGTCACTTTGGATTCGTAAGCCAGCCCTTGCTTGGATTGTTGTGTGCTAAAAGCCATCGTCTTGTTATCTAAATCGGACAGTTCAATTAGCTTGCGAATTGCAGTAACATAGTTATTTACTGTGTCGTTAGTAGGCAGTTTTACTTTAGTGTATAGGTCGTTGAACTTTTTACGGAAGCGCTCCGCTGGCTCAAATTGTGGAGTGTTTGTGCCCAAACTGAACTTGCTGTAGTTGTAGGAAACGTTG
>JAFTHP010000010.1 GCA_017457305.1 Clostridia bacterium | reverse complement strand
GTTCCTGCACGGAACCTTTTTATCCTGACATAGCTGGGGATAACAGCCCCAGCGTCCCCAAGTTAGTGTATTTCCCCGGTACACGCCCGTGGAAATACCGTTATTGTTCGGCTTCGCTCCAATAACGAGTGAGTTCGGGCAGTGCGTGGCGGTATATGGTTTGCAAATACAGCTTTCACTAAAGCTTGACCGCAACTTTGCGATAGCAAAATAACACTTGCCGATAGGCAAATAGCACTTTGCGATAGCAAAATAGCACTCGGTAATCCGAATATCACTAATTGTGCTTCCTTGGCGCTTTACGTAACAAATCACATATATTTGCAACAAAAAAGACTAACGAAAATTCGTTAGTCTTAATTTTTTATGTTAATATAGTGCAGTTTTGTAATTTATATTTGTAGGCAATATCTAATCTACAATTATCTAATGCGACTAGTAGTGCAGCAATGCTAAATACAAGATAGTATCACACTATTTTGAATTGATAGATAATATACTATCTACAACAAACTAATGCGACTAGTAGTGCAGCTATGCTGCCTACTTTTTGTTTTCGCGGGCCCAAATGCGCATACGTGTTGCGTGGTCTAGTATTGCTTTGCGTAGGCGGATGGATGTTGGTGTAACTTCCACGTACTCGTCGTCGCCGATAAACTCCAAGCATTGTTCCAAGCTCAACACAGTTGGTGGGGTAAGCTTTAGAGCTTCTTCGCTACCGCTTGCACGGTTGTTGGTTAGGTGCTTTGTTTTGCAAACGTTTACCGATAGGTCGTCTTCACGGCTGTTTTCGCCAACTACCATACCAGCATATACTGGCAAGCCAACGTCCACAAACAGTTTGCAACGTTCCTGTGCGTTGAACAATCCGTAAGCGGTGGTAACGCCATCTTCAAATGCAACACAGCTACCGCGTTGACGTTCTTGGATATCCCCCTTGTATGGTTCGTATCCGTCAAAGACGCTACTCATCACGCCAAAGCCCTTGGTGTCGGTTAGCAGTTCACTGCGGTAACCAATTAGGCAACGAGATGGAATTTTGAACTCCAATCTTGTAGATCCTTGGTTATCGGGCATCATGTTGAGTAGTTCGCCTTTTCTTGCGCCCAGTTTGTTCATAACAGAGCCAACGTATGCTTCGGGAACTTCCACTACAAGATACTCAATAGGTTCACACTTAACGCCTTTAACGTCCTTAAAGATAACCTTAGGACGGCTTACTTGGAACTCATAGCCTTCACGGCGCATATTTTCAATAAGGATAGAAAGGTGCAATTCGCCACGTCCGTACACCTTGAAGCAGTCGGGGCTATCCGTTTCTTCCACGCGCATACTAACGTTTGTTTCCACTTCGCGGAACAATCTTGCACGCAGATGACGGCTGGTTACGTACTTGCCTTCTCGTCCGGCAAATGGACTGTTGTTTACCATGAACAACATGCTGATGGTTGGTTCGTCAATGTTGACAAATGGCAATGGTTCAACGCAGTCGATATCGCACAAGGTTTCGCCAATGTTGATTTCGTTGATACCGTTAATTGCCACGATATCCCCCATTTTACCTTCGGTGCACTCAACACGCTTTAGACCTTCAAATTGGTACAAACGGCTGATTTTTGCCGTGCTAAATTGGTTGTCCTTACGGCAGATGATGACCTGCTGACCTTGCTTTATTGTGCCACGATTTACCTTGCCAATACCAATGCGACCAATGTACTCGTCGTAGTCGATGTTGCACAGTAGCAGTTGAAGTCCGGCTTCAATTTCGCCAACTGGTGCAGGGATTTCGCTAAGGATGGCGTCAAGTAGTGGAGCCATGTTGTCGCCGTGGCTAGATAGCGTTGTGCTTGCCCATCCTTGCTTTGCGCTGGCAAAGATAATTTTAAAGTCAAATTGTTCGTCCGTTGCGCCCAGCTCCATGAACAGTTCCATTATTTGTTCGGTCAGTTCAAGCTCGTCAAATTCGCCCTTGTCTACCTTGTTTACAACAACAAGAACCTTTTTGCCAAGGCCAAGTGCTTTTTTGAGAACGTATCTGGTTTGAGGCATGCAACCTTCGATGGCATCAACAAGCAACAGTACGCCGTCAACCATGGATAGGATGCGTTCCACTTCGCCACCAAAATCGGCGTGGCCTGGGGTATCTATGATGTTGATCTTTGTGCCCTTGTAGTGTACTGCGGTGTTTTTTGCCAAGATGGTAATTCCGCGTTCACGTTCGATGTCGTTGCTATCCATAACGCGGTCGGCAACCACTTCGTTTGAGCGGAAAATTCCGTTTTGTTTTAGCAACTGGTCAACCATTGTTGTTTTGCCGTGGTCAACGTGAGCAATTATTGCAATGTTGCGAACGTCAAGTCTTTGCATATATTCTCCTAAAAAGTGTGTAGTAATCAACGTTGATGGTATTTTGTAGATATTTGCAACTTATGCTTTGGGCACAGCCTGCAATGGTGCAAGTTGCTTGCCTTTGTTGGAAATAGCAGCACACCCCTACAAAATACTGGTATATATATTTATAACTCAAAAATTATACAACTATATTTTATCTCAGTCAAACAAAACGGAGCAAATTGCAAAAATATGTTTGTGTAGCCGACCAATGTTGTTTTTCCACAAAAGCAAAAGTGTTTGCAAAAGGATACAAAAACCTGCTGTTTGTGCACATAATTGAGCACCTTTGCATACAATACCAAGTAACGTCAACATTGGGGGTAGTAGTATGTGCGGAATCTTTGGTGCAATGGGCAACGGATGTGTGGCAGACTGTTTGCAGGGGCTATCTCGCTTGCAGTACAGGGGGTACGATAGTGCTGGGATATGCGTAAAAGGGGAAGGTTTGTCTACCTACAAGTCGGTAGGCAAGGTGTCCTTTTTGATGGACAAAATACCTTCTAACGCTAATGGCACAGTTGCCATTGGTCACACTCGTTGGGCAACGCACGGCAAGGTTAGCGAGCAAAATTGTCATCCCTTTGTCAGCTACAAGGGAACTTTTGCCCTTGTGCACAACGGCATAATTGACAATAGCAAAACACTCACAACCAAGCACCTATCTGGTGTTACCTTATCTAGCCAAACGGATAGCGAAGTGGTGGTACACCTACTGGAAAAGTTCTACCAAGGCAGTAGCCTAACGTCTGCCGTCAAGGTTATGGAAATATTGGAAGGAAGCTACGCAATAGCCTTTGTCAACGCAAAGGAAAACGCTATCTACCTTATGCAACACAACATGCCGCTAGTTGTGGGAGTGGATAAGGACAACAACCACTTTGTCAGCTCTTGTATCAAGTGTCTACCAAGTAGTTGTACAAAGGTGGCAGTTAGCAAGGAAGATTTTGTTGCCAAGGTCACGCGAAACTCGGTGGAGTTCTACGACAAAAATGGCAAGGCTATTCAACCAAACTGGAGCAAACTAACTGGCTCGTTGCTTGCTGCCAGCGCACCAGTAGACAAGGGCAAAACGCATATGTACACCGAAATTTTGCAAGTGCCAACCAGCCTACAAAACTGTCACGCACATTTTGCAAAGTGTGCAGGTATTGGACTTTCAAAGGTACAACTAAGGCATTTCAACCGTATTTACCTTGTTGGATGTGGCACAGCCTACAATGCTTGTGTTAGTGCAGCTGTGGCAACAAGGGGGCTGTTGGATGTTGACGTTATCCCAGTTGTGGCAAGCCAATTTGTGTGCGAAAGCTATCCCGTAAACAACAAGACGTTGGCACTGTGTGTAAGTCAAAGTGGCGAAACTGCCGATACCATTGTAGCTGCGGAAAAGTTGAACGCACACGGTGCATTTACCTATGCCGTTACCAACACCGACAACAGCCGACTAACCTTTGTATGCAAGGAAAGTATCAACATTTGTGCAGGCACCGAGTTTTCCGTTGCCAGTACCAAGGCGTACTGTTGTCAGCTACTGATGCTCATTTTGCTACTTGTGGACGTATCCTACGCAACGGGGAATATCAGCTTGGTAGAAAAACAAAAGGTGTACTCAACTGCTGGATTGTTGCCTTCTATTGCCAACAATATTTTGGCAAAGCAAAGTAGTGTTATGCAACTTGCCAAGTTGATTTCCACTAGCTCCGCAGTCTACTTTGTTGGTAGGGGTGCCGATTATCCCACCGCTTGCGAAGGTAGCCTAAAACTCAAGGAAATAACCTACATACACAGCGAAGCCTACCCCAGCGGAGAACTAAAACACGGAACGTTGGCATTGGTAACAAAAGGTGTATCCGTTGTCAACATTTGCACCCACAGCGGACTTGTGGGCAAAGCATCCGCCACCCTAAACGAAGTGGCAACACGTGGTGCACAAGCAGTAAGCTTTTCCCCCTACAAAATGCCCGTAGGCAACATACTGCACTTGCCAGTAGTGCATCCGCTGTTTGCAGGTGTCACAAGTGTTATCCCCCTTCAACTGCTCGCCTACTACACAGCCCTAGAACTTGGACGAGATATTGACATGCCCCGCAACCTAGCCAAAAGTGTAACAGTAGAGTAGGTAACAGTATCTCACAAATTGTTTATTTACGCTCGCCGCTATGGCCCACTTTGCGTGGTGCACAGGCATAGCCTGAGTAGTAGTGGCATTAGGTAGCATATTGGCTAGATGCTATGTATCAATGCTCCGTTGTTAGCAATAATATAACTTTATTTTGCCAGCGTAGCTGGATTAGTAGGGGCATTAGTTACTATATTGGCTAGATGATATGTATCAATGGTACGTTATTATCAACAGTTTGTTTTTTAGTCGTATTAAAGCCGTCCCTATCACTTTATGCTAATAAAGTTATAGGGAAGGGGGACCGCTTGCGGTGGAAGGGTGATATTGTGACAAAATAATTATTAATTGCATAGTCGTATTGGAATATAAAACAATGTGTCAGTAGCATATTGGGTGTAGGGTGCGACGTCCCCGACGCACCGATAAGCTTGACATTAACTAAGCCGTTAGGCAAATATCGTTAGCCGTTAGGCAAAATAAAAAAGCGTGTTACTCTCTGTGGGGTATCACGCTATTTTTGTGTTAAGGTATTTGGTTGTTTTATAGTACGGTTGCGCCGATGGATCGTTTTTTCATAACAAGCACATGGCTTTCGCCATAGTGATTTTTCATTTGCTCAACAAATTTGTCCTTGTGTTGTTGCTCAACTACGCACAGCACAGTGCCAGCAAATCCACCGCCGTGCACCCTTACGCCCACTTTGTTGTTTATGCTTGTTGCAAGTGCCATGCAGTCGGATATTGCCGTGTCGCTACTATCCACCGCAACGTTTTGCAGTTGGTGTTTGCTACTTAGTCCGCTTTGGGTTAGTAGTGCAAGCAGAGCTGTTGTATCGCCTTGGTTGATAGCTTCAACGGCTTTAGTTACACGTTTGTTCTCTTCAAAGAAATGCTTTGCTCTTAAATATGGTAGCTCGCCACATTGGGCAATTACTTGGTTTTGTTGCTCTTCAAATTGCATTTCGTCCACTTCTACAAGACGTTGCTTGCCAAACAAATTTGCCACTTTTTTCATATCCGTTGGTATGGTTGCGTACAGGTTATTCAGCGAGCTATGTGACTTGCCTGTGTCGATAAGCATATAGCACAGGTTTGTGATTTTGCTGTCAATTTGTGTTGCGTCAAAGCCCTTTTCAAAATCAATGTGCACAAGTCCGCCAACTGCAACTACCCCTTGGTCTAGTAGTCCGCTTGGCTTGTTGTAGTAGTGGTTTTCCGCATATTGCCCTGCACGAGCCAGTTCCACTAGGGGAATTTGTCCGTCGTTGTAGCAATGGTTGACAATTTGCCCAACTAGCAGTTCAAATGCCGCCGAACTGGAAATGCCAATTCCGCTTGGAACGTTGCTATGCAAATAGGCATCAAAGCCACCCACCTTGTACCCTTTTTGTTGCAGGTAGTACAAGACTCCCTTCACTAGACCTTTGCTGGTGTGCTCCTTGTGGGATAGCGTGTCGTCTAGCTCAATGTTGATATCCTTGCGGTGTTCGCTACGCATCCTAACGTTGCCGTCGGTGGGCAAAAATGCCGCAACAATATCCAGGTCGATGGCGCTACCAACAACCTGTCCGCCGTTGTGATCGGTGTGGTTGCCAACAATTTCCACTCGTCCAGGAGAGCTAGCAAAGTGGCATGTTTTGTGCCCAAATTGCTTTGTAAAGTTGTCGTAGATACTGGCATAGCGCTTGGTTTGTGTAAGCGTTCGCTTGCCGTAAAGGGAAATAAACTGTTGTTCGGTCAACTGACCATTAGTAAAAACTATCATGGTAGCATTGTAACATACCGTGGCACTTTTTGCAATAACTGAGCAACATATTGTTGTTTGCTGCTATTGTCCTAGCGGTGTAAAAACTCTATCAAAGTGCTATCAGCAAGATGCAACTTTATGTATTTGTAGCTGCCAGTTGATGGAAGTATAACCTTTGCGTCAATTTGGAGTGTAACAAAACTTGCCGCTAGTGAGAAAAACTAGCTAGCGATATTTGTCAAAAATGGTAGGTTATCACCGCAATGAAAACACATTTTTTATATATAAAATATATAAAATTGTTGACATCTTTTTTGTAATATTGTAAACTTTATTTGTTGCCCAAGGCAAACAAATTTTTTATTGTATATGTAAGACATCGTGCTTACGTCGTGAAATGCGGCAGTACTTTAATTATTCTTTGTTTGTTGTTGGGTATTTTTTTATATTATGGCGATTTCTCTCGTTCTGGTCGGTTTTTGGCTGCACACTGCTTTGCAATCATCGATTTTTTGCTCAGTCAGGTACCTCCAGTAACTTCCCTCGCAACAAAATCGCGCTTGCTCGCATTGCACAAGCCAAATCGTATTCACTAACCAACCATTTCTCGTTCAATCGTCATGCGATTTCTCCGTTCTGGTCGGTTTTTGGCTGCACCCACACGTAGATTGCTTTCTAGTTGGTATTATTCAGAGATTTACTATATTGAGTGTGCAGCTTAATAATACCACTAGTGGTCCAGCTATGCTGGCAATCATCTTTTTTTTGCTCAGCTAGGTACCTCCAGTAACTTCCCTCGCAACAAAATCGCGCTTGCTTGCATTGCACAAGCCAAATCGTATTCACTAACCAACCATTTTTCCTTCAATCGCCATGCGATTACTGCGAAAACTATTAAATAATTTACAATTACCCCATTGTTAAGGAGTGGTATGCAAATGAAAAATGATATCATCATTGAAATTAAAAACGTCAACAAAAGTTACGACACCAAGCCTGTTGTCAAAAATCTTTCTTTGAACATCAAGCGTGGCGAATTTGTTACCCTTTTGGGCCCATCTGGTTGCGGAAAAACGACAACTCTCAGGATGATTGCCGGTTTTGAACAACCCACAAGCGGAACAATCTACTTCAATGGTGTAGACATCACACAGTTGCCACCCCACAAACGCAACGTTAACACAGTATTCCAAAAGTACGCCCTTTTTCCACATTTGACGGTATTTGGCAACATTGCATTTGGTCTAAAACTCAAGCTAGTGGAAGACGGCGAACCAACCCTCAACAAAAAAGGTCAACTTGTACAAAAGATGCGCAAGCTAACCAAGAAGGAAATTGTCGACAAGGTTAACCACGCACTAAAAATGGTAGACCTAGAAGACTACGGTCACCGCAGTGTAAACAGCTTGTCCGGCGGACAACAACAACGTGTAGCCATTGCGCGCGCACTTGTAAACGAGCCAGAAGTGTTGCTCCTGGACGAACCACTTGGCGCACTAGACCTAAAAATGCGCAAGGACATGCAGTTGGAACTTATGAGCATGCACAAAAAACTAGGCATCACATTTGTGTACGTAACCCACGACCAAGAAGAAGCGCTAACAATGAGTGACAAAATCATCGTAATGAAGGATGGCGTAGTGCAACAAATTGGCACACCCACCAAGATTTACGACGAACCAGCCAACGCATTTGTTGCCGACTTCATTGGCGAAAGCAACATTTTGTCCGGCACAATGATCAAGGACTTTTGTGTGGATATCAGCGGACACCGCTTCGAGTGCGTGGACAAGGGCTTCAAGCACAACGAGCCAATCGACGTAATTATCCGCCCCGAAGATATCCGCATTGTAGAGCCAACTGCCGACAACTGCTTGGTGGTTGCGGAAGTTCTTTCCTGCGTGTTCAAGGGCGATCACTACCAAGTTACAGCTTTGACCTTTGGCGACGAACGCAACGAAATCATCATCCACGATAACGTGGAAGTAAAGGTGGGCGACAAAATTGGTTTGTACATAAAGCCATTTGATTTCCACATCATGCACAAGGCACGTCTTATCAACACTTTAGAAGGCGAAATCTACGAAGAAGGTGTTGTAGAAATGTGTGAAGGGCGCTTTAACTGTACAAGTACGCTCCCTGAAGGCACTAAGGTGTCTATCAAGGTGGACTTCGACGACGTTGAACTTACCGACGACGAAGAGGACGGAACCATTGGTGCAACGGTAATTTCCTCCATCTACAAGGGCAGTTACTGGCAATGCATTGTGCGCACAGATACTTATTACGACTTCTTTGTAGATACCGACTACGAGTGGCTAATTGGCGACCGTGTTGGCATCAACATTGCTCCAGACAAAATCATTTTGGAGGCTATCCCCGAGCCAACAGAGGAGGTAGCCAATGACTAAAAAATTCAAGTTCAAATTCAACCGCCGTGCATTTGCCTACCCCTACATGATTTTCATGTTGTTGTTCATTGTAACACCTTTGGTAATTGTGCTTATCAACGCATTTTTGGCTGATGACGGCAGTTTCACTTTGAAGAACTTTGGCGAGTTCTTCTCCAACAGCGGTGGCGGTATGACGGTACTTGGCAACAGCTTGGTTATCGGTCTAGTTACCACATTGATTTGCCTTGTAATTGGCTATCCTGTTGCATACTTTTTGGCAAAGTACCACGCAAGCAACAAAATTCTTGTGTTGTTGTTCATCTTGCCAATGTGGGTAAACTTTTTGATTAGAACGTTATCCACCAAGGCAATTTTCATGGCTTTGGACGTTAATCTTGGCATGGGCACGGTGCTTTTCGGCATGGTGTACAACTATTTGCCATATATGATTTTGCCACTGCACACAACTTTGGTCAGTATCGACCACAGCTACATAGAAGCAGCCGAAGACCTTGGCGCAGACAAGTTCACGGTGATGACAAAAACCATTTTCCCACTTTCCCTAAGTGGTGTGGCAAGTGGCATCACAATGACCTTTATCCCCGCAATTTCCACATTTGCCATCTCCGAGATTTTGTCCAGTAGCAAAATCTACCTATTTGGCGATGCAATCAACATGCACTTTTCCAAAACGACAAACAGTTTTGGTGTGGGCAGTGTTATGAGTTTGGTAATGCTTGTTTTGGTGGTTATCACCAACGGTATTGCCAACCTTACCAGCAAGGATGAGGAGGTAAAAAGCGTACTATGAAAAACAAACTCAACCGCCTTTTTGCCAACGGATATCTTGGTTTGGTGTTGGTACTGTTGTACTTGCCCATTTTCCTTATCATTGTGTTCAGTTTTTCCGGAACAAGCACCTTTAGTTTCAAAGATGGCTTCACGTTGCAAAGCTACATCGATATGTTCGACGGCGAAAAAACTGCCGACTTGATGCAAGCCATCAAAAACACCTTTATCATTGCCATTTCCGCTAGTGTAATATCCACAATTTTGGGTGCGTTCAGTACCATTGGTATTTATGCGTTGAAGCGCCGCATCAAAAAGATTACCCTAACGGTCAACCAACTGCCAATGATCAACAGCGAAATTGTTATGGCAGTTAGCTTGATGGTATTTTTTGCCGCCTTTAGCTTTGTTTTCCCACAAGGATTTACAAGGCTCATCATCAGTCACGTGGCATTTTGCACCCCTTACGTGGTGTTGTCCATTTTGCCAAGATTGCAAAAGATGGACCCCAACATGTACGAGGCAGCCTTGGACCTTGGCGCTAACCCATTTGGCGCTATGCTCAAAGTGGTGTTCCCATTTATCACACCTGGTATCGTAAGCGGATTTGCTATGGCATTTACCCTTTCCTTGGACGACTTTATCATCACACAGTTCAACAAGGGCGATACCGGTATTGAAACATTGTCCACCTACATCTACGAAGATGCACGTGTAAAGAGCCTTGAACCATTTTGGTTTGCGGTGTTCAGCATCTTCTTTGTGGTTGTGCTAACCCTGCTGTTGATTGTAAACATCAGCAAAAATAGCAAAAAGGAGGCGTAACGTGAAAAATCTTGTACGTATTGCCTGCTTGATGCTGGTTTTTGTTATGGTTTGCGTTGTTTTTGTAGGTTGCAACCAAACGGAAGAAACCGATAACCTAGTTATCTACAACTGGGCGGACTACATCTACGACTACGAGGACGATTTCAAAGCATACTACCGCCAAATGACGGGTAAAAATGTGGAAATCACCTACGTTACCTTCGACACCAACGAAACTATGCTCACCAAAATAACCAAGGGGGATAGCAACGTTGACGTCATTTGCCCCAGCGAATACGCCATCCAACAGCTGATGGAAAAGGATTTGCTTGTGCCACTCAACTACGCCAACGAAGCGGAGTTTACAAAGGGTATCAACTTTGTGGATGGTGCAAACTATCAGCACAACTACAGCAAGTTGGATGCTAACGTTATCAACAAAATTAACGATGCCTTTGGCGCTGTTACCAACAAAATTACAGGCAAAACGGAAGCTATGCTAGACTACATGGTGCCATATATGTACGGAACGTTGGGCATCTTGTACAACCGCTACGCATTTATCGATGCAGGCATCATCTCCGTCAACGAGGACGGTAGCTACGACGCAACGGCAATGAACCAAGCAAATTGGGGCGTGTTGTTCAACGACAACGGCAAGGGCGAGCTTCTTAGCGATAGCCTTACCAACTCCATTTTGATGAAGGATTCCATCCGTGATAGCTACGCCGCAACGGTGTTTTATCTGCTAGAAAGCGGTGTGTTGGACGAACTTGTGGTGGAAAACACTTCCAGCGAATACTACGGCAAGCCATACAGCGAAATTCCCGCAGGTGTGCTCATCAACATGGTGGACGAAAACCTAATTGAAGCGTGCAAAGTGGCACTTTCACAGCAAAAGCAAGAATTGTTTGGCTACGAAGTGGACTTTGGTAAGGACGACTTGTTGGTGGGTAACGCCATTGTCGACCTTGCTTGGAGTGGTGACGCATTGTACGCCTTTGAAGAAAGCTGGAACGACGACCTCAACGATGGCGAAGGGGATTACGAACTGGCATACTACGTTCCCCACACAACGGGCAACATCTGGTTTGACGGCTGGGTAGTGCCAAAGGGATACAACCCCAAAAATTTGGACGCAATCAAGTTGTTTATCAACTTTATGAACAATCCATATTCTTCCGCTGCAAATATGTACGCCATTGGCTACACTTCAGCGGTAGATCCAAACGCAATCATGGCAGACCAAGATGCGCTTGGCTACTTGGCGGAAGGATACGCAGTTTATGGCTACGCAACGGATGACGACGGCAATCTGTTGCCTGTTGACAAGTGCGATTTTGCCAACATCGAGGAGTTCAATGATTACTTCTTCTATATGGTAGACCCTGTGGACAACTCCAACTGGCGCTATCCCTTTATGTTTGCCGACGAAGAGAACTCAAACTTCCCACGCAACATCAACACACTAGGCGTAATGCGCGACTTTGGCGACAAAAACAAGGACGTTGTTGTAATGTGGAACTACGTTCGCTCCGCTGCTGTATCCAGTTGGCAACTGCTGCTGTGGACGGTGGTAGTAGTGGGCGTAACCATCGGCGTAATAGCCCTTATCCGCGTGATAATCCTCAAGCGCCGCAAGAACGTTATCATCAACAAATAACCACCCAACAACAACCCCTAATCACAAAACAATTAAACAGAGCAAGAGTAAAAGAAATGTTTCTTTATTCTTGCTCTTATTTTTTTTCTAGTATGTTACATCTTGCATTTGCTAGGTATGTGTTGACATATATCCCCGTTTAGTAAAAACATATCCAGCCCAAGTTTTATCCGCTTGCTGATTGTGCATTTCTGCCCGTCGCAATATATACGGATATTTTTATGGGTGTAATATAAGTTGAGTAGGACGGTACTGCAGGCGGTGGGGGACGTGATTGAAAGCAGTGAATTAATTTTATATATCTATAAAGTGTATGTATGGTGGCGGAAGGACAAAGTTGTTAAAAATTGTTGAAAGAACAATCAGTTTGTGGTAAAATGTATAGGTAAAATGGTGTAGTTTGGGGTTTTAACCAGCCATTTATGTCAACAATTTGCAATAAGTGCGCAATTTTGCGCTTGGACGTTGTCCATTTTTATATTTACACACTATGAAAATTATTCCACAACCACACAAAATTGAAAAGTTTGCCGGTGAGTTTGTCATCGAAAATAACGACACAATATACAGCGACAGCGCCTTTATGCCTGTTGCAAAACTTTTTGCCCAACTTCTGCACGACGCCAACGGAACAGACCTTGTGTTTGTAGACGATATGGAGCCAGCCAAGATTATCTTCACGGTGGATAGCGTCATCCAACCAGATGCCTACATCATCATGATCAACCAAGGCGATGCTGCAATCAGCGCAAGCAACGAAGTGGGCTGTTTTTATGCATTGCAAACGTTGCGTCAGCTGTTCGATATGGACGGCAATCACACACCGCTAGCCTGCAAAAACTGCTACATCGAGGACTACCCCAAGTTCGGATATCGTGGTCTTCACGTGGATATTTGCCGTCACTTTTTCGGCTTGGACACCTTGAAGAAAATTGCCGATTTGATGAGTCGTGTCAAGCTTAACAAAATGCACCTGCATCTAAGTGACGACCAAGGTTTTAGGGTACAAATAGACAAGTATCCACTGCTTAACACCGTTGCTAGCACACGTAGCGGTAGCGAAGTGGTAACTGGCGGAAAGCGTTTTGTGGATAACAACCCAGTATCTGGCTACCTAACCAAGCAGGAAATTGCTGAATTTGTAGAATACTGCAACGCTCTTCACATTGATATTATCCCCGAAATTGACATGCCAGGCCACTTTGTTGCGGCACTTGCAGCATACCCACAATTCAGTTGCACAGGGGAAGTGTCTTCCGTACGCAAGCTGTGGGGCATATCCAAGGATATTCTTTGTGCAGGCAACGACGATGCCCTTCAATTTGCAAAGGACATTGTAACGGAAGTTGCCCAGTTGTTCCCTTACGAACTATTCCACCTAGGTGGCGACGAAGCCCCCAAGGATAGATGGTGCAACTGCAAGCTATGCAAGCAAAGATTGTCCGAACTTAAGCTAGCAAGCTTTGACGAGCTACAAGCTTGGTTTGTAAACGAAGTGCGCCTTCACTTGCAAACTCTTGGCAAGCAAGTTATTTGTTGGAACGACGGAATCTACAATACAACCAGCCCAGAAGTTATTTCTCAACACTGGCTTGGATTTAAGCGCAAGGCAATGATACGTGCCGCTAACCACGGTCGCAAAACCATTGCCAGCCCCAATTTCCATATGTATTTGGACTATCCCTACTCAATCACAAGTTTGCACAAAGTACGTTCACTAAACCCATTAAAGGGCGTTAAACGTACAGCTCAAGGCAGTATACTAGGTGTAGAAGCTACTTTGTGGTCAGAATACATACGCACGGAAGACAGGTTGTTTTTCAACCTTTGCCCACGTATTGATGCAGTTAGCGAAGTTGCTTGGGGAAGCAAACACAAGGGCTTTATTGCTCGTGTAAAGCATCACAACAGGGTGTACGATCAACTTGGCATTGTGTACAACAAACGTGCAACAAAACGCCAAATTTTTGGCAGAATTTCCACAACGCTAAAGTGGTGGAAGAAAGATAGCGATATTGAACTTATCAAAAACAGAGAGGTTAAGTAATATGAAAAAAATAGCAGTTTTAACAAGCGGTGGCGATGCTCAAGGCATGAACGCCGCAATATATGCAGTTGTAAGATATGCTCTTAAAAGCGGTTTGGAAGTGTACGGTGTTAACCGTGGTTACAAGGGACTTATCGAAGGTGACATCAAAAAGATGAGCGCCATCGACGTGGAAGATATTTTGCACAAGGGTGGCACAGTGCTAAAAACAGCTCGTTGCCCAGAACTTCAAACAGAAGAAGGGGAACTTGCAGCCATCAAAACAATGCGCGATAACGGCATTGAAGGTTTGGTAGTTATCGGCGGTGACGGTAGTATTCAAGGTGCAGCAAGACTTTCCCGCAAGTACGGCATCAAAATTATCGGTATCCCAGGCACAATCGACAACGACCTTGCCTACACCGACTACACACTTGGTTTTGACTCTGCTGTTTCCGTTTGCGTTAACGCAGTAAATCAACTTCGTGACACAATGAGCTGTAACGATCGCAGTTGCGTTGTGGAAGTTATGGGACGTTACTGTGGCGATATTGCTTTGTACACAGCATTGGCAACAGGTGCCGAAGCAGTTGTAGTGCCGGAAGTTGGCCTTGATATCGACAAGATTGTTGGCACAATTTTGCACAATCGCTCCATTGGCAAGTACGACAACATCATCATCATTGCCGAAGGTCTTAGCCCAACATGTCACGGTGCGGCACAAAATCTTCTTGAACAAATTGTTGAACGCATCCCAGGCATCAACATCCGTCCATTTGTAACTGGTCACATCCAACGCGGTGGCAACGCAACAGTACAAGATATCATGCTTGGCATCCAAATGGGCGAACACGCAGTTAAGTGCCTTTTGGAAGAAAAAACCAACCGCGTAGTAGGCATTGCCAACAACGTTATCTTTGACGAAGACGTTCAAAAAGCACTTGGTAGAAAAACACCTTTCCAACAACACTTGTACGAACTAGCCCAAGACCTGGTAAAGTACTAAAATAATTGCGCTCGCATCTGGTTTTTTTGGAGCTCGTAGCTTTTTGCCCACACTGCGCACCACCCAAGATGGCGTAGTAGTGGCATTAGCTAGCCTAATAACAACACAATTAACAAAAAACCGCTATGGATATTTCCACAGCGGTTGTTTTTTTTGATTATTTTGATGTTATTTTTTGTCGAATTGGATAATGGTGGCGCAGTGTGGGCAAAGCATACTTTCTAGGTCGTATTGGTTATTTGCTACCTTTTTGCATTTTGGACAGGTTGCAAATTGTTGATACTTTCGTTCAACTGGAGCGATAGGTCTTTGGGTTGATTGTGGGGTAGGTCTTTGGGTTGATGTAGGTGTTTGGGTTGATTGCGGGGTAGGGGTGTTGGTTTTATCTTTGGGAGCAGGGTTGCCTTTTCTAATTTCGCTAGTGTCTTCGGCAATTTGACCAAGTGCGTAGATGCCCAAACCACCAATATATCCCGATAGTGGAACAACAAACAGCATCAAAATTCCAAGAAGAATCATTTCGCCACCGCTAACGGCCATAGCTATCATGGAGATAATGCCACCAAGAACGGAAATGCCAAAAAAGATTCCTGCAATAGTTTTTAGTTTTGGGCCTGGATTTTTAAACATAATTTTTCCCTCCAATATACTTTGTATGTGCAGTATATCACACAATTTGTCACAATGCAATAGCTAATAACAAAAAACCGCTATGGATATTTCCACAGCGGTTGTTTTTTTTGTAAGTATTATGGGGGTTTGGGTGGGTTACATTTGTAGTTGGTTGTTCATCAACGCAAAGATATCTTTGGCAGTAAGACCAATGTTTTTGCAGTAGTTTACCGCATCGGATAGCTTGTTGTTGGCAAGGCGAGTGCTCTTTGTATCCATTTCGCAAGCAAAGCAACCTTTGCCAGCGATGGTGTACATATAGCCATCGTTTTGCAACATTTCGTATGCCATCTTAACAGGGATAACGCTTATGTTCAATTCTTTTGCAACCACACGGATGGATGGCAATGGCTCGTTAGCGCGCACTCTGCCACACAAAATTTGACGTTGAAGTTGCTTGTACAACTGTTGGTACACAGGTGTTTGATTTTTTTCAACAATTAGTGTAATCATGCTTTTCTCCTGTTGATAATTTTTTGGTGCGATGTTGTGGTTGCGATTATAAAAATATTGTCACAGACAAACTGTGCAGTGGTATTGATATGTTGTTAACAAACTGACTAATGCCACTAGTTGTCCAGCTTCGCTGGTGGTCGGAATAGATGCTTTGCATCAATGAAATCCGTTGTCACGGATGAAATCCATTAAAGGATGGATGAAATCACTGCCGTGATGAAATCTTGCTTTCGCAAGGTATCGGTCAAGCTCTATTGAAATCAATTCGTGCACGATAATGCTTCCACTTCGCAACCATAAGGGGCGGGTGGTGCGGGGTAGTATTGCCACAAATCAAATATGATATTAGCAAACAACATACCGCCACTAGCTGTCGGAATAGCTCGTTATTCGAACGAACGGTGAGAATAACGGTATTTCCACGGGCGTGTACCGGGGAAATACACTAACTTGGGGACGCTGGGGCTGTTACTCCCCAGCTATGTCAAACTAGACAAGGCGACACAGCGTGCGCCTTCCTTGGAAGTCCGGCCAACTTGGAGATAAGCGAGAGCAATCTTGAAGGTGTGGCTATATGCAGTTGGCTACCTAGATTTCTCCATTTCGCTACGCTACAGTCGAAATGACAGTTGTCAATTACCACACCAAAAGTTGCGTAGAGTGCCAAGTTGCGTGTGGCCGGATTAAAGGTTTACTTTTTCAAAGTTCTTAACAGCGCGTTTGTTTGCAAAGATGGTGGCAACAACGTAGATTGCAATGCCCACAACCATAATGACGATTCGCCAAACAATGGTGGTGGATTGGTATCCTTCAAAGATAGATTTCAACGTTGGGCTTACTTGAAGCAAAGTTTCGCAAACTCCGTAGATAACTACAAAGGCAACAAGTCCCAGCACAACAGGCTTGCCAAATTTGTAGCCCGTTTTGAAGTAGTTAGGGATAAACAAGCTGTTGAAGCCAGCCAAGCAGATAAGCGCCACACCAATAAAGGTGAAGTTAGCATCCATGCCAGCAAGGTTTCCGCTAGGGTACAATAGTTGTGCCACAGGCATCAGCAACAGGGATATTGCCACGTTTACCACTTGAAACATTGCAATTACCAACGTGTTGCTGGATACAATGTCACTGCGTTTAACGGGTAGTGTGCTACTGAACTCTTGCGATAGGTAACTGCTGGAGGTTTGCAAGTACACAAATATTTGCATGATTGTGTACCCTACGCCAACAATCACGGGATAGTTGGGGATAAGAATCATTGCCCCTAGCACCCAAAACAAATACAAAGGTATGGGGATGTTGAGAGCCAACTCTTTTTTGAACAGTTTTATCATTGTTGAACCCCCTTGTTGTAGTAAATCATTATGTCTTCAACGGTAGGTCTTTCGGTGACAAAGCTATCGGTTGGTAGCAGGTAACTGCGTTTCATCAGCCCTGTGTAGCCAAACTTGTTGGTTTTTACAGCAACGCAACGTTGACAGATATCTTCCGTTAGGTTATCCAAGCTACCCTTGATGATTGCGTGGCTATCCAACAATTCATCCTTGGGGCAAGCAAGCAAAATCTTGCCGTTGTCAATGTAGATGATGTAGTCGGCACACTTTTCTAGGTCGCTTGTGATGTGGGTAGAAAACAGTATTGATTTGTCCCCTTCAAGCACAATATCTTGAAAAACGTCTAGCATTTCGTCGCGAGCAATGGGATCAAGCCCACTTGTAGGCTCGTCAAACAAAAACAGTTGTGCGTTGTGGCTCAATGCAAGTGCTAGTGCAAATTTCACTCTCATACCTGCAGAAAGCTCTTTAACGCGCTTAAAGGTATCAAGTTTGAACTTTAAACAGTACTTCTTGAACACTTCATCATCCCAATCGTGGTAAAAAGTCTTGTACACGTTGGCAATTTTTTGCAAGGTGTGGTTGCGATAGTAGTCAAATGCACCTGTTGTAAAGCTGATAATTTGCTTGTTTTCTTCTTCGTGCATTGCCATTGACTTGTTGTTTACACAAATTGTACCGCTATCGGGCAACACACTTTGCATAATGCACTTAAGTGTGGTGGTTTTGCCGGCGCCATTTTGACCAATAAAGCCTACTATAACCCCTGCTGGGATATGGAAACTTACGTTATCCAAGCAAAATGTGGGGTATTTTTTGCACAAATTTTCCACTTTTAGCATCTTGTGGCTCCTTTGATCAGTTACTTTTGTACACAGACGTTGATATTTGTAGTGGTGGTGTAGTAAATATATAACATACTACTACACACATAGTATCTCAAAAAGCTATCTAAAATAGCCTATGGGCTGAACCTTTGACCGAATTAGCAAATTGTTGGTTGCAATTTGCCTTTTTTTGACAGTAGCTGTGTATATTTGATATACACAGTTTACCACTAGTTGATGGTGGTTGTCAACACCTTTTTTGCACCTTTTTTTGCCAATTTTGCCGTCAAAAAGCCTTGATTTACCATCGTTAGCGTAAATTTTGGGACTGAATAGGGCAAAATCTCACCCTAACTGTGTATATTTTGTATACACAGTTTATCACTGTTTGCACTACTTGTCAATACTTTTGTATAAAATACTTTTGCAGTTTGCAAATCAACCAAAAAAACAGCAAAAAAAACCGCCACGACTGTATCGTAGCGGTAAATATTAGTTATTTGTTATTGGTTAGTAGGCACACTTGCTTTGCAGTTTGGACAAGTGATTACTGCAACATCGCCGTGAACTTTGTTTTGATATCCACATTGTGGGCATCTTACGTTAATTACCTTTTTGGAGTTGTGTCTACTTCGGTATGGAGTTGTCACGTAAAAATCATCGCTAGCGCTAACGTATGGTTCCAAGTGTGTGTGCTGAACAATCCATTTTTTAAGATTGATATCAAGCCAAAAGGAATATATTCCTAGTGTGACTATTGTTAGCAAAAGCCAAAGTATGTAGTGACCAAATAGTTCCCCACCTTCCCCATCGAAAACAACTTGTTTTTTATCGATAATGGTGTGTTCAGCAATCCACTGTTCCCTTATGCATATAGCCCAGGGTGTTGCAATGCCAAGTGTGATAAGTGTAATCAATCCTGTAAGAATGTTTATACCAATCAAGCCGAACAATCCACCTGTAAATTTTGATTCTTGGTTGTATCTCATATCAAGCTCCCCCTTTAATAGTAGGCATTTGTAAAAAAATTATGATAGCTATTGGGACTTATTCAACAACGTGCACGTGTTTTTCGTTGTACTGTGTGCGTGGCTCGGGGCTTTGGTCTGGGTAGCCAATTTGTATCATGGACATTGGTATGATGTGGCTTGGTAGGTTAAGTATCTTTTGCACCTTTTGGGCAAATAGCTTTACCGGATGCACACCGCACCAGCAAGCGCCTAGTCCCATTTCGGTGGCAGCAAGCAGTATGTTTTGCGTAGCGGCGGAGCAATCTTGCACCCAAAAGTCTTGTGCTGGCTTTGGTAGTGCTCGGTGGGTGTTGCCCGCTACAATTATGATAAGGGTACTGTTCATCTTGGTAAACAACGATGCACCCTTGATGCTTTTTAGTGTGTCGGCATTTTTGATAACGTAAAACTCCCAAGGCTGTTTGTTACAAGCTGATGGCGCTGCCATTGCCGCCTTGAGTAGTGTATCAATTTGCTCGTCGGTAACCTGTTGGTCGGTGAATTTTCTAACGCTTCTGCGTTGTAGCATAATATCGTATGCGGACATATTTATCTCCTTTAATGAGTAATGGTGCATTGCGCAGGCATAGCCTAATTAGTAGTTCGTGTTATCCGACGATTTACTATATCTAGTTTATTGCTTGATAATGCCAATAGTGGTCCAGCTATGCTGGTGCAATCATTGGGTTAGATAGCACCCCTACAAAAGGGCTTTACGGTGTAAAACATTGTTGTGGATTTACAGTTTCAAGTCATCTGCTAGCTTGCTAAGAATTTTGCCCACTTCGTTGTCGTGGATGTGACGGCTGATACGTGAGCGAAGCATGGAAATTTGCTTGTCAGTCATGCCGTCGAACATATACTTTTCCATAAGGATGTTGAGCTTTTGCTTGAAGGTAAAATCCCCATCCAGCACCTCTTTGTTGTCGGCAACAAACTGCATAAAAATATCCACTTCTCGGCGGACAATTTCCTTGCGGATGGCTTCTAGTTGCTCTTGGGAAATCTTTTTAAGGTTGTACTTAGCCAAGATTTTTTCCGCTTTTGTTTCGGTGGTTATCATGCTGTCGCACAAAATTTCCGCGTGATCTTGTTCAAAGTTTTCAAAAATGGCATACGCCAGTTGTTCAAAGTTCATTTTGTTTACCTTTTGAATTGTATAGTATTGTTCTTGTTGTTTTTGCTGGCTGGTTTAATCAGTTTGACAACCCTGTCGTAGTTTTGTCCACAAGCAACTTTTTCTATTGAATAAATTGAATTTTGGTCGACAAAAAACAAATATTTATCATCTTGTATCAGCTTGGTGATTTGGGAATAGTTGACTATTCTGGTACTTCTAGTGTTATCGGAGTATATTTTGACAATAGCAAAGTCATCAAAGAAGTAGTGTTGTTGAACTTCATTTGGCGAAAGAGTTAACCTTTGCTTAACAGAATTTTTTTTGCTTGTAATTAATGAAAAACTAAAATAAAGCATAAATATAGCTGCAACAAGGGTAGCAATTGCGAGGTCTTCTTCAAGTAGATAGAATAGGACTGTTGCAACTGCAAAAATAATACCCAATACCAAAAAGAGCACTTTTGCTTTTTGGGTAAGTAGAGTAAATGCTCTTTGCAGAGAGTCTTCGGTAATGGTTGTGGTTACACTAAAGGCGCAGTCTTTACTATCGCTACAACTGCTTTCGATGGGAATTGGGCTGTCATCCCCCAAAAGCTGGTTGACAGTAAGGTTAAATAGCTTGCCTAGCAATCTTAGCTTGCTCAGGGCAGGAAAAGCCTTGTCTTCTTCCCACAAGATAACCGTTTGTTCGGATACACGCAACATTTTGGCAAGTTCCAGTTGCGATAGCCCCATTTGCTGTCTGTTATCTGCAATTTTTGCGCCTATTTTCATAGCAAAGTCCTTTTGTGGGCAAAGTTGGCAACGCAGCTATTTGAGTAGCAATTTGCCAAAACTCCCACCATAATTTTTGACAATTATACCACAAAAACGATGCGTTGTAAATACCCCATTTTGCCATTGCCACAGCAAAAAATATCCACGAAAATGCTCGTGGATAATGGTGTGATTTATTCTTCGAAATCGTTAAAGTAGTCTTTGTCGAAAAACTCCGACAAAGTTATGCCAGCGCCTTGGCAAAATGCCTTGATTGTGGATACCTTGGAACACTTCGTCCTGCCCTTAATCAAGTCGTAAATAGCCGATGGCGACTTTCCGCCACCTAGCGCCGCTTCGCAAACGTTGATATTCTTTTGTTGACAAATTTCTTCAATTCTCTTGATAATTGCACTGTTGATATCCATACTAACACCTTCGTGGAGTTTCTTATCGGTATTCCACGAAATTATTATATGGATTACTGAAATAATTTTCTCGTGGTATTCCACGAAATTGACAATTTGCCGTTGTCTTAGTATAATTATTTGCGGAACTCCACGATAATATACGGTGAAATTATGTATGCTTGCTTTATTGGACATAGAAACATTGAAAAAATTGAAGAAGTAACATTGTTACTTAAGCAAACTGTTTTATCATTGATTGATAATGGTGTTACTACATTTTTATTTGGAAGTAAAAGTCAGTTTAATACTCTTGCATGGGATATTGTTACAGGTTATAAGAAACAATATCCATTTATTCGAAGGGTGTATGTGAGATCAAGTAATCAATATATAGATAGTCCTTATGAGCAATTTCTTTTACAATTCTATGAAGAATCTTTTTCTTGCCCCAACTAGAAAAAGCTGGAAAATACTCCTACGTTGAAAGAAACTATGCAATGATAGACAACTCGGACTACTGCATTTTTTATTACAATCAAAACTATGTTCCATCAGTATCAAATAATAACAAAAATGCAGTTACAGTGAACCGGAAGGCAACTAGTGGAACAAAAATCGCATATAGGTATGCTGTTAGTAAAGGAAAAACTATTATCAATTTGTATAAGGAAACATAAAAAAAGAGCAGGCACGTTTGGTGCTTGCTCTTGGTGGTTTATTTGGTTTGTTTGCTTTTAGTATTGGTTGATGTTGCCAACCTTTACTTCAAAGCTTACTCCGTTAAGTTCGGGGTATTTGTTTCTTAGTCTTGTAAGAAGGTTCTTGCCATCACGGAACAGGTCGTTCATGATTTCCTTTTGGAAGTTGTGTGCATCGTTTAGTGCCATATCTGCTTCGCGTTGGTTGGTTGCGTCACAACCAGTTGTGTCAATTGTGAAGTTTGCTGTAAAGTAGCACTCGTCGTTGTACACCGAGCAGGAAATATCCGAGCTGATACCAATGCCAAATGGCAGGTTGCGACTGGTGGAGTGTCTGTATGCGATATCTTGCATTTGGTATTGTAGTTGGCTTAGGCCTTCGCCGTAACCGCTGGAGCTAGAGTAGCTGTCGTAGCTGGAACTGGAGTAGCCACTACTACGAGTGGAACTGCGAGTTGGTGTGTAGCTAGGGGAGCTATCACGCATGGGCAATCCTGCGCCATCGGTATTGAATATAAAGCCGTGTTCCTTGATGAACTTTACAAGGAAGAAAACTCCAACACCAGATACGCCCAACTGGATAACAAGTAACATCACGCTACCAACCATGGATAGCACTTGGATAACAAGTCCGCAAATGGAGCCAACAATAAATCCGCCTACCATGATAAATGGAGCAAAACCGCGGTTAAGGTCGTAGTAATCGGCAAGGGTGCCCAACCAAAGTGTAGCAATGCAACCGGGCATAGATCCGCAAATGAGCACTCTGCCAAGGAAATCGGTGGAGTAGTACTCTGCATATTCGCCAAACAGCTCTTGGAAGGAAGCGGCAAATGCAAATACAAAGGAAATAACTACGCACAGGTAGAACAGTATTTGACGTAAGCGGTCGGTAAAGTCGGAAAAAGACAAAAACTCCAACAAATCCCAGAACACACTAAAGGCAAATCCGGCAAAAATAACGCCAACAAGTGGTTCAGCGCCGTAGTCGGTATCCATTGTAAGCCCAATAAACACGCCCATAACAACAACTGTCAAGATAAATCGCAAAATTTTCTTCATAAAAAAAACTCCCATTGCGATGGAAACGGTCCCCATCGCATCGATTATGCACCAATTATAACACACTCCTGGCAATTTTTCAACGCATTGACAACCCTTTTATTAGCAAAAAGGTAGTATCAATTGATAATGGTGGTTTGTTCAAAGAAAAAAAAGAAAATATTTGTGCAAAAACCTTGAAAAAATCATTGACATTTTTGTGTCATAGTGGTAATATACAATGGCAATTGAAAATGATATATTCCTCAATAGCTCAGCGGCAGAGCATTCGGCTGTTAACCGAAGGGTCGTAGGTTCAAACCCTACTTGGGGAGCCACAAGGCTAGTACACAAGTACTAGCCTTTTTTTTGTTTGTTGCAGGGTTTGCCCCTACTCCCCTACGGGTCTTCGGTGACGCGATTGACCTTTGGGTAGCAATCGCTATTCCGTCGCTATGCTCCTTACACCCCCTACTTGGGAAGCCAACAAAAGGACACGAAAATAACTTCAGGCTTTTTTTTGTTACATAAGCATCTAGGTTGAACCTACGAGCCGAAGCAGCAACGCAACGAAATGGGGATATTTTACAGTTTGCAAATCAATAGTATTGAAAAATCAATGTGGGTGTGGTATAATTGTGGAGTGAAAGGCAATCTTAATTAGTAGGAGATGACTATTATGAAATTTCTTGTTGTAGTAGATATGCAGGTGGATTTTATCAGCGGAAGTCTAGGCAGTCAAATGGCGCAGGACATTGTTGCAAACGTGGTTGAAAAGGTGCGCAACTTTGACGGTGTGGTAATTTTCACACGCGACACCCATCAAGCCGACTATCTTCATACGCAGGAAGGCACAAACCTGCCCGTTCCCCATTGCATACAAGGCACAAGCGGTTGGGAAATTTGCCCCGAGCTACAACCCTACGCAACCAACGTTATCGACAAGGTGACCTTTGGCAGTGTGGAACTTCCCAAAGTTATTGCAAGCTTCCGTCAACCAATTGAGGAAATCCAGCTTTGCGGACTGTGCACCGATATTTGCGTAATATCCAACGCGATGATTGTAAAGGCATCCTTCCCAGAGGTTAAAGTATCAGTAGACGCACAATGCTGTGCAGGTGTGACCGTTGAAAGCCACAACAATGCACTTAACGCAATGAGAGCGGTGCAAATAGAAATCAAATAGCACCCCTTTTAACAAATCTCGACACAATTTGACAAATAAATATCAACTTACTCAAAGGCACGATGGCACACAAGCTGTCGTGCTTTTTTTTGTCATTTTTGTTGGATGGCGGTCGTAAAATATACAAATTGGGGCAGGGTTTGTCAAAAGTCGACAAAACTTGTCACGGCTGTTCAACTATAATGGAGGGGCTTGTGAAAAAACTGATTTTTCCTACAGTTGTGTGTTTGGTTTGCTTGATAGTGGTGGGTGCAATGGGCGGATATGCTCAAGCCTACGCTGCCAACCGACTTGTGCCTGTGTACAGGGTTGCGCGCACCGACAACAAGGTGGCAATCACTTTTGATGCCGCTTGGGGCGCTGACAAAACGCAACAAATATTGGACGTTTGCCGACAGTACAACGTTACGGCAACCTTTTTCTTGGTGGAGTTTTGGGTGCAGGAGTATCCGCAGATGGTGGCGCAAATTGCCGCCGAAGGTCACGAAATTGGCACGCACAGTTCCACACATCCGCAAATGAGCAAGCTATCCGCACAGCAAATCACACAGCAGCTACAAAGCAGTAGCAAGGCCATTTTCGACATAACAGGTCAGCCTGTAACGTTGTTTAGACCACCCTTTGGCGACTACAACAACACACTTATACAAGTTGCCACCGATATGGGCTTGCAAACCATACAATGGTCGGTGGATAGCCTAGATTGGAAAGGTCTTTCCGCCCTGCAAATTGCTACAAGAGTGCAAAAAGCCACCGCTGGCGACATAATACTGTGCCACAACAACAGCGACCACATTGTGCAAGCGCTGCCCCTTATATTTGAAGCACTTCAGCTAAAAGGACTTCAGTTTGTACCCGTTGGTCAGCTAATTTACACGGAAAATTATCACATTGATAGCCAAGGAACAATGATTTGTGATTAGTTCCGACCAAACGCGCATTGGCGCTCTACGCAACTTGCGGAAGAACGTCGCAAGATTGCTCTCGCTTATTTCCAATGCGGTCGGACTTCCAAGGAAGGCGCACGCTGTGTCGCCTTGTTTAGTTAGACTTAGCTGGGGAGTAGCAGCCCCCAGCAGCCCCCTGTTTTGTGAAAAAGTCCGGTACACGCCCGTACTTTTTCCGTTATTCTCACCGTTCGTTCGAATAACGAGCTATTCCGACAGTTAGTAGCGGTATGTGGTTTGTTAGCACTGCTTTCAATAAAGCTTGACCGATTCTTTTTTGTGATTAGTTCCGACCACACGCAACTTGGCTTAGGTATAGCTTGATTGGTAGTTCATTTACTCTGTTCAACGAAAAAATAGGCAAGCAATTAAATAGATAACCCCCCTACTAAACCAGCCTTGCTGCCGTAACTTTTGGTGTGGTAACTTACAAATGTCATTTCGACCGAAAGGAAGAGTAGCGCAGAAATCTAGGTAGCCAACAAGTTATAGCTACACCTTTCCAGATTGCTCTTGCTTGTTTTCAATGCGTTTCAACATACAATAGTCAAAGCAAAATCAAATAACAAAGGAGTTAATTTATGAACAACACATCACTAAACAACTTGGTAACGTTGTGTGGCGAAGTGGTAACGGCGCCCACCTACTATCACGAGATTTTCGGCGAAAAGTTCTACGAAGTGCAGTTAGCAGTGGATCGTCTATCCGGCATGCAGGATGTTTTGCCAATATCGGTGTCCGAACGACTGCTTGGCAACCACTTTTTCTTGGGCAACAAGGTTACTGTCAGCGGACAGTTCCGTAGCTACAACAAAACGGTAGGGGAGCGTAGCAAACTGATGCTAACGGTGTTTGTCAAGGACGTTTTGCCCTTCGATGAAACGCTAAATCCCAACCAAATGTACCTTACGGGCTACATTTGCAAACCACCAATCTATCGCACAACCCCCTTTTCCCGCGAGATTGCCGACGTGCTTGTTGCCGTCAACCGCCAGTACAACAAGAGCGACTACATCCCCTGCATTGTGTGGGGGCGAAATGCGCGCTTTGCTGCCAGCCTGTCGGTAGGGCAACAGATACAAATTGTGGGCAGAGTACAATCGCGCAACTACCAAAAGCGCCTAGATGACGAAACGGTAGTAACACGCACCGCCTACGAAGTGTCCGTCAGCAAGATTTTGCTAGTGGAAGATAATCAGCAAGACACCCTAGAGGACGTCCCCAACCAAGAAATTATTTAGTTACAATATACAATTCACAACTCCCTTTACCTAAGGGAGTTTTTTTTGTATAACCTACAAAACAACCTAGTTTGCCCGCTACAAAAAGGTGTACTAATTTTCCACTCCCTATTGACACGGATATGCTATTATTGTATTATATTTATATAAAGCATATAAAAAAATCATTATTTAAGCCTTTTTTGCTTCAAAAATGCCCCAAAATTGTCAAATCGGTAAAATTGTAGACAATTTTTTGCACAATATTAGTTGAAAAATGGCTGTGCATAGTGTATACTTTATCAAAAAATCTTAACAAGGAGGTAAACAACTATGAAAAAAAGACTAAGCATCATATTGTTGCTGGCATTTGTAACCGTTTGTTGCCTACTGTGTGCATGCGGTCATGAGCACAGCTTTGGCGATTGGCAAGTGGAAATAGCTGCTACCTGCACGGCAGATGGCGTAGAAGCAAGAACCTGCTCCTGCGGCGAAAAG
>JAFTHP010000001.1 GCA_017457305.1 Clostridia bacterium | reverse complement strand
GGTCGCAAGCACAGCATTGCTCCCCGCTTTGGCTACCAACAACTCACTGGGTTGTTGGTTTAACGCGTCGCGCCCAGCACCCCTTCGTTGAATAAGTGGCTCGGTACACGCCCGTGGAAATACCGTTATTGTTCGGCTTCGCTCTCAATAACGAGCTATTCCGACAGTTAGTGGGGGTATGTGGTTTGTTAGTACTGCTTTCATTAAAGCTTGACCACAATGACAGCTGTCTTTGCTGTCGCTTCATGTTTGCGGAGCAAACGCATCATGCGCTGATAAGCGCGCTTCATAGCACGTCAGTGCTACATCATTGCACGAAGTGCACCGCCCGCCCCCTATGGTTGCGAAGTGGAAACATTATCTTGCAAGAATTGATTTCACTAAAGCTTGACCGACATTACAGCTGTCTTTGCTGTAACATCATGTTTGCGGAGCAAACGCATCATGCGCTGATAAGCGCGCTTCATAGCACGTCAGTGCTACATCATTGCACGAAGTGCACACCATGCCGTATCATTGCCCTTTTAGCAGCCTAAAACACAATATGGTCGATATCCTTTTTATCGCTCCACTTGTAGATGACAAAGCGGTTGCCAACGCAAAGGACGGGTTCAGCGCCAAGTTCTGCACACACTTCGGCACAGAGAGTTTTGGCGGAAACTTCGCAACTTTTTAAACTGCCAACCTTGACAAGTTCGTTGTGATAAAGCGCCACTGCAATTTCGTTGAGTACGCTGGGTGTAAGTTCGCCCTTGCCAATAATTACTGCTGGGCGAAGTGTATTTGCCATAGCTTTTAAAGCGCTACGTTGTTTTGATGTCATAATTATCTCCTTTTTTCCGACCAATCGCGCATTGGCGCTCTACGCAACTTTTGGTGTGGCGTGATTATTAAAGTAATTTGTCATCTCGAGCGTAGTCGAGAGATCTAGGAAGCCAATTACCTACAGCCACACCTGCAAGATTGCTCTCGCTTATTTCCAATGCGGTCGGACTCATATGGAAGGCGCACGCTGTGTCGCCTTGTTTAGTTTGACTTAGCTGGGGAGTAGCAGCCCCCAGCCGCCCCCTGTTTTGTGAAAAAGTCCGGTACACGCCCGTACTTTTTCCGTTATTCTCACCGTTCGTTCGAATAACGAGTGAGTCGTACAGCTAGTGGTGATATACGTTTTTTACTATCGGCTGATGTTTGTGCTAATATATCCCGCACCGCCCGCCCCCTATGGTTGCGAAGTGGAACAGCTGTGACCTATATGCACGAGTGGGCGGAACAAGCTATTGAGCAATAGATGGTTGATTAGCGTAAGCGGTTTTGACGGATGCAATGCGAGCAAGCGCTATTTTGTTGCGAAGGAAGTTACTGGAGGTACCTGACTGAGCAAAAAACCGATGATTGCGAAGCAGTGCGCCGTCCAAAAATCAACCAGATATTGCGAGATAGCTTAATCCAGAAAATCGAATTCGATTTCCCCAACGATAACGGTGTCGCCGTCAACAGCGCCGGCTTTGCGTAGTTCGGCAATGACGCCACGGTCTTTCATTACACGTTGGAAATAGCGGAAGCTATCGTAGTCGTCCAAGTTGACTTTGCGGTTGAGAATTTCCACCAATCCGCCGACCACTTCGAACACGCCATCATCCAGCACTTCAATACTGTAACTGTCGTCGTCCAATTTTTCCAACACGTGTGGCACAAACTGGATGGGCTCTGCTGGTGGCAGAGTTTGCAAAATTTCAATAAGAGTTTTTAGCAGCACTTCCACACCTTCGTGGATGATGGTTGTGGTTGGGATAACGGTGTATTTGTCGCCGTACTTTGCGGTGAATCGTGCCAAATTTTCTTCGGCATTGGGCATATCCATTTTGTTGGCAACCACCACCATTGGCAAGTCGGCCAAGGTAGCGTCGTAGCTGTAAATTTCGTTGTTGATAAGCTCAAAGTCGTCCAACGGATCACGTTGTTCGCTACCGCTGATATCAATAACGTGCACCAAAATACGTGTGCGTTCGATGTGGCGCAAAAAGCTGTGACCTAGGCCGGCACCTTCGCTGGCGCCTTCTATTAGACCAGGGATATCCGCCATTACAAAGCTGTTGTCGTAGTAGCTTACAACACCCAAATTGGGGGATAGGGTTGTGAAGTGATAGTTGGCGATTTTTGGCTTAGCTTCCGTTACCACCGACAAAAGTGTGCTCTTGCCAACGTTGGGGAAGCCAACCAAGCCTACGTCGGCAATGGTTTTTAGCTCCAACACGATTTCGTATTCTTCGGTGCGAACGCCGTGCTCGGCAAAGGATGGGCTTTGTCTGCGACTGGTCTTAAAGTGCCAGTTTCCCCTACCGCCTTTACCGCCCTTGCAGATGATTTCGCGTTGGCCATCTTCGTACATATCGGCAATGATTTTTCCGTCCGTTGTCTTTACAACAGTACCAACTGGCACCGACACAACAAGGTCCTTGCCTTGCTTGCCGTAGCACTTTTGTCTGCCACCGTTTTCGCCGTTTTCCGCACGGAAATGCTTTTGAAAATGGAAGGCGTTTAGAGTGTTTTCGCCAGTGGTAGCAACAAATACAACGTCACCGCCCTTGCCACCATCGCCACCATCTGGACCGCCGTTGGCAACGTATTTTTCAGTATGCATGCTGGCAGAGCCGTTTCCGCCATTGCCAGCTTTTACGTAAATTTTGACTTTATCAATAAACATATAATCTCCTTTTTCGTATCCGGCCACACGCAACGGACGCTCGCCGCTGGGCCCACTGTGCGTGGTGCACAGGCGTAGCCTGATTAGTAGTTCGCATTATCTAGCTAATTGCAATATGTAACAATTTAATGCTACAAGGTAATTGCTAAAAACCCAAAACAACAGGCATAGCCTGATCAGTAGTTCGCATTATTTAGCTAATTGCAGTATGTAGCAACTCAATGCCACGTTGCAACTCACTAAAACTTTCAAACAACTGGCATAGCCAGATTAGTAGTTGCAGTATGTGGTCTTTATCAAAATCAAGCAACTAATACTTGGATGTGTTTTCTTTTTTGTTTTTTTTTGCATTTCGCAAGCGAAATGATTACTTTAACCACCCACTGCTTCCACTAAATGACCATAGGGGGTGGGCGGTGCGGGGTAGTATTGCGACAAATCAAATATGATGTTAGCAAACAACATACCGCCACTAGCTGTCGGAATAGCTCGTTATTGGAGCGAAGCCGAACAATAACGCAATTTTCGCGGACCTGCGCCGAGAAAATTGACTAACTTGGGGACGCTGGGGCTGTTATCCCCAGCTAAGTCAGGATAGAAAGGTTCCGTGCAGGAACCTTCCCTGGAAGTCCGACCGCATTGGAAATAAGCGAGAGCAATCTAGTCCCACTTTAGTGGGCTAGTTGCGTAGAGCGCCAATGCGCGTGTGGTCGGAGGCAAGCGCTTGCGCTATCGCTTCTCTCACCAAGCTTCCGCCGTTGCAGTCGCCCAGCAAAACAAGGTTAGTAGGCAAAGTGTCGCCAAAGGCGGACAAAATTGTTTTGTCGAAGTAGCTACCCACAGCGGACACAACGTGGTCGGCAACAAGGGTTATTTGCTCGTCGGTCACCGTCAGTTTTCCACGGTTTTCGCTGACTGTTTTGGCAAGGGTAAGATGAAGTTTGTCATCCACTTTTTCTAACTTTACTGGTGCAAGGTTGTTCAAAATTTCCACGCCAGCTCGCTGACAGTAGTACAGCTCTCTTGGGAAACAGGGCATTTCCTGCACGCTTCGGCGGTAGGCGATTGTCACCTTTTGCGCCCTTGCTTTTGTCAAGGTTGCACAGTCGACAGCGGTATTTCCACCGCCAACTACGATAACTTCGCCATCTAGTAGCTCTGTTAGTGCTTGGTCGTAGGGGGTTGCAAGCTCTTCCCCAGGGATGCCCAAATTGTACATTTTGTTCTTGCCCACGCACAGGTACACCATATCGTACCGCTTTGTAAGGTCCACAAGTAGCTGTGGGGTTACGTTGCGGTTGACGTACTCAAAGCAAAACTCCGTGCGTTTTATCACTTCGCTGATGTAGCTAGGTGGCAAGCGGTAATCGGGGATAAGGCGCAATGTGGAAAGCAAGCTGTTGCGTTCAAACAGCACGACCTTGTGCCCAGCAAGGTGCATTTTGGTTGCGATGGTTATGCCAGCAGGTCCACCACCTACAACGGCAATTTTCTTGATGGGGTTAATGACGGTAGTTTGTCCGTTTTGCGTGACCGTTTGGTTTTGGTCGGGCAGGTCTTCCCGTCTGATTGTAAACTTCCAGTAGGTGTCTAGGTATCTTTCCACAACGGGGAAGTCCACACCAGCGCCGTCTTTCAATGCCAGCACGCAGCTAGATTGACAGTTTGCGTGCTGTGGACATACCAAACTGCACACCGATCCAAATGGATGCACCAACTCTCTTGCCGCTGCAAAAAACTGCTTGTTTTTTACAAGTTGCAGTATGTGCGGAATATTGTTGCCAATGGGACACGCCGCCACACACTTGGGCTTGGCGCAGTACAGGCATTTGGATGTTATTTCTTGCAAAAGTTCAATCATTGTGTTCCTTGAAGTATCTGCACCACTGACTGACAGAGCAACCTGCACAGTTGGGTTTTTGTGCTTTGCAAACGTATCTGCCGTGGAGCAATATGTGATGATGGCTATCCGCCCACCTATCTTGTGGGATAACAGCCATGAGTTGTTTTTCGGTATCTAGCACGTTGGTGGCGGTGGCAATGCCCAATCTGTTTGCCACACGAAATACGTGGGTATCAACGGCGATGGCTTGTCCGCCAAAGGCTACTGCGTACACCACGTTTGCCGTTTTTCGTCCAACGCCAGCAAGGGTTTGAAGGTCGGCTAAGTTGCTAGGAACTTGTCCGCCGTACTTGGATACAACGTCCGCCGCCATGCTTTTTAGGTGCTTGGCCTTGTTGTGGTAAAATCCGCAACTTCTAATTGTGTCTTCCAGTAGGTCTAGTGGCATATCGGCAAGCGCTTGAGGGGTGGGAGCAAGTTCAAATAGCTTGGGGGTTACTTGATTTACCCGCTTGTCGGTGCACTGTGCAGACAAAATTACCGCCACGATTAGCTCATACGGATTGTTGAAATTAAGTTCGCTTTGAGCGTTAGGGAAATCCCTTTGCAACTGCTCAAGTATCTGTTGACAATTGTTCATAAGTAGAGTGTGTTACACAAATAATTGGTCTGCTTGTAATGACGTGCGGTTGAGCTTTGCACAAGATGACAGTATGGGGTTGGTTGCCTAGATCTCTCGACTACGTTGCACTTCGCTCGAGATGACAGTAATCTTGTTGTGGCAATACCTTGTTGTCATTTCGACCGAAGCGGAGCGAAGTGGAGAAATCTTGGTAGCCGACTTGCTGATGCAATGTAGCAACCATCATTTTGTGATTTTATATTTATATAAATATAACTATCATACTAAACCAACATATATTATACAATACGCACAATATTTTTTCAATAGCTAATAAGAAAAATAAAGGGGTAATTTTTACCCTTTTAAGGCCGTTAGATGTGCAAATACCTACAAATATCAGCAAAAATGCGCCCCAGCAACAAAGGGCGCAAAATTTTGGACGTTTTTACATAATTTTTACCACAACGTTTCCGTGGGCCGTTTGGTGTTGAAGAAAAAATCCCACAAAGGTGTCGGCGGTGGATAGTTGCTGACGGTATCTGTTTGCCACGTCGTAGGTTGTTGCCACGCACACACCACACCCCACCCCCGCTTGCATGGGAGTAGATGCCAACCTACAATAAGCACCCACACGTTGCAAAAAGTGCAATGCTTGGTAGCTTTCCACGCGCGAACGATAAACAACGTATACAAAATTATTCATAATTTTCCCCTATGTAGAGTTTGCAAGCACAGCATTGCTCTATGCGGGCTCCCTTGTGCAAAGGCGCGACTCAATGCCGTCCCTAACAGTTTTAACAAATGGGGCCCCCGCAAATCCTGATTTGTGGGACGAGCAACAGCGCTTAGTACGAGCGAGTGTGTGCAACACATTTGCGAAGTTAGTTGTGCTTGTTGCGACGAAGGGATGGGGACCGCTTGCGGTGGAAGGGTGGTGCTGGCACTAGCTAGATATTACTCAACAACCCTGTGAGTTGTTGGTAGCCAGCTTTCTAACGCAATCTACTAAACAAACTATGCCTATATCGGACGATGTAAAAACAGCAATGATATTTCATCTGCGTGGTGTTATACAATGCTGTTTATGGCTTGCAACAGATGCAACACGTCATTTTTGGTGGTATCCACCCCCACCGATATGCGCACAAGCCCCTTTTTGTCGGTGCCAAGATGTTTGTGCATAAGGGGAGCGCAATGAAGTCCACCCCTAACTGCCACGTTAAAGTTGCTTGCCAATATGTCCGCCACAACTGCGCTGTCCTGCCCTTCCACGTCCACCGCCACTATGCCACTAGGGTTGGGCTTGGAAAAAATTGCCACTCCCTTTACACGAGATAGTCCGTCAAATAGTAGCTGTTGCATTTGTGCAATGTGCTGGGAGATTTGGCGATGGTTTTGCACGTACCACTTTGCCCCTTGCCCCATGCTGACAATGGCTGGTATGGTCAGAGTACCGCTTTCCAAGCTTTCGGGCAGGGTGGTTGGCTGGGTTACAAGATGGCTTTCGGTGCCTGTTCCGCCGTACTTGATGGGACGGGGTACACAATGTTCTCCAAAGATAAGCGCACCAGCACCCATTATGCCGTGAAGCCCCTTGTGCGAGCCAATGGCCACCATATCGACACCCTTTTTTGCCATATCCAAGGGAAGGTACCCCACACTTTGGGCGCAATCGACAAGTAACAAAGCGCCGTGTTTGTGGCAAATGGAAGAAATGCCTGATAGGTTTTGCACGCATCCAGTAACGTTGCTTGCGTGGGATATGCACACCAAAGTGGTTTTGTCGGTGATTACCTTTGCCAACTGGTCGTCGGTAACTTGTCCGCTAGCATCAGGCTCAACGACGTCCACCGTGCAGTACCCCTTTGCCGCCAACTGATACACAGGTCGAATAACGCTGTTGTGCTCGGTGGCGGAAATTACAATGTGACCACGCCGTGCCCTGCCAATGATGGCAAGGTTCAACGCTTCGGTACAACCACTAGTTAGGGCAACGTGGGTGGGACTGTCGTTGTTGTACAGCATGGAAAGAATTTTTCGCACTTGGTAAACAGCTTCGCCAGCTTGACATCCGCTTGCCGTACGATTGGCATTGCAACTGTTTACAATGGCTTGGTTTACCGCATCCAAAACGCACTGTGGCTTGAATCGTGTTGTTGATGCGTTGTCAAAATAAATCAAATAAACAAATCTCCTTTGCTAAAACTTGTAATCTATCTTTGCTAACCAATAAATACTACTCCGCTAACAACGAAGCATTGAAAAATCCAATCTTATAAAAGACTAACTAATGCCACTACTTGATATACCAATTATCAAAGGCGGAGTACAGCTTGTGTTTTACTTCATTATCGGCTATACCATTGATGGGTGCAAAAAACTGCGTTGATTGTTCACTTGGGGTATTAAAGGTGTAACCTTCGGCATTTTGAAAGGGCTTTGTTGTACAGTTTTGCTGTTGCTGTGTGCTTTGCTGATTACCATTTTGCCCTGTGTTTTGGCTGTCGGATTGCTCGGTGGATTTGGCAAAAATCTTGTCCACAACTCCCATAACTGTGGGGTTGGTAACAAGGTTAAGCAATGCCCCAGTTTTGTCACTTTGGCTACAATCTTTGTTGCTGATTTTGCCAACACAATCAAATATGTTTTTTGCGTCGTCAGATAAAAAGCTTTGCAAATTGTCGCTACCTTTGCTACTTTTTATTATCTGCCAAGCTAGCACCAACAACCCTATTGTCGACCAATCCACGCACCTACCCCACAAAAAAAGTAATCATTACATTATATGCCGACATAAAATATATAGTAACAAACATTTGCCTTTAGTTGTGGCAAAAAGTTTATAAAAAGGTAAAATGCTCTAACTTTGGATAGTATAGGGTAAAATGCTCTATATTTTGGTAATTTGGGTAACCAGTAAAAAGTTCTAAAAAAGGTAAAAATAAATTATAGGAGTAATAAATGAGTCAAGATCCACGCAATATTTTTGTAAACAACCGAAGCGGTTACACCGAACAAACACAAGATAGCTCGTCACAGCACAATACAACTGGTAGTCAAGGTGCTGGTAATAGTCAAGCACGAAATGGCACAACACAGGGTGGCGTTACTAACCAATACACAATAAACAATGGTCAAACAAACAATTCTTCCATTGGCAATCAGTCGGTTGACCAACGCATCAAGCAAATGCAAGCGCTTGCCGACAAGTACCAACGCGAAGGGGAAGGGCAACTGATAAAGGACATTGTAAGTAACGTTATAACGGAAAAGGCAAAGGGCAACCTTACCAACCAACAACTGATAACCTTTGCTAACCGAGTGATGCCCCTACTCAACAGCGACCAAAAAACTCATTTGCAAGGACTACTCGATGAACTGCTAAAGCTGTAACCAACTACAGCGTGTTATCCTAAACGGAGAACACGCAATGAATTGCAACCTTGCGGTTGCGTGAATTGAAAGACAAGCTTTCATGAATTGCCTGCGGCATGAATTGTGCCTTGCGGCACATTGGTTGCAATTCAATTCATGGAGCGAAGCGAGAATTCATGGCGAAGCCAATTCATGATGCGTCAGCATCAATTCATCAATAAAGCAAAAAGAGCAAGAATATAAGGATTTTTTCCTTGTACTCTTGCTCTCTTTCTGTTTGTAATATGGTTGGGTTTAGCCCATTTGTAATTGACTAGTCAGGCTATGCTGGTTTTAACTGCCTATTGTTGACCACAACGAAGCATTGACAAATGTAATCTTTGAAAAGACTAGCTAATGCCACTACTAAACCACCCTCGGTGGCAGCTATGCTGGTTACCTATAGTATTCTGCCACGGCGGCAACAAGGTCGGCGTAGGTGGATAGGTTGTTGTAGGGGGCGGCTGGGATGTAGCCTGTGCCTTGGATGTTGATGCCCAAGGGGCTGTAATACTTGGCACAAGTGTAGTACACTGCCCAGTTGAATTCGGAAATGGTCTTTTTGCCAGCGCCTGTGTCCACTGTGTAGGTGGTTTCTTCGCCGTACTCGTCACGGACAACGCCCTTTATATCCAGCGGTTCGAAGGTTTGTGCAATGCCCTTGCCGTAGGTGCGTGTGCCCATGTGGATACCCGTTTGGTAATCCAAAATTACACCCGTAAGCATTTCGCTAGCGGAAGCACTGTTGCCGTCCGTCCACACCACGATGTTTTTGGTGGTGCCTGTGGGGGCATCGAAGTATTTGCTGTAGCTGGGTACGCCTGTGTAATCGTGAAAGGTGCCATCGCGGTACACTAGCTTGGTCATAAGCATATTGTTGGATAGCGCCGAAGTTTTAAGGGAGTCAATTTGGTCGGATGTTAGGAACATTGTGTCTACAAGCATTGCGCCAATGTTGGTTGCCACACTAACGTATCCGCCGGGGTTGCCCTTTAGGTCCAGAACAAGATGCTTCAGTCCGCTGTCCTTAAACATTTGCAGCACTTCCTTCATTTCCTTGTCCGCGTCGTATTCAAATTGGATAAGGCGGATATAGCCTGTGTCGGCTGGAAGTTGGTCTAGGCATCTGCTTTGTTTTACGCTGATGTTGCTGTTGTTGAGTGGTACTGTGGAGATGTTTGTTAGAAAATCGCCAAAGTAAAACTCTACGTACTCGTAGCCATACTTGTTGATTGCGTCCGTGTTGCCAGTTACGCCACGAACAAGGTCGATGGTTACAATTTGACCATCACGCAAAACGTGGAAAGTTGCAGAGTAAATGGTTTGAAGGACGTAACTTGCCTGGTTGTAGGTAAAGTTCTTGAGCACAATGCTGTTTTCTTGGAACATATCTTGTGTGTAGCCTAGGTCAAGATAATTGCTGTACAACTGGCTGTAAACGCTGTTGATGTAGTCTAGGTCGATGTCCGTTAGGATAATACCGCTTGCGTTTTGGTCGAAGATCCACACAGGGTTGCCAAGCGCATCGGCGTACACCTTGGGATTGCGACCGCCCTTCATGTTGGTGATTTTTACAATTTGGTCGCCCTCTTGGAAACGTCCAAATGCACTACTATCGTCGGCAACGGATGATACGTTTATGCCCACGTTTTGGGTGTAGTTAAGTACAATGCCAAAGGTAAGGTTGCCATAGATGGTCAACGTTTGTGTGGCTGGTGCTGCTTCGGGATACATTTGCCACAGGTATTCGGTTGGAGTCATCAAGTGGCTAAATTGGTCGCCCGCCGTGTTGAACATTGCCGTGCCTGCCGCAGCTACTGCCATTTCCCATTGGTAGTCGGAAATGTCTGTGATGTAGTAGTTGTTGCGAAGATAGCTAAACACCTGCAACAAAATTTGTTGGTTTTTGCTGTCGGCTGTGAGATGGTCGGTGTTGCCTGCAACGCTGTCGATGGCTTCTGCTATGTGCTCGTCAGAAATGACAATGTTGTAGTTATCTTCAACAATCTTTTTGAAGTTGGCAACCGTTTCTTCCACGATGGCGGTAGTATCAACGGGCTTTTCGTTGCTGTTGGTAAGCACACACAAGCCCCAACCCAAAGCAAACGCCACCACCAGTAGCACGCTCACCAAAAGGATGTACAGCGGTCTGTTGTTGTTTTTCTTTACTGGGGGAGCAGGTGGCGCAGAATACCATCCGCCATAGTTTTGACTGTTGTCATTTTGTTGTTGCTGACCGCTCATTTGACGGTCAAATTCTTCATCGAAAAAATCTCTGTTCATAAAGTTATCTCCGTTCACATACAATTATGCCCCAAAACAGGCAAATGTGATAGATTTTTTTGTTACAAATTGAATATATGTTTTGTTGAAAATTACTCAAGGTTTAGTAAAAGCAATTATTGAAGGTTTGGCTATATGTAGTTAGCTACCTAGATTTCTCCACTACACTTCGTTTCGGTCGAAATGACACTACTTACTAATCACACCGAAAGTTGCGCCAGCAAAGCTGGTTTGGTAGGGGTGTTATCTATCTCAATGATTGCATAATTTCAGTTGATTAGATAATACGAACTACTAATCAGGCTATGCCTGCGCCAAGTTGCGTGTGGGCGGATCATAGAATTACACTATTACTCCGCCATCAATAGTGATTACGTTGCCTTGGGCTAGGTCGCTGTTGGAAGTTAGTATAACAGTGCAGGCTTGGTTGAACCTTGAAAATAGCCGATGTTGATCAAAAAGTTCGGCTGTGTCAAAAACGTCATCCAACAGGACAATTTGACGATCCACCGTTTGACCGCGCACAAAGGACATAAGCAACTTTTCCTGTGCGGATAGCTTGCGAACTTTGGTTTTGGCAAGGTGGGCAAGGTTGTTTTCTTCCAGTAGTTCCATTGCGTAAGCCTTGGCGTATGCCTTGTTGAGTTTGCGAACAAGCAAAGGATAGCACACGTTGTACAACACACTTTTGCCGTTGAAAAAGGTGGGATTTGCGGATAGGTACAACAAATCCAAGTCTTTGTTGTCTATGTCGGCAAGGTTTGTTCCGTTTACAGTTATCGTTCCGCTAGTGGGCGCAACCACCTTGGTCAACAGCTTACAAATGGAAGTCTTTCCCCCTTGGCTGTCGCACACAATGGTGTTGATTCCCTCTTTAAGGGTACAACTAATGCCCTTTAACAGCTCGAACTGTTCATATTGCCATTGTAGATGTATATCATTGAAAGTAATCATAGTTGTTAGTTGTGTAAAAAGATTCAACAATAGGTTTACTTTGGGCTCCCTGTGGGAAAGAAGAGGCAATGCCGTCCCTAACAGTCCAGCAGGACTTTTAGGGAAGGGGGACCGCTTGCGGTGGAAGGGTGGTATTGTTAACCAACCACTTCTTTGACAAGATGGTCTATGTGTTCACATAGTTCCCTAAACCTAGTAAACACTATATTATTTGGTATTCGATACACAGTAATTCCGTACTGATTAAGTTGCTGTGTACGTATTGTGTCTTTTAGTAGGTACTCTTTTTCGTAATGTTGACTACCATCTAGTTCCAATGCTAATTTTGCTTGACTACAGTAAAAATCCAAAATGTAGTTATCTACTACCTTTTGTTTTACAAACTTTGTTGGATAATTGCAAAGAAAATCGTACCAAAGATGTCGTTCTTCCTTGGTCATTGTTTTACGCAACTTTTGAGCATAAGGAACAAGATTTGAATTGTGTTTTTTGTTCATAAATAAATTGGTTGACAGTATAACCCTTCCACCACTTGCGTGGTCCCCCTTCCCTAAAACTTTTTACAAAAGTGTTAGGGACGGCTTTGATTCACTTCATTTGTGATAGCGTAGCATCATTACAGCTGTGCTGTACATCATTGCACACAAAGTATGCACTACTTACCCTTCTAGTTCATCTAGGGTAAGATAGAAGGCGTCGACGAAGTTTTCCATAAAGAACTTAACTTCGGGGGAATCTATGGCATCAATTTCGGCACGGATGGTTTTTTCCGCCTTGAAAAATTCGCTATTGGACATCTTTACTTCGTCAATGCACTTGATGTAGGCGCAAATTTTGTCGGCATACTTTACAAACTTGTGCTCAATGCTGTCGTTGTCGTTGACAATGTTGGTGTACACATCCACCATTTCGGTAGGCAAAAGCTTTAGAAGCTTGTCGTTGGAGTACTGTTCCAGCGCCTTGTAGGCATCGCGGATTTCTGGGTTGAAGTACTTGATGGGTGTTGGCAAATCGCCAGTTAGCACTTCGCTAGTTTCGTGGAAAAGCGCCTTTACGGCAATGCTGTTGGCATCCAAATTGCCACCAAAGTAGGTGTTAGAGATGGTCGCCAATGCGTGTGCCACCACTGCCACTTGTTGGCTGTGTTCCATGATGTTTTCCCTAACGGTAGAGCGCATCAAACTCCAACGGCTGATATACTTCATGCGGTTTAGAAAAGCAAAAAACTTGTACATACACTATCTCCTTTGGTGCAAAATAAGCTATTTTACAACATTTTATCACAACTGCTGTTTTTTTACAAGACAATGCGCAAATAAATAGTTATACATATATATAATTATCCGCCGCGACAAATTATTGCACCGATATTTACAAGGGCAATGATGCGCACTGAAGGGCAATGATGTAGCACTGTGGTGCTATGATGATATCACAGTATCAAACTGATTGCCAACTACACAAAAAATACCGCTATGGAAAAACTCCACAGCGGTAATGATATACTGTTATTAAATTAGCTAATGCCCCTACTAGTCAGGCTATGCCTGCAAAACTATTTGCAGTATGTTTCCAAATATGCTTGATACAGCAGATTAGTGTAGTAACATGAGCAATACCAATAACTTGACTGCACCTTTTCGGTCAGCTCGCTAATGTATAGCCCCAATTCAACACAGTAGAAGGTATACTCTTTACAAAATGCTGAAATATCCTTGTAATCATAGTTGATATCCAACAAACGGAAAGTTAGCGGAGTAAGCGTGTCTGGTTGAGTGATTTTTTCCCCAATATAGAACAATTTGCCGTAGCCAGTACCTTGTCCCACCATGTTGATTTGGAAAGTGGTTGGAATCTCATCTGGATTGGTACTGTTTTCGCACATGTAGTTGTACCATTTGTTAGCAATAATTATATAGGGCAACTCTTTTATGGTGTCTAGAGTGACTAGTTGTTGTTCGTAAGCATGGTCGATGCGTACTAGGCTAGTTCCATCGCTAACAAACACATATTGTCTTCTACTTGCATAGATCTCAATTCCCTCTACTGTTAGTATGTGCTCGGGATCTATTGGTAATGGATCTTCGTACCCAATACAAAGGTAATGCAAATCGCCAAATTTTCCATAGTACTCGTACAAAATGATATCCCCACTACCGCCATCGTAGTTGTTTTCCCTGTCGGAGTCAACGTAGGCTTGATATAGGTTACAAAAATCCTTTTCTTGCTGAGCAGTCAGTGTTGGCACAGTGTAAGTATAGGAAACACCAATAAGTTTATCAACGTACGTTTCCCACTCGTTGCTTGGATGGTTGCCGTCACACTTTGGAAAACAATGGCTATCTATACAATCGGACAAGCACAAACCGCACACATCACAAATACTTTCACACAAGTGGCTTACCCCTTGAACACAAGTACATCTATTTGTGCATATTTCTTTATCCCAAACACTGTAGCATTTGCCACATTTTACACATATTTCGCAACTGCATTTGTATTCACATGCTAACTCGGCGCATTGTTGATTGGTGCACTTTCCGCAAAGATCACACACATTTTCACAATAATGGCATGAACACTTGTCCGCACAAATTTCTTCCAAACAGTCGGTATTTCTACACTTTCCGCAATGTGAGCAAACGCTTTGACAACTGTGTGGTGGAACATGACCTTGACACTTATCTACACAAACATCTTCTTGACAAGCTTGATTTGTACACAAACCACAATCTTGACAAACGCTTTGACACTCGTGCTTGGGCTGACAGGCAATGATTGTAGACAAAATCAACAACAGCACAATGGTTGTAACAATAACTTTTGCAAGTCTGTTTTTGAATAACATAGATACACCTCCTATAAATATTTATACGCCATTTTACAACACAGTAATTTGTAAAAACTAGATATATTTATTTTATTATACACATTGTATAAACAATGTCAATACATTGTTGCACAAAAACTATCTACAATTTTACCAATTTTGCTATTTTGGCACGAAAAACCGCTACAGATAGTTCTGCAGCGGTAATGTTATACTGTTATTAAATTAGCTAATGTTATCAGCAACGAGCTTGATGCAATGACGTGGGCAACCTTCGAGGCACTTCATGCAGCTGGTGCATTTGCTGTAATCGATGATGGGCACGTTGTTTACCAAGTGAATTGCATCGTTGGGGCACAAACGTTGGCACTTGCCACAGGCGATACAGCCAGTTTTGCAAGCGGACATAACGTCCTTGCCACGGCACTCGGTACTGCAAGCAACGTAAACTTTGGCAGATACAGGCACGCGCTTGATGAGCTTTTTGGGGCAGGCGGAAATGCACAACCCACAGCTACGACAGCGCTCGGGATCGACGTGAGCATAACCTTCGTAGCACTCGATGGCAAGGTAAGGGCAGGCATCAACGCAACTACCGCTACCCATGCAACCTGCTTGACACACCTTGCGTCCGCCTGCAAGTAGTTCTTGACTGGCGCAATCGCCGTAGCCTTGATAAGCGTACTTATCGGCACAGTTGTTGCCACCATTGCAAGCCACAACGCAGATGGTTGGTTCAGTACCGCCAACAGCGATACCCAAAATATTGCCAATTTCAATTTTGCCCTGTGCTGACGTTAGACCGCAAGCATCCAAGCTGGCAGTTCCGTCCACCAAAGCTTTGGCAAAACCGCTACAACCAGGGAATCCGCACGCACCGCAGTTAGCGCCTGCAAGACAGCCTTCAACTTCGGCAATACGTGGATCTTCTTCCACAGCGCACAACTTGGAAATTAGCATGATGCACACGCCCATCAGCAAAGCCACACCGCAAATGATTGCCACAGCAATGCCAAAGGTTGTCCAGTTGATAGGTTTACCAACAAAAAACATCAAATTGTTTAACATAATCATACCATCTACCCCCTACTTAAGCAACGTGAACACATAGAAAGCCATTGCCATGAAGCAAGCGGTTATCATAGTGATGGGGAAGCCCTTTAGGCTCTTGGGGATGTTGAGTTTGTCCACCTTTTGGCGCATACCAGCTAGCAGTACGATTGCCAAAGTGAAGCCTAAGCCGTAGAACAAACCCTGCAAAACTGCGCTGGTAAGGGTGTAGGTCATTGTGATAACGCCATCCACAACGGTGTAGGCGATAACCTTTTCGGCGATACCAAGAATAGCACAGTTGGTTGTTACAAGTGGAAGGTAAATTCCTAGCGCCGAGTACAAGCCTGGGCTGAACTTTTTGAGAATCATTTCCAGCATTTGCACCAAAGCGGCAATTACAAGGATAAACACCACAATTTCCAAGTATTCAATGCCAAGTGGCACCAAAATGTAGGTGAAAATTGGGTAAGTTACCACGCAAGTGATAACCATAACGGCGGTAACGGCAAGTCCCATACCTAGCGCAGAGCCAGGTTTTTTGCTTACTCCCAAAAATGGGCAGATGCCAAGGAACTGTACCAAAATGATATTGTTGGAAAGTAGTCCTGCAATGATGATGGCAAAAACGTCCAATGGTTCGGGGTTAAAACCCACAGAAACTAGCAAATTATTGAGCATTTTGCACCTCCTCTACTGCTACAGCTGCGGCAGCAAGACTGGCTTTGCGCGCCGCCTTTTTGTGTGCTTTGCGTTCCACAGCGTTGTAGATTGCGCTAAACACAGCAATGAACAAAGCGTAGGTCAAAAACGCACCTGCGTTGCTACCAAAGAAACCAATGGTAAACTTTGGTCCGTAAGCTGTTGCGCCTGTTTGTGGATCTACGCCAATAACGGGGCCTGTCCACAAATCGCTACCAAAAATTGTACCGTATGCAAGCACTTCACGGAAGATGCCCATTGCAGTTAGCGCCAACGTAAAGCCAATACCCATAAACAATCCGTCAAGAGCACTTTCGCCAACGGGATTGTGGCTGGCAAAACCTTCGGCACGTCCCAAGATGATGCAGTTTACAACAATCAGTGGCAAAAATACACCAAGCGTTGCGTACAAATCGGGGATGTATGCTTGCATGAACATACGAACAAGTGTAACGAAGCTTGCAATGATAACGATAAAGCAAGGGATTCTTACCTTATCTGGAATAACGTTGCGTAGTAACGAAATGATAACGTTACTGCAAATAAGCACGAAAGTTACCGCTGCGCCCATACCCAAACAGCTTGCTGCAGCTGTGGTAAGTGCTAGCGTAGGACATGTGCCCAGCACCAAACGGAAGGTGGGGTTTTGACGGATAACGCCATCCAAAGCAATTTCCTTTAGTCTACCTTTTTTCATTGCTACTTTACCCCCTTTGCCCCAAGACCAAGAATATCGTGGCAGTACTTTGCCGCAACGTTGATGGCATGGTTGATGGCTGTGCTTGTAAATGTTGCACCGGCAGCTGTGCTGTATTCCATATCGTAAGTGTCGGCAACGGTGTGTTCAACGCTGTCGTTTATTGGAATATACCACGATTTTTGGTGGTTACTAGTAATCTTGCTGATAAATGATTGACCAACGTTGTCCTTGATGGACCAACCTGTGATGTGTCCCTTTGCATTTACGCCAACGTACAGGGTAACTGTGCCGTTGTTGTAGCCACCCGTGCCAGTAACGTCAAGGATGTATCCGCCGTCCTTGCTCTTGGTTACGCTGTTAACTGTGCCGTAGTTGAGCTTGAAGGATGAGTCCACTTCCAAAGTTTGGTCCACTACAAAGCCAGGGTAGATGCTTTGCGCTGTTTGGGCAAATTTGGTTGCATCGTCCACGAAAAACAGGTCGTTAGCAAGCGCAAGCAACGCACCGCATACAAGGCAAATTGCCACAAGAATAAAAACTGTTTTCAAGGATTGAACAAATAAACTCTTTTTCATACTATTTGCCCTCCTTAGCGGTAACTTTGCCAAATGGCTTGTTGATTACAAATGAGTCAATTAGCGGAACAATAAGGTTTCCTAGCAAAATTGCAAAGGATACGCTTTCCGATTGGGTTAAGTGACGAAGCAATGCCGTCAACAATCCAAGGAAAACAAAGTAGACGTAATTGCCCGCCTTGGTTGCAGGTGTTGTAACGTAGTCGGTTGCCATGAAAATTGCGCCAAGTACAAATCCGCCACTCAAAATAGAAGGAATTGCAAGGTCAAAGTTGAACTTGTTTAGGCAAACTGTCAACACCACCATGCTTGCCGTGTAGATAACAGGCCAGCGCCAGTTGATAACGTTGCGAAGCACCAAGTACAATCCGCCAATGATAAGGGCTAGCTTGCACACTTCGCCGATGGTGCCGTTAACGCCCGTACCAAATAGCAAATCCCAGTTGGATAGCTCGCTTGTTGCGCCAAACAAATATTGAAGTGGGGTTGCAGTTACGTGATGCACAGTTGCACCAACGCTTGTTGGACCTTGCACGTGGTAAACGTCGTCAAAGCCCATGTTGCTGTTGAAAGTTCCGCCAAGGGCAGCACCAAAGCTTATAAAAGCGAAGATTCTGCCTGCAATGGCTGGGTTAACAACGTTTTTGCCTGTGCCACCAAATAGCATTTTTACTACCACAATGGCAAACACACAGGTAAGAACGGCAACGTACCAGGGACTGTCGGCATATAGGTTCATACCAACAAGAAGTCCTGTTACAATGCTAGTAAAGTCAAATTCTGCCAAAGCCTTTTTCAAGGAAACTTTACTGCAAAGCTTGTAGATAATTTCGCTAGCAAAGCTTGTTGCAACGCAAATGGCTAGTAGGATAAGTGCCTTCCAACCAAATAGCAAACAACCAGCAATGCAGGCTGGAAGTAGCGCTAAACACACGTCCAACATTATGCGTTTTGTTGTGTCATTTCCGCGAAGATGTGGGGAGGAGCTAAACTTGTATTTCATTGTTATTTACCCTCCCTGTGACGTTGTTTTGTAAGGCGAACACTTTGTACAAGTGGACGTCTTGCTGGGCACACAAAAGCACAAGTACCGCACTCAAAGCAGTCTAGTGCACCGTATTTAACAGCCGTAGCTGTGTCGTTTACTTGAATATAGAAGTCGATGTACAATGGCTCTAGGTGCATTGGGCACACGTCCACACAACGTCCGCAATGGATGCAGGCTGTTGGCAACACGCTAACGTATTCGTCCTCGTGCAGTGCCAAAAATCCGCTGTCCGTTTTGGTAAGGTTGTAGGATAGATCCACCAACGTTTTACCCATCATTGGACCACCCATAAGTAGCTTGTCGCAGTTATCTAGGCCAGCGCAGAAGGTAACAATATCTTTTAGCGGTGTGCCCATGCGTACAAGTAGGTTTTGGGGCTTTTTGATGCCGTTTCCGCTAACCGTCATAACGCGTTCGTACAAGGGCTTGCCCAAAGTTACCGCTTGGTAAACGGCATAGGCGGTTGCCACGTTGCACACTACTACGCCAACTGCCGATGGAAGTCCGCCAGCAGGCACCTTGCGTTTTGTGGTTGCGTAAATGAGCGTCTTTTCTGCGCCCTGTGGGTACTTGGTTTTTAGTGGTACAACAACAATATCCGTTGAGCCTTCCGTTGCCTTTGGCGCTGTGCCATCTTGGGCTAGAAGGGTTTGTATTGCTTGTGGCTTGTTGGCTTCGATGCCTACGTAAATGCGTGACACACCCAAAGCCTTGGCAATAAGACGGATTCCTTTGAGAAGCTCAACGGGCTTTTCCAACATCAAGCGGTTGTCGCAGTTGAGGTATGGCTCGCACTCTACGCCGTTGATAACCAAGGTGTCAACCTTGTCCTTGGGTTGGAGCTTTACCGCCGTTGGGAAGCCTGCACCACCCATACCAACAATGCCCGCCTCAGCAATGCGTGCAACAATCTGCTCGGCAGTGGGATCGTTTAGTGGCTCGTAGTAGCCAAGTGTGCCTTCGCCTGTGGGCTTGATGTGGATGCAGGTTGTGGTTGCGCCAGTTGCGTTCTTGTATGGGCCAATATCCACAATTGTGCCACAAACTGGGCTGTGGATGTTGGCGGATACAAATCCGCTAGCCTTGGCAATCAGTTCCCCTTCCTTAACAAGCTGACCAACTTCCACAATGGGCTCTGCTGGCTTGCCGATGTGCTGTGCCAAAGAAACGTAGTAGTCGGGCACAACAGGCATAATCTCGATAGGGATATTAGCTGTTTGCTGTTTGTTATCGGGGATATGCGTTCCTCCCCTAAATGATTTCATATAAAAAATTCTCCTAAAAGATATTTTTACAAGTATGGAGATAAAAATACAAACGAACAATGAAAATTTCGCAGACTTTACCATACTAAATTATTATAACATATACATTTGTAAATATCAATAGTGATATTACAAATTATATCCACTCAATACCTTTCCAAAACTCAACTTCCATAAAAAAAATTTATATATCCATAGTAAAATGCTTAGTAAAATTAGAATTTTAAATCACTATTTTTGATAGAAAAAGCATCCCAAAAGAGAAACTTTCGGGATGCCGTTCAAAAATATTATACTGTTTGTTACTTATCCAAAAAATACCAATAGCAGTCTACGTATGAGAACTCTCCGTCTAGAAAATACACCACATTTCGAACTGTATCTGTAACATCAACAAGTGTGCCGTATTTATTTCCAAGTTTAGGATCACAATACCAACCGTCTGTCTTTTCGAATACTACAGATTCTAACTTTTCACATCCTATCAAAATGTTAATATCAATGACATTAACACTCTGTGGAATAGTAAAACTTGTCAAGTTAGTGCAATCTTCAAAGGCATAAGAACCAATCATTGTCACACTTTGAGGAACTTGCACAGAAATCAAGTTTGTAGCACCATTAAAAGCATAATCGCCTATTTTGGTTACACTATCTGGGATGATAAAAGAAGTTTGCTCCTTCGCTGTTGCATATCTAATAATTGTGGAGCCATCCTTGGTATACACATTGCCATCTAAGGACATATAGTAAGGATTGTTTTCATCAACAATGATATTGCTCAGCTTTGTACCTTTAATCTCTATCCAATCTTCAATAGTTTTGACGTCAGCAGTAAGTGTCAATGATTTTAGATTGCTACAATTTCCAAATGCCGTATAAGCTATCGTTTCAACACCCATCGGAACAACAAAATACTCGTCTAATTTTCCTAAAGCATACTGAATAAGAACCTTTCCATCTACTGAATAAAGGTTTCCATCTATAGATTTGTAGTTAGTATTGTCCCTGTTTACATCAATAGACATCAAACCAGTACAGTTTTCAAAGACACCATGTCCAATACTAGTGACGCTGGCAGGTATAGATACATTGGTTAAAGCATAGCAAGAAGCAAATGCCATATCATCTATTGATCGCAACGAGCCTTCCTGTAGAATAACCGATTCTAAATTAAAACAAGCCCTAAATACTGAACGTTCAATTTTTACCACACCTTTTGGTATTACAATACTCTGCAAACTACTACATCCATAGAATGCACTTAATCCAATCGTACTAACGCTATCTGGTAAGTAAATGGATTCAAGGTCTCTACAGTAGCCAAAAGCACTATCACCGATATACAACAACTGGCTGTTCCTATCAATAGTTACATTTTGCAAATTGTAACATTGATCAAAAGTCCTATACTCGATTCTTGTTACGCCAATAGGAATATTGATTGCTTGCAATTCTTTACAATAGTAAAAGGCTTTTTCTCCTATTGTTGTCAATAAACTATTGGCACTTATTGCTAATGTAGTTAGGCTTTTGCAAGAATAAAATGCATCATTGCCAATACTTTTAACATTATACGGAATATTTATTTCTTCCAATTTTTCACAATAGCAGAAAGCCATATTTCCAATTGATGTTAACAAACTGTCATCGGCAATTTCTACTGTTGACAAGTTTTTGCAGTTATAAAATGTACTATTACTAATGGCTGTTACTCCGTTGGGAATAACAATACTCTTCAAGTTTGAACAACCACTAAAAGCTTGCTCGCCAATGCTAACTAGATTGCTATCATTTTCAATTACGATGCTTTCCAAATTGACACAATCCAAGAAAGCACTTGCTCCTATTGTGGTAACACAACTTGGGATAACTATCTTTGTAATAGAAGTGCCACTAAAAACATTATCAGCAATGTGCAAAACAGGCTTTCCTTCGTAATTTTGGGGAATAGCTACTCTATCATCCGTACAAGTTCCCATACCTACTAAAGAGTAATATTTTCTATCGGCAGAAAGAGCAAATTCAAGACCAAGAGATGGCTCCAGTGCACCACAAGTAATACAATCCCTGTTTACATAGTAATGGCCAAAGGCTGGAATTTCTTGATAGGTAGAGTAATCACAACGATTGCAGGTTTGATATTCATTCCACCCAATTTGAGTGCAGCTTTCTGCTTGGGCATCATGTAAAACAATATCATGGCCCAATGCTTTAATCTGAGAATCGATATAAGTATCGTCACAAGTTTGACAAGTATGAGTTGTGTAGCCTTCTTCGGTACAAGTTGCACCTACTACTGTTGATTCATAAGTGTGTCCCAAAGCAACAATAACTTTTGTTTGAGTTTGTCCACAACTACAAACGCCAATCTCCAAACCAGCTTCTGTACAACTAGGCTCTTTTATGATTGACCAAATATCAAAAGTATGACCAGTAGCTGAAATCGTTTGTTGAGCAACCAATATTTGTCCACAAATAGAACAATGTGAACCTTCAGTAAGTCCAGTTGTTGTACATGTTGGCGTAACTGCTGGATCAACAACTTTTTCATGGTAGCAACTACATGCTGTCAATAAAGAAATTGCAAAAAGCAACACAATAAATAGTAAAAGAATATAGCATGTTTTAATTTTCATGGCAAATACCTTCCATTTATGTTAGGAAATATAGGAATTATATCACTAATTACGATTAGAGTCAATAATAATTTATGTTAGTGCACGTCGTCTAGGGTGGCAAACAAACTTTCTAACTGCTCATAGGTGTAGGTATTGGTTGCCATTTCTACACCACATTTTGCCAAGATAACACTTATGTTGTCTTTTACTTATTCTATTTTCCAAAATCGTACTATAGGTCTTCCACTTCGTCTAGGGTGGCAAACAGACTTTCTAGCTGGTCGGTGTAGGTGCGTCGTTCAACGTCCACACCACCAACTATCACTCGATCAACAGGCGGTATTCTTGGGGTGTTGTTAAAGGTGTAGTTGCCTTGCGTGCAACTAGGTTGCTCTTTTAGTTGCCAGCTGTCTACAGCCGCTTGCCAGTTGCGCATGGGGTTTTTGCTTATCATCCAGCCGTTTGCCGTGTAGTAGCTGATGAATCGTTTGGGATCTACTGTGTAGCCCTTTTTCTTTATGTAGCCAGCAACGTCATCGTAGCTAGGCGGTACAAAGGTCTTTATGTCCATGCGCCTTGCAGTATCTTTCAATAATTCTTGCACTGCATTGGTGGTAGCTTGCGGGGTAGATGGGGTTGGTTGGCAGTAGTCCCCTTCCACCGCAAGCGGTCCCCCTTCCCCAGAGCTAACGCGCTGGTGACGGCGTTGTAATTGTTGGCTAGATACAGCTGGTTGCCTAGATCTCTCC
>JAFTHP010000009.1 GCA_017457305.1 Clostridia bacterium | reverse complement strand
ATAAAGTATCTAACAAAATCATTATTTAAGCCTTTTTTGCATCAAAAATGCCCCATAATTGGCAAATCGGTAAAATTGTAGACTAATTTTTGCATAATATTAGTTGAAAAATGGCTGTGCATAGTGTATACTTTATCATAAAAAATTTACAAGGAGGGTAACTACCATGAAAAACAAACTGTACGTAATATTGTTGCTAGCACTTGTAGCCATCAGTTGCCTACTGTGTGCGTGCGGTCATGAGCACAGCTTTGGCGATTGGCAAGTGGAAACAGCCGCTACCTGCACGGCAGATGGCGTAGAAGCAAGAACCTGCTCCTGCGGCGAAAAGGAAACAAGACCAATTTCTGCCACAGGCCACGTTTACGGGGAGTGGCAGTATAAAACTGCTCCAACCTGTACCCAACAGGGAGAAGAAGTGCGCAGTTGCAGCTGTGGTTTCCAGCAAAGTAGATATGTACTTGAACTAGGTCACGATTACCAAGCAACTGTAGTGCCACCAACCTGCACAGCAGAGGGGTACACAGAATACGTTTGTGTAAACTGTGGTGATGATTACATAGATAGTATAGTAGATCCGTTAGGACACGATTATTCTGCTTTGGATGTTCCTTGTAACAACTGTGGCGAGCTTTGCCTGCACGAAAGTAAGTCATACAACTGTTACTGTAACGATTGCGAATACATTGCTCACGATTGGTCTAACCAAGGGGAATGTTCCTACTGTGGCGAAAAATGTGCTCACTTACAATGGACAGGTAACGTTTGCAACAACTGTTTGGCGCAATGCGACCACTCCAGTTACACCTACGGTCTTTGCGACAACTGTGGTAGACTTATTACTCAAGAAGAAAAGAGTGCATGCAATCACTTTTATGTTAATGGTTTTTGCAATATTTGCTTCGCTCAATATGAAGATATGGCAAATACAAGCAAAACCTACCACATTGCCGAAAGAACCTTGCCAACATCACTTAACCCATTTGAGTTGAGCACCTCATCGCAAAAAGTGATGTTCTACACAGCAGATACTTTGTACACCTACGACTACAACGAGAACAAGACTGGCTACCAAATTGTACCAGCAATGGCGCTTAGTATGCCAGTAGAAGTGCCTTTAACAGCCGAACTTGCGCAAAAGTGGGGTTTAGTAGCAGACGATAATGGTCAATACACACAAAATCAAATTTGGCAAATATCCTTACGCAAGGATTTGAAATTTGACAACGGTGATCCTATCACAGCGCAAACCTACGTTCAATCGATACAACGTTGGCTCAATCCAAAAGCCAACTATTACCAAGCAGAAAACCTGTATGGTGGCACAGTTGTTATCCACAAAGTAAGGGAATATCTAAATCAAGGTTCAAGCATAATCAATGCTGCAACAGATTTGTACACAAGCTGGGATGATGCAACTAATGCACACGCGGATGATCTTGTTTTCAGCATTGAAAACTCCTACATAGGCAACTGGTTGTATAGCATCTATGGCATAGGATATATTAACCCATATGACGGATACAATGGACTATATTCTACTGTTGTTGGTATAGACCGTGAACTGTTGGATGCCTTGACAGGCAAAACTTGGGCGGAAATCAGCGCCGATACCGAGCTAACATCCAAGTGGAATACCGTTCTTGCCAGTTGGAATCCAGCCCCTAACGAAGAACTTCATTTCTTTGTTGTCAAGCAACAACCAGTTGTTATTTCTCTTGAAGAAATTGGTGTGTGTGCTGTAGACGACTACACTTTGATGATCGTGTTGGACAAACCAATCACACAGTATCAATTGGTATCTGGCCTTGAACTACCACTTGTTCACATTGCAACCTACGACAGTTGTGCTAGCGAAGCGGATGGAGTGTACACCAACAGCTACGGCACAAGTGTAGATACCTACGTTGGCTACGGCCCATACAAACTAAAGACCTATCTACAAGGATCAGTTATTCAACTATTAAGAAATCAGTTGTGGTATGGTCATTCGTTGGAAAACAGTTTTGACGATACACTTTACGAAGCAACAGGCGTTGTAATCAGAAAGGTTGACAACCCAGATATTGTTCTAAATCTGTTTTTAAGTGGTCAAATTGACAGCTACAATCTTCGCACAGAAGACATGGCAAATTATCATTCTAGCCAATACACTTACCATCAGGAAGACGCTACAAGTTGGTTCTTTGCAATGAACCCCAATATGGATGGTTTGAAGGCTGCGCAAGAAAAAACGATGCCTGTTAACAAGGGGTACGAAGTTAACAAAACTGTACTTACTATCAAGGAGTTTAGACAAGCTTTGAGCTACTCTTTGGATCGCATCCAGTATCATCTACAAAATTATCCAAACACTTTACCATTGAGCGCAATATTGGGTAATGAAGCTGTTGCCGACATACAAGGCGGCGTGGCATATCGCAACAACGAACAAGCTAAGGACGTGATTCTTGCCTACTGGAATATGGCGGATGACGTTTGTACGTCCAGCTGTACGGAAGGTTGCACAACACACAAATTTGCCACCAAGGACGATGCACTAGATTCCATCACAGGCTACGACCTGGCACAAGCAAAACAACTATTTGACAAAGCTTATGATATTGCCGTAGAAAAGCAACTTATCTCTGCAGATGCTCTATCTAGTGGCAAGTGGGAAGTTCAAATCTTTATTTGTTACACAGGAAGTTTTAGTTCTACTAGGTACAACAGCTCTTACGAAATGCTTTGCAATATGTGGACAAATGCTGTTGTTGGCACAAAGTTTGAGGGACACTTGACTTTCCAACGATCATCACCTTTGGGAATAAAGTATCGCGAGTATCTACAACGCAACGAAGTAGACTTGCTTATCAATCTTGGAGCTACAGGTTTTAACCTAAAACCAGATGCAATTATTTCAATATTTGTAGATCCACAGTACAAATATGACACTGTTTGGGATACCGAAGCAGAACAAATGGTAGTGCAACTTCCATTGTCGGCTGAAGGTAAGTACGATGCAAACGGCCAACTTATCAACATTAGCGGTGCAGTTTTCGATTGGTACAAGGTACTAGATGGCGAAACAAAAACCTTTGTGGTGTTAGATGATCAAGGCAATGCCCTTGCAGACGTCAACAATCAACCAATTACAGTACAACTATGTACTGGCGAAGGTGCAGATGGTCAGCTTCGCACAACCATCCTAGCTGCACTAGAAAATGAAATAATGCAACAATACAGCATTATTCCAACAGGAATTGGTGTAACTTCACATATGATTAGCCACCGCACCAGCAACGAAACAAGCCAGTACATGCACGGCGTAGGCTTTGGCGGACTAAAGTATTTGGACTTTGCCATGACCGACGGAGAGTGGGCGCAAACAGTAGCCAACAACGGCGGCTCTTGGGATTACAGCAAGTAAAGTGGTATTGCTGTTGTAGTTTTATTCGCCTTTCGGCGAGTGGTATTAGCTCCGCTAGTGATATTGCCTTCGGCAGTGATATTAGCTTCGCTAGTGGTATTGCCTTCGGCAGTGGTATTAGCTTTGGCTAGTGATGATATAATTAAAAACATACAAAAAAGGCTCTCGTTATTTGAGAGCCTTTTGTTATTTTGCATTAAGTTTTTTACTAGTCCGCCTTGCGTTTGCGTAGGAATACAATAGCAAAAATAATTGTTAGTAGCACTGCGCCACCCAGTACCGACAAGCCAAGGATGGAGTTGTTGGATAGTTCCATCCTGCCCATCAAGCAAGATGCATCAATGTAGCCGTAGCTGTATTGACCTGTTTGCTTATCTTCAATTTGAACAAGCGCCTTGTCGCCTTCTTTGGAAATAACGTTTACCAAGTCTCCGCTGTACAGAGAAATTGCATCACCATTTTGGTCCAATGCAGGTTGACCGTTGATGTCGTACACGTCCACCTTGCTAAGGATAGAAGCATTTATCTTCATATATCCCACAATTGGTTGGTCGCTAGTTGCGCCAACGGCTGTGATGTAGCTAACCTGCGCCACAGGAACAAATCCGTACTTAATTTGTTGTCCGCCCATTGTGTTAAATGGATAGCTAACGTAGTACCAATCCTTTGTGGTGCCATCGGCAAACTGTTCGGTGAACTTTTGCAAGATGGTAACGCTAGTCATTGTTGTAGCCGTTTGGCTAAATGCCGTTTGGTTGCTGTTGGATAGTGGCAACTCGTAGATGTACACGCCGTTAAGGCTATTGAATTTTGCATTGTAGCTTATCGAGCTATCCAGTTTGTTGTTGATAACGGCAATTTTGCTGTCCTTATCTGGCGCCATTTGTTCGCGCAGTTCGTCACTTTTTATTACCCAGCCGTAGCGGTAGGCGTATTGACCGGCGCTGTTGGGTAGGTAAGCCAGCACGTAGTAGTAGGGGGCAAGATGGTCGCCTTCGTAGTGAAGGATGATGTAATCGCCCTTGAAGTCGCTTACAATTTCGTCGTTGCTGGTGTTTTTGTCTTCCGTCTTGTAGATGATATTTGCTGGATATCCGTTAGCCTTTGCCAATGTGTAGCCAGTAAACTGTGTAGGAATTGTTAGTCCTGTTACTGTATCGGAACCAATAACGTTGCCACCCTGTGCGTTTTGTGGCACTTCCACGTAGATTTTGTCTGCGTTAAGGCTGTATTTGATGATGGTGTGGTCGTTATTTAGAACAAACAAAAAGTTTGTTTGATCGCAGTTTACTTGGGCAACGTCGATAATTTCGCCGTACTTTTGGTCTAGGTTACCAAGCAGATTGGTTGCCGAGTAGTAGTGGCTTGCTTGGTTGTACTCAATCTTGTACAGGTTGTTTGTGTCGTATACTGCAATGGCAAATTGATTGTCCGCTTCGTAGAAGAAGATGTTTTGCAGTACAAAGTCGGGGTAGTAGGTTATGCCATTGCGACTGCCTGTGTTAAAGTCCACAAACTTGTCGTCTTCGGTGCCGTCTAGGTCAACAGTAGGCATCTTTTGGTATTGGAACAGGCTAACTGTGCCGTTTGCGGTAACGTACATAATTTCGCCCAGACTAATCAAGCCAAGTGGCTTGGATGTGTCGTATGGTGTGGCGTTAAGAACGTCGTTGGTGTTGGTGGTTTCCTCGTAGCAGTGGAGCAAACCGTTTGTGTCAATGTAGTACAGCACGTCGCGTTGAATATCAAAGATGCTATACTTTCCGTGGCAGATATCTAATGCGTTGGCAAGGTCAAGAACCTTTGGTGTGCCAAGCGCGTGTGTGTCGTTGGTTACAGTGGGGTTGTACACCTCGATGTTGTCGGCGTACAGTACAAATAGCTGACCGTTGGAAGAAGCCAAGTTTACAATGTGTCTGTTAAACTCGTATCTGGCAAGGTAACTGTGCTCCGTTGCAGTAACAGCAAAGCACCACAGCACGCTCTTGTTGTCGTCCACTTTATCCGCAACGTACAGTGTGTTGTCCACAACCACCATAGATACGGGGTCAAAAAAGTATATTGCCGTTTGTTCCATTGCCGAAGCAGCACCAAAAGGCGCCACCAGTGCGCAAACAAGCAATATGCTCAATGTTAGGATCAGTAGTTTTTTCATCAGTACCTCAAATAAGGTTTTGTATTGGCTCCGACACGCATTTGTTGGCTGGGCGGTGTAACAAAACATTTGTATTGTACGCCCATCGGAGCAAAAGTATACTCAGTTTGTTTGTAGTGTAGTTTCAATTGGTGCAAAAGTAGGCAAATTTGCCAGTTATCACGCCAAAAATGAGCCTTGTAGCCCACAGTACACTATATTATAACAAAAATTGATATATTTTTCAATAGTTTGTAACAATTTATAACAAATTTATTGTTCATTAGTGACAAAAGGTTGCTAGTCCGCCATCCTTGGCAACACAACAACTGTTGTGGGAGCTTCTTCGTCAATCCAATGCACTTCAAGAGTTGGGGAAAGCTGAATTTTGATAGCATCCTTGCTGTACAAATCTAGGAACTTGTCCACGTTGTCAATGGAAAAGGCGTGCTCTTCTGTGTGGTAGTGCATGGGAACAATAATTTTTGCACCCAGCTTGTCGGCGTACCATTTTGCGCCAACGGCATCAACTGTGTACACACTGCCAACGGGCACTAGCAAAACGTCCACTTTGCCCACCTGCTCAACAAGATGCTCGTCCAAGCAACCAATATCTCCCATGTGCGCCAAGCGGATGCCCTCCAGTTCAAAAACAAACACAAGGTTTTTGCCACGGAGCTTGCCCTTTTGGTCGTCGTGGAAGGTTTCGTAGCTGTTTATGGCAATATCGTCGGCTAGGCAGTTGCCAGCAACGTCCAATACGGCAGGATTGTTGACGATTGCTTCCATGCAGTCGTGGTCATCGTGATGGTGGCTTACAGTTACTGCGTCACAGCGGATGTGTGGCATATCAAAGCCCACCATAGTACCGCGGAAAGGATCGGTAACAATGGTTGTGCCCATATCGGAAATTATTCTAAAACAACTGTGACCAAAGTATTGCAATTTCATTGGATATTCCCCTTTTGTGTGCTGATTGAAGGTGGACTAAAGGGCAAATTTGCACAAAAAATAGCATACAATTTGCCAACTGTTAGCCTTGTTCAATCAACTGCTCTTTTGATTATATATTTTACTTTAACATACTATATTTGTCAACACTTAACGTCAAATAAGACTGTTGACTGTGACAGGGCAATATGGTATAATTTTGGTATAAGCGCAACACTAGCGCACAACGAGGTAAAGATATGCTTAACAAAATTTTGATGGGCGTAGTTATCGTAATACTGATAGGTGCTTTTTTGCCTGGAATTATCAACCATACGCACAGTTATTCGTGGGAGATAGTGCAACCTGCCAACTGCACAGAAAGTGGTTTGCGCAGTGGCAAATGCAGTTGTGGCAAAAAAATCACCGAGATTGTTGATGCCATTGGTCACACAACTGGTCCTTTTCAAGATAATGCTCATCCTACGTGTACTGTTTGTGGGGAAAATTATGAGTCAAAAGGGTTAACTTTTGCCTTGACACAGGATGCTTCTGCCTGCATAGTTGCAGGTTTTGGCACTTGTGCTGACAAAAATATCGTTATCCCATCCACATGGCAAGATAAGCCAGTCGTTGCCATAGCAGAAAATGCATTTTCTAATCCAAATTATATATTGTATCAAATAGCGATCCCCGATACCATCAAAACTATTGGCGAAAGTGCATTTAAAAATTGTGCTTGGTTGCAAAGGGTGGTTTTTATTGGTCAAAGCACCCTAACCACTATTCCTAGATATGCATTTGGATACAATGGCTTTTTGGAAAGCATCAATATTCCTGCAACTGTTACCAAAATTGATCATTGCGCTTTTTACAACTGTCAAAAACTCAATAACGTGGTTTTGCCATCAGTATTGCAGTATATTGGCGATTTTGCTTTTAGCCAATGCAACAGTTTGCGCACAATTACTATTCCATCTTCTGTAACTCATATTGGATATGGAGCGTTTTCCCCTTGCGACCGGCTGGAAAAGGTTATTTTTCAAGATTCTACTGGTTGGAAGATTACCGATAGAGATTACAACCAAGTCAAAATCCAATTGTCCACACCACAGCAAAATGCTATATTACTAACCGATCCCTACTCCTATGGTGGATGCATTTTAGATAAAAAATAACAAAAAGAGAGTCGTTCTCGGCTCTCTTTTTTTACACATTTTACTGGTCATGTTGACTTTCACAGTAGCGGTGTGGTATAATTTTAGTGTAAGCGCAACACTAGCGCACAACGAGGTAAAGATATGCTAAACAGAATTTTGATGGGTGTAGTTATTGCTCTACTAATCGTGGCAATTGTTCCGCCCCTTGCTACTCACGTGCACCAATTTGAGTGGGAACTGGTTACCCCTGCAACTTGTCTAACCGATGGGTTTGAAACTGGTCGTTGCAAGTGCGGTGCCAAAAGGGAACACGTTATTACATCAACTGGGCATTGGTTTGATAACTGGATAGTAACAACTGCAGCTACTTGTCAACAAGATGGCGAAGAATCGCGAACCTGTACCAAATGCGGATATACCCAAACACGTACAATTGTTGCCAAGCACAACTTTGAAAACAAATCCAATTGCACCGTTTGCGGAACGGAGTACTTCTCGCAAGGGATAGATTTCAAAACGGCAGTTTATGGTCAATATACAATTGCCGTTGTCACTAGTATTGGTCAGTGCACCGATATTGACGTGGTTATTCCAGCAGTTTGGAAGAATTTGCCTGTTGTTATCATTGATGAGCATGCATTTGACGACGCAAACATCACGTCCGTTACCATCCCACAAACAGTGCAGATTATTGGCGACCATGCATTTCAGTATTCATCAATTACAACTGTAAAGTTTGCCCCAAATAGTCAACTAACCAAGATTGGATCATACGCATTTAGCGCTTGTCGGCAACTTGTTTCCATAGATATACCGCAATCGGTCAAAACCATTGGCTCAGCAGCTTTTGACTACTGCATATCGCTACAGCAAATAACCATACCAAGCGGAGTGTCCGTAATCAACACCCACACCTTTACCTACTGTGAAGGCTTGCAAACAATCACAATCCCAGCCAAAGTTTGGATGATTGCCGATAATGCTTTTTCGTCCTGTACTGGGCTAAAATCTGTGATATTTGAAAGTGGAAGCCAGCTAAAAAGTATCGAGCAAACAGCATTTCATGCCTGCTGGAGCTTGCAACAAATAACCCTGCCCAAAACTCTTACCCACATTGGACCAATGGCATTTTCCGTTTGCGAAGCGCTTACTAGTGTAACATTTGAAGATCCAACCGGTTGGAGCGCCACCTACTACTCAGAAACAATATCGCTGGATTTATCCAATCCAACGCAAAACGCGGCATACCTAGCAGGTATAGATAGCTACGCAAATTACACTTGGAACAAAAAGTAAAATAACAGTATCAATACAACAGAGCCTTGTGTCAAAGCAAGGCTTTTTTTGTGCAAAAAATATTTTTTAGTGGATAATTGTGGTGTTTTGAGGCTAAGTTGGTAGGTTTTTGCCTAAGGCAAAGAGATTGTGCAAGACTTATGCAAGCAACTATCGCCCCAAAAAAATAAATGTTACAAGGGTATTTACTTTTGAAAAAGTAGTGGTATACTACTGGTGAACAGGCAAATTGTGCGCTTGTTTTGTAAGCTGTTTGTGTAGCTTTGTCAACAAGGCACAAAGGTGCTTTTTTACATACTTCGACAAAACTTTTCAAAAAAAGTTGAATAAAAAAATAAATACTGACACACCGTTGTCAGCTTTTTTATGCTAATATTAAAATAGAACAAATGTTCACATACCGCAAAACAAGTCATTACAAAAGAAAAAATCCCCACAGCAAATACAATGCAATTACCCCGATATTGCAAAATATTTGGTGTAGGGTTCAAATAAATCAGCACAACAAAAACACTACTGCATGGCAAGCCATTGTTGACAAAATGCACCTATCTTTTAGCAATCAATCGTACATACATGCATTGTTCAACAGGGGTAAAAATCAGTAGTGCATGAGTATTGGAGGTGAAAAATAACGCTCATGTCTTACGAAATCAAACTACTTACAACAGCATCAAAATTTCCACAACACCAAAGAATAATTCGTCACTTTGCCTTGAGATTTGCATTGCGCTCCTTTGACGTTAACACAACGCGCGGTCAAACCTTTGGGCAAATAGACAATATGTGCAAAATGATGGAGCTATCCAGCCTTTTGCAAGAAAACTTCAACAACGTACAACAAGCACTTTCCAACATACACAAGGGCTACCGCTCGCTGCTTCTTAGTTTTTACAGCGGCAAGACAACAGCAATCAAACTCGCCAAAAGATACCGAGTTACCACCCCAACGGTTTACCGCAAGTTGCGTATAGCCAAGGACAGCTTTGTTCGTGCGCTAAAGCGTATGGGTATCAACGAAAAGTGGTACGACAACTACTTTGTGCCCCTATTTGACCAACTTACCGACTTGGATATCCCCTTTGCTTTGTAAAAATGCAACACTAAATGCTTTCGTCAAAGACGTTATTGTGCTTGTTGTTCCCTGGCAAAAACAACGACAAAGCCAGCCCAATAGCCAACAGCACCACAAAAATTATCAGGGTAATTTCCGCTGTAAGTGTGGGCGGATTTGGCTCTACAACAGTATCGCTATCCCCTTCTGCTGGGGGATTAGGCAACACCACAGGATAGTCCTGCGGTAAAGGCGTGGGGTGCTTAGACACAACCGGACTACTAACAGTGTCTGCAAGCACGTATCCAAACTTTCCGCCGTAGTAAACGTAGTGCCACAGTGTGTTGTAGCTAGTGATACTTCCGTAGTAGTACAGCTGTTGGGTGTTTGTGGCGGTGATTACCGTTGTTGCGTTTGGGGTAGCGGATAGTCTAATTGGTGTGCTATCGGCAGTTACAATTATCTTTTCCATTGGGTAGTAGGGCGGCTCTGGCTGGGCAACTACAAGATCCACTTCCGAAGTGTACACATAGCCGGTTATTTGCACAAAACCGTTTTCATTTTCCATCAAGGCAACCATCAACATATCTCCCTCATCTGCCAAGATGCGTAAATAGTAACTTTTTTGTAGCAAAAACAGCGCTTTTTGTCCATTTTGAGTAGCGTAGATTTTCACGTTGTTGGCAATAACCCTTGCCCAAGAGCAGGTTGTTTGTGCTTGTGCGGTAGGCAAAACAAAGATAAACAGCCCAATGGACATAACAATTGTACTAATGATAAATGCCGCAATAGCTTTTTTCATGCGTAGCTTGTAGCAGTCGCACTTGATGGGCGAAACCTTGGTGGCAAAAATACTTTTCATAATCCCTTCCTTGGTTGTGGGGCAGTAGCAATTTGTTCCACAACCATCAATTTTGGTGTGATTTGTATTGTACGCCACAGCCAGGCACACTTTTTGCCGAGTTATGTAATGAAACAAGTATTAATGTCTAACAACGCAAAAGCAAATCAATGCTGTGCTTGCGATAATAGAAATATTGTCACAGACAAACTGTGCAGTGGTATTGATATATTGTTAACAAACTGACTACCGTCACTAGCTGTACGACTCACTCGTTATTCGAACGAACGGTGAGAATAACGGAAAAAGTACGGGCGTGTACCGGACTTTTTCACCAAACAGGGGGCTGCTGGGGGCTGCTACTCCCCAGCTAAGTCAAACTAAATAAGGCGACACAGCGTGCGCCTTCCATGGAAGCCCGACCAACTTGGAGATAAGCGAGAGCAATCTAGTCCCACCTTAGTGGGCTAGTTGCGTAGAGCGCCAAGTTGCGTGTGGTCGGAAAAAAAGGAGAGTATGAAACAACTAATCACAAAAATCAAACAAATTGAGCGCGAACAGCACCGAAGAAAAACCTCACCGCTTGCTTGCTACAACAAAAGCAAGGTGCACCTAAAACAGATGGCTTTTCACAAGTGCCAAAAGCGCAACAGATGGGTATTTGGCGGTAACCGAAGTGGCAAAACGCAATGCGGTGCGGTAGAAACGGTGTGGCTTGCAAGGGGAATTCATCCCTACAGGCCCAATCGTCCCAACGTTAGCTGTTGGGTAGTGTCCTTGTCGCAACAGGTACAGCGTGACGTTGCACAGCAAAAGGTGCTGTACTATCTGGACAAAAACTGGATTGTGGATATCGCAATGATATCTGGTCACAAGGGCAGTCCGCAAAACGGCGTTATCGACTACATAGACATTTCCAACGTGTTTGGAGGTACCAGCCGAATTGCCTTCAAAAGCTGTGAAGCTGGGCGAGAAAAGTTCCAAGGCACCAGCCTTGACTTTGTGTGGTTTGACGAAGAGCCACCTAAGGACATCTACGAGGAGTGCCGTATGCGTGTGCTGGACAAAAACGGTCACATTTTTGGCACAATGACACCGCTAAAAGGACAAACGTGGGTGTACGACGAGATTTTTCTCAACTGCCACAACAGTAGCGAAGTGTGGTCCATTACAATGGAATGGGCGGATAACCCCTACTTGAAAAGCTCCGAAGTGCAAGCAATGACCGAAACCTTGTCGGAAAGCCAACTGGATAGCCGAAGATACGGTCGATTTACACAAATGGCAGGGCTTGTCTACCCCGAGTTTGACCAAACAAACGTGGTGGAGCCTTTTGACGTGCCCCCTTCTTGGCAGGACACAATGAGTATCGATCCTGGTCTAAACAACCCCTTGTCTTGCCATTGGTATGCACGAGATCCACAGGGCAACGTGTACGTGGTGGCAGAGCACTACCAAGCAAACAGGGATATATGCTATCACGCGTCCAAGATAAAGGAAATTTGCGCAAAGCTGGGGTGGAAAAAGCACAACGACAAATACGCAACGCTGATGGATAGTGCCAGTAACCAACGCACGCTAAACGGCACAAGGTCGGTGGCGGAGTTGTTCGATGAGCAAGGCATTGCCGTCAACACACGTGTAAACAAGGATTTGTACACCGGCATCAACAAGGTAAAAGCGCTGCTAAAGGGCGGGGAAGGTGGCAAACTGTACATCTTTTCCAACTGCCTAACTATGCTCCGAGAGATAAAGGGGTAGCAATGGTCGGAAATCGACCACCCCGTCAAGCGAGATGACCACGCAATGGACGAACTGCGCTACTACGTGTGCAATCGATCCAAGCAAAACGCACCCAGACAACAAATATCTGCCGTGCAACGGGATAAGCTTCGTCTAGCCAAATCACTTCACAGAAGATTTTGACGGCTACAAGCCACAAGTATATAGTTAAATTGCCTATGGATTACAAAGAACTACTTATAAAAATATTGCTCAAAAAAGCCAAAGGGTACTCCTACAAGGAAAAAACCGACGAGTACGTTGTGGTGGATGGGGTAAAAACTTTGCAAAAAAGCAAGGTGACCACAAAAAAGACACATCCCGACGTATCGGCAATAAGGGCACTAATAGAACTATCAAATAGCGGTGTGGAAATTTCCGCAATGACGGACGAGCAGTTGCAACAGGAAAAGGAACGATTGCTTGGTCTACTTGCCATTGCCGAAAGTGCGCCGCCAACAACCGACTAAAAAATATTTAGGAGAAGAAAATGATTACAAAACTAACAACAAACGTACGTTGCGATATACGTGATTGTCGCAACATTGCAACACACGCCATCAACATCAAGGGCAGGGCACAAAGGCTTTACTTGTGCGAGCATTGTTTGGAGCAAATTGCATTGTCAGCAAAGCCAACACCCCCACGAAGCCCCAAAAACACAATCAAGCGCAAGCAGGACGAAACGGAAGCGCAACGCAACACAGCAAAGGAGTAGCATATGGCAAAAGGAAAATTGAAAGGAAAAAAACTGACACAACCCTTTATGGAAGACGTGGTAAACGACGTGCTTGCAGACTTTGCAGAGCGTCAAAAAATGCGCCGTCCCTATGAGCTTTCTTGGCAACTTAACATGAACTTTATCATGGGAAATCAGTACTGCACAGTATCCCCAAGGGGAGCTATCGAGCAGGAAGAAAAGTACTATTTTTGGCAGGAAAAGCAGGTGTTCAATCACATTGCACCTATTGTAGAAACAAGGCTTGCTAGGCTAAATCGCGTGCGTCCAAGGCCCGTGGCTCGCCCCTTTAGCGGAAGTGACTAAGACGTAAACAGCGCCAAGCTATCCACTAAAATTTTGGATAGCACGTTGGAAAAATGCAACCTTGCCGAAATTGTTACACAAGCAACCGCTTGGAGTGAAGTGTGCGGAACAGCCTTTTACAAAATTAGCTGGGATAACGACAATCAAGACGTATGTTTGTCCGCTTGCTCCCCATTTGAAATCTACCCCGACAGCAACGTTAGCGCTACGCTAAACGAGTGCAATTCCATCATACACGCAAAGGTATGTTCGGCGCAAAGTGTAGCAGATAAGTGGGGCTTAAATGTACAAGGTAAGGACTTAAAGGTTTTTAGTATGGGAAGCACATTGGGAACTGGTGGCCTAGGCTACAACAGTACCGTGCCCAGTATCACGCAGGAAAGCAAGCCCAATCAAGTGCTTGTGATAGAGCGCTACACCCGTCCAACGGCAGAGTTCCCACAAGGAAAGTTGGAGATTGTTGCTGGGGACAAGCTTGTTTACTACGGCGAACTTCCCTTTGCCGTGGGGGAAAACGGAAGCTATGCTTTTCCCTTTATTAGACAAACTTCCACCGAACAAGCTGGTTGCTTTTGGGGAGCATCCATTGTAGAAAGGGTTATCCCTGTTCAACGTGCATATAACGCAGTAAAGAACAGAAAGCACGAATTTCTCAATCGACTTGCAATGGGTGTATTGAACGTGGAAGACGGCTCGGTGGATATTGACAACTTAGAAGAAGAAGGACTATCCCCAGGAAAGATTTTGGTGTACAGACAGGGCGCAAACAAACCCGAGCTTATGGATGGCGGCAAGGTGCCAAGTGACTTTGCCTACGAAGAAGATAGGCTTTTGCAAGAGTTTGTTACTGTTAGTGGTGTTTCGGAGTTTGCTCGCAACAGCACAACCCCAACAACTGTAACAAGCGGTGTAGCTTTGCAGCTCATTGCCGAACAAGATGACATAAGGCTTGCTAGCAGTATCGACAGCGTAAAGCAATGTATCAAGACCGTTGCCAAATACGTGCTAAGGCTATACAAGCAGTTTGTAAGCGGAACAAAGCTTATGCGCTTTGCCGACGAGCAAAACAGCGTGGAAGTGTTCTACTTTAAGGGTAGTGACATTGGCAGCGACGATATCGTTTTCGAAACGGAAAGCCACCTAACCGACACCCCAGCCACACGTAGAACAATGCTGTTCGATTTGCTTAACGCAGGTTTGCTTACCGATAACAACGGACAGCTTACCGCAGCAATGAAGAGCAAGGTGTTGCAACTGATGGGCTTTGGCAACTGGGAAAACGCACAGGACACAGCATCGTTGCACATTTCTCGTGCCGAAAAGGAAAACGTGGATGTTGCCCACGCATCCATTTTGCCTGTGGATAACCACGAACTGCATCTAGACACCCACATCCGCTTTGTTATCAGCGGTCAAGCGGAAAAGATATCCGCCGCATACCAACAAGCACTACTGGACCACATCAGCTTGCACAAGAAAATGATGAGTCAACCATCAATCAAGGAGTAAAACTATGCAAAAATTTGGAAAATTCAACTCTCAAGAAGAACTTATCCGCGGTTACGAACAGTTGGAACGCGCCTTCACGCAAAAGTGCCAACAGCTAGCACAGGTGCAAGCACAACTGGAACTACAAACCAATTCTACCGTGGTGGATAACGGCACGCCGCCCGCCACATCAGCAACAACCGCCAATATTGAGCAAAATGCCGCTGGCTCGGCAGTAAACGAACTGTCCGTGGACTGTGATAGCACAAGCTCAACTATTGGTGGTTTAGCTAGTCTACCATCAACTGGTACAAGCACCCAGCCACCAGCCGAGCACGACGTTTCCACAGTCCCCCAGGTGACGGAATCGTCATCTTGGAGAAATGTCGGTAGTCAAGCGCAGTTGCTACAAGCCATGCAACAATTTCTTGCCGAAAATCCTCACCTACGCGGTCAGTTACTGCAAGGCACACCCACAAGCCAGGCGCCCAATTTGATGAGCGGCGGTGGCGACGTTTCGTTAGCGCTACCCAACAAGCCACGCACCGTCAAGGAAGCAAGCGAACTGGCAAGGCATCTGTTTGAGTAATCAACACAGCTGCACAGCTTTTTGCAAGTTCATCAGCTAAATGAACTCAACCTAATCAAAAATTTATCAAAAAAAGGAGAACATATGGTAACAATGACAAGCGCAGATAACGCGCTAAAAACTTATTATCTTGGCGTAGTAGCCGAACAACTCAACACAGCCGTAAACCCACTTTTGGCAAGATTTGAACAAACAACTCGCGACGTGTGGGGTAAGGAAATTCGCAAGCTTGCCACCTACGGTATTAACGGTGGTATTGGCGCTGGTAGCGAAGTAGGCGATTTGCCAACACCTGGCGGAAACAACTACGCACAATTTGTACTAACACTCAAAAACCTTTACGGAACAATTGAAATCTCCGACAAGGCTATCCGTGCAAGCGCACACAACAGCGGTGCATTTTTGTCCTTGTTGGAAGCAGAAATGGAAGGTCTAATCAAGGCTGCAAAATTCAACTTTGGTCGTATGCTTTATGGCGACGGTTCTGGCGTTCTTTGCACAACCACAAGCCAATCTGGCAACAGCATTGTTGTAAACAACGTAAAGAACATCACAGAAGGTATGATTGTAGACGTCATCGATCCAAGTACTGGCGACATTTTGTTTGCTGGCAGAAAGTTGCTAGAAGTAGGCCGTGATAACAAAATTGTATATCTTGGTGGCGACACAATCAGCACAGGCTCTATCCCAACAGGAAGCATCCTAACTGTACAAAACAGCTACAATATGGAAATTACTGGTATTGGAGCAATCTTTGGCGACAGCAGAACTTTGTACGGCTTGCAAAGATCCGACAACCCATGGCTAAAACCATACACAAAGACAGCAACAACTGTCAACGACATTGCATTGCAAAACTGCGTAGACCACTTGGAAGATACAGTTGGTAGCACAGCAAACTTCATCGTTTGCTCTAGCGGCGTAAAACGTAACTACCAAGACTATATGAGTACAAACCGCTCCAACATTGACATCATGAATTTGACTGGCGGTTGCAAGGCATTGTCCTTTGGCGGAATCCCACTCATTTCCGACCGTTTTGTACCACAAGGCACATTGTACGTACTCAACACAGATGACTTCCATATTCACCAACTTTGCGACTGGCGTTGGCTAGAAGACGACAACGGCAGAGTGCTCAAACAAGTGGCAGGAAAGCCCGTTTACACAGCAACTTTGGTTAAGTATGCCGACCTTATTTGTGACCGCCCAATCGGACAGGCTCGCATCACAGGCGTAAATGAAAAATAGGTAGCCCCTCTCACAATCTATAGTTGTTTTTGGTGGCAGGACACTTCGAAATCATCTGTGTTTTGTTCAGTTACATATAATAAGTCTATCTCAAATATCTGGTTGATTTTTTGGCGGGCTACTGCTTTGCAATCATCAGTTTTTTGCTCAGTCAGGTACCTCCAGTAACTTCCCTCGCAACAAAACTGCGCTTGCGTGCATTACCCTCGCCAAAACCGCTAACACTAACCAACCATCTATTCTCGATAGACTTTAGGGGGCTATCTCATACATTGGGTTTTTGTACAAGCAACACCTTCTTGTGACCTGCTCCCCAAATCGCTATCGCTAACAACTATATCTTGTTCAAGAGCCTACTGTAAGTCTATCTCAAATACCTGGTTGATTTTTTGGCGGGCTACTGCTTTGCAATCATCAGTTTTT
>JAFTHP010000008.1 GCA_017457305.1 Clostridia bacterium | reverse complement strand
GGTGGATATATAACCGTTTATTGCCCGTTCGGAATTATCAAGCAGGTGGAATTAAAGCAAATAAAAAAGGCATTTAAAACAAATGCCGTCGTTTATGGCATTAAAATGCTTTCCATTAGGCGCCCATATATTGTATTATGCATAAATAAGTCTGTTACAAACGCTGACATAGACAATGCATATAACAGAAAAAAGAAAAAATATATTCTTATTCCATATTCAAAAGAAGCAGAGATTTTGGTTTGCGCGGAATATAAAAAAATGTGTGGCGAAGAACTAGTGATAAAGTTGTAATAAGTAAAATACAATTTGTTAAGCAGACAACAGATTGAAATTACACACCTTTTAGTCGTTCTTACCCCGCTTTACGCACCTTTTAGTTGCTCTTTGGCAACAAAAAGGCGGACACAGTTTTGTGTCCGTTTTTTTTGTTGGTGCGAGTACGCACGTAGTGCGCTGATTGCGTAAGCATTTTGCAAAAAGCACTAACATCAATTTTTTTTGTCATTATTCTGCACTCAATTAATTAATGAAATTTTCCCTAAACTAGTGACATTGTTGGATTATTATTGTATAATAGTGGCACAAAAGCTTATTATACTCAAGGGGGAAAAGAGTATGAAAAAGATACTTTCGGCACTTTGTCTACTTGTTATGCTGTTGTGCTTGTTTAGCTTTGTTGGCTGCGATATGCTTTCGGGCATTTTTGATAATCTCGGTGGCGACACAACGGGCAACTACAATGACGAATTGGTATCGGCAACAGGCAAGTGGATTTTGCTTAACGATGACGACACCTACTTCACTTTTGATGGCTCAAAGGGTGCAATGACCTTCACTTACACACAAGATGGTGTACAAAAGTACAGCGGAACCTTCCGTGTTGTTCACAGGGGTGTAGGCAAGGACGTAACCACTCCGCTAACCTTTGTTATCACCCGTTCGGACAAAACCAAGGAAGATTGGGTTGGATGCTATGCGGAAAACTTCGACACCGACTTTACGCAGTTTACCATCATGGCTCAGGAAGAAGACCTTGGCATGATTGATGGCTCTATTCACACCCACATTTACCGTATCAGCCAGTTGCCCTACGCAATGGGCACCTACGTTTTGGAGGGCAAAAACTACAAGGCGGAGTCGGATAACTATCGCTACGCAAATGAAAAGTTTATTCCAAGTGGCACCTACACGTTGGAAGGCGGTCAAACCTTTACCTTTTTGACCATCAAGCCACAAGCAAGAGAGTTGTTCCGCTACGTCAACGGCGATGTTGTTGTAGAAGGGGTGTACACCTTGGCAAGTGACGGCAAAACTATCTACTTGTACATTGCAAACGACCCCTACAACAAGGTAACCAATGCCGACAAGGACAAGTACGACACAACCTTTGGCATCTACTATCCACCAGATATCTACCTTCGCGGTGACTTTACCCAAAGTGGCGGATTTGAGATAAACGACCTTTATCATCACGACTCCAGCCCCATCACCGTGCCCGATTCTGCTTGGGTTTTCGGCAATTACACCAAGAACTAACTATATACGTATACAAAAAATTGATGGTACTGTGCGCATTTTGTTGTCAAAATGCGCATTTTACTATATAATTATGTATGTATCACTACAAACAATGATGGTGGAGCTATGAGTAAAAAAGTTGGCTTTTTCAAATCAATAAAGCAACGTGATCCCGCTGCAAGAAATGCGCTGGAAATTTTGTTGCTGTATCCAGGGGTTCATGCCCTAATTTGGTACCGTGTTGCCCACTTTTTTTACAAGATTCATTTTCGTTTTACAGCACGCTTGATATCCACCATAACAAGGTTTTTTACCCAAATAGAAATCCATCCCGCCGCAAAAATAGGCAAAAACCTATTCATTGACCACGGCTGTGGTGTGGTAATTGGGGAAACAACCATCATTGGCGACAACTGCACAATCTACCAAAACGCAACGTTGGGCGGCACCGGCAAGGAACACAACAAGCGTCACCCCACCTTGAAGGATAACGTAATTGTGGGCGCTGGGGCAAAGGTGCTTGGCAACATCACCATTGGCAACAACGTCAAGATTGGTGCAAACACGGTTGTACTAAAGGATATTCCCGACGACTGCACGGTGGTAGGGGTAGGTCGCATTGTCAACGCAAAGGAAGTTCCACAGCAATGCAATGCTTGCGATACCTGCAAAAACCGCGAAACATGTTCGGCACAAAACGTGCAAACTTCCAACAATTAAAGTTTGTTTAAGGTTTTTTTGATACAATACACACATCAAATTTGTCAATTTACTAGCATGGCTAGTTTAAAACGGAGTATATATGAAGATTAAAATTACTGCTGATAGTACTTGCGACCTCTCTGTAGAGCTTATACAAAAAAATAACGTGGATATCATCCCACTTTACGTTGCACTTGGCGAAGATAACCTTTTGGACGGCGTAACCATTGTTCCAGATGACATCTACAACTACTATCAAGCAAACAAAAAGTTGCCCAAAAGTGGTGCTTGCAGCGTAGTGGATTACGAAGACTTTTTCAAGAGATTTTTTGAACAAGGCTACGAACAAGTTATTCACTTTGCTTTGTCGGATGATATGTCTTGCTCACACGCAAACGCTAAGAAAGCTGCACAAAACGTTGGCAACGTTCACGTTGTAGATACACGCAGTTTGTCCACAGGCATGGGCTTGTTGATACTGTACGCTTGCGACCTAGTAAAAGAAGGTCTTGATGCGCAAACCATCGTAGATAAGGTTACCGCACGTGTTCCCTACGTACAAGCTTCCTTCATTTTGGACAATTTGGAGTTTTTGCACAAGGGCGGCAGATGCTCATCATTGGTACTACTTGGTGCAAACCTACTTGGTATCAAGCCTGTTATCGAAGTTAAGTCTGGCAAGATGGGCGTTGGCAAAAAGTTCATTGGCCGTTTTGAACGCAGTGTAAAAAAATACGTTGACCACGTATTCCAAACGTACAACACTCCACACAAAACACGTTGCTTTGTTACCCACACCAAGATGGATACCGAACTTGTTAACAAGACTATCGAAGCAGTAAAAGCACTTGGCATCTTTGAAGAAGTTTTGGAAACAACCGCAGGTAGCACAATTACAACACACTGTGGTGCAAACACAATCGGCGTGTTGTTCATCAACGATGGCGACAAACAATAACAAAAAAATACAATATGGGATAAGTCAACACAGGCTTATCCTTTTTTTATGTGTCTAGGCAAATTTGTTGAACACAAAAGTATAATTTGGTAGATAAAATAGGAATAAACAAGCCGTAAGGTTACTACAATATTGTATGAAATCAACTTTGAAAAGTGTAGCCATTGTCGCAATAATTATTGGCTTGGTGGTGGCGGTATTTGTTGCTGTAGATAACGCATCCATTGCAACCAATCAGGATAGCAAAACGTATGTCAGAGTAAAGGTGGTGGATTTACAAAACAACCCTGTGCACAATGCTCAAGTAACTGTGTGCGGACAAACCTTTTTTACCGACAACAACGGCAATTCCCCTCTAATTGAACTAGCTCTGCTAACCAACAGCTACGACAATTCTATCACAAGCTGGCATACCACAAACGTAGTTGTCACAGCAAGCGGATATGTACCAGCAACGGTCTTTAACTGCGTAACATACCATCTTCAAACGCGTAATCTCACAGTAAAGATATATCCAACGGACAGCAGTAACTTGCCCTTTGTCTGCTATGTGGAAAGCCCGCCAACCGAATATATACAAGGTCTTGTTGGTGGCAAAACAAACTAGTATATTTGCAAAAAAATAACCCTGCCTAGCACTAAAGCAAGGCAGGGTTTTTGATGTTATTTTGTTGGTTATTTTTCCAATCTGTATACAACGCTTTCGTATGGGCGAAGTGTGCAATTGGTTAAAGTTTGTGGCGTATCGGCGTAGTTACTGGTAACCAGTGTGTAGTTGCCTGTCAAACCCTTTGGCAATGTAAACTTGGTGTTTTTGGTGGAGAAGTTGTGTGCAACAAACAACGTTCCGTACTCACTTTCTCTGCCGTAGCACAAAAGTTTACTGTTGTTCTTGTGGTATTCGGTGTATGTTCCGTAGATAAATTCCAAGTTGTTTTTGCGTAGTGCTATCAACTTGCGGTAGTAGTGAAGTACGCTGTCGGGATCGTTTTCCGCTTCTTGTGCGTTGATTGTTGTGTAGGTTGGGTTAACTTTGAGCCAAGTTGTTTGTCCGTCGGTAAAGCCAGCATTTTGTTGGTCGTTCCATTGCATTGGTGTGCGAGCATTATCTCTGGAGCAGTATGCAACGTTTTTCATTGCAATCTTTTTGCCAACAATGCCTTTTAATAATTTGTAGCTACGCAAGCTTTCTACGTCTTGATAGTCTTCGATATTCTTCATGCAAGCGCTTGTTGTGCCAAACTCCTGACCTTGGTAAACAAATGGCGTACCAGATAGTGTCATCAGTATTGTGCCCATCATCTTTGCGCCTTCCTTGCGGAATTGTGTTGCACTGCAGTATCTACCAACAATGCGTGCTTGGTCGTGGTTTTCCCAGTACAAGGTGTTCCAGCCCTTGCCGTACAATCCGTGTTGCCAAGTTCTTATGCACTTTTTCAGTTCCTTTAGTCTAAACTTTTTAACAAGCTGTTTTGCACCAAAGTAGTTATCGCAGGATACGTGGTCGAAAGCAAAAATTGTGTCTAGGTATTGGTTGCCTTCGGTGGTGTAGCGTAGTGCCTTTGCCACGTTGATGAACACGCTTTCCCCAACGGTAAATGCGTCGTATTGGCTAAGCACGCTTTGAAGTTCGCCAAGTAGTTCTTCCATACGTGGGCCATCAATGTAGTGTTCCGAACCAGTCAAGGCAATGCTTGGTCTGCCGTTTGGCAATCCTGGAGTTTTGCTTAGCAACGTGATAACGTCACAGCGGAAGCCGTCAACCCCCTTTTTCAGCCAAAAGTGCAGTATTTGTTTTATTTCTTCCATTACCTTTGGATTGAAGTAGTTAAGGTCGGGTTGATTTTTGTCAAACAAGTGAAGGTACCATTGGTTTGTTTGCTCATCGTATTGCCAAGCCTTGCCTGTAAAAAAGCTTGTCCAGTTGTTTGGTGGGCGTTTTCCGTTTTTACCACGACCGTCCGCCCAGTAGTAGTAATCACGGTAGGGGCTATCCTTGCTTTGACGGGCACTTTCAAACCACTTGTGTTTGTCGCTTGTGTGGTTGATAACAAGGTCCATTATTACCTTTATGCCACGTTCGTGGAGCAAACTTACCATCTGTTCAAAGTCTTCCATTGTGCCGTATTCGGGGTTGATGGCGGTGTAGTCGCTAATATCGTAACCGTAGTCGGCATTAGGGCTTGCGTACAGTGGCGAGAACCAAATTGCATCAATACCAAGGCTGGATATGTAGTCAATTTTGGAGATAATGCCCTGTATATCGCCAATTCCGTCGCCGTTGCTATCCTTGAAACTGCGTGGGTAGATTTGGTAAAAAACCGATTGCTTGTACCATTTGTTATTCATGTGATTGCTCCTTTAGTTGTATGTATTGTTGATAAATTTCGCTGTTGGTTGTATGTGTGCCATCTGGCAAGCAGTAGTGGGAAAAGGAAAAGGTTACAATGGTGTCGGCAAACAAGCTTGCATTGTCCAGTTGAAGGGCAATGCGCTCAATATCCGCCGTGTACAGTGTGCCACTTAGCAGATTTTTGCTTGCAAATAGCTCGCAATTTACCCAAAACTTTACTCCGTCCAACTTGTCAACTGCCCCTTTTGTGCCCTTTAGGAAGCTGTAAGTTTGTCCTAAGTCAAATGGGGAAACTTTGCCGTTGTTAATCTTGCCGATGCTATCTTGTGGGGCAAAAATATCCCCCTTTCTAAGGTTCAACTGTTGCAGAAAGTCCGTCCAAAACCTTTGTATGCTTGCAGTAGTTGCTGGCAAAAACTTGTGCTTAAATGGGGATAGCATAAGTGGTCTGTTGTCGGCAAGGGTGTCGATTTTTGCAATAATTTGATTTATTGCTCCCACCCAATGATTTTGCCAGCCAAATGGATTGCCGTACGTTTCCACCGCCAAGTACCAACCTACAAAGCTGTCGTAGCTGTTGTAGTTGTCGTAGATGCTTTGTACAACGGCGCACTCGTTATCTGCCAGTTGTTGCATAAAGTCCTTGTTGGCGTAGTTGGATGTCACCCACCACTCGTCTGGCGAGCCCAATCCAACGTGCACGTCGAAGTTTGCCTTTTGTGCTTGTTCAAGTAGCATACCTAGTAGATGAGAGCTGGAGCTATCTGCCTGTGGCATTTGTTGCTTTAACTGTGACGTTG
>JAFTHP010000007.1 GCA_017457305.1 Clostridia bacterium | reverse complement strand
TGCTGCTGTTTTGGAGAATCTAATATTCTTGTATGTTCCATTTAGGTAACCTTCAAGATATTGATCGCCAACCTTCAAGCTGTATGTTCCTGCTGTTGCATCAAGTACTTCTACTACAACGTCTACTGCCTTGTCAGCCTTATCTGTTGTTTCCAAAGCACCCTTGCTGTTGATTGTTCCTGCAAAGTATAGTACAGCACCGTTTGCTGGTGTTGTGTTCATTGCAATCTTGTATGTTCCTGCTGCTGGTGCAGAGATAGCCTTGTGTACAACTACTGCTGTGCTTGCAGCATCAACAGCTACTACAAATTCTTTAGTATCTGTTACGGAACCACTTGTTAGTGTTGCTACAAGAGTGATTGTTGTAGCTTCGGATGGAAGTTCAACGTGAAGTTTTCCATCAGCAATGCTTGCGCAATCGTGAGCTGTTTCAGCCTTGAAGTCCCAAGCGATTGTAACGTCAGCATAGGAAACGCCCTTTGCTGGAAGTTCAATTGCAGAGTCTTCGCCAATTGTTTCAACGAAAGTCAAAGCGCCCTTTTCAAAAGCAACTTCACCAGCTTCGTCAAGTTGTGGAAGAGCTGTGTATTCAAATGCGTTGGCGTTTACTGGTGTTAGATAGAAAGCTCCATCGTATACGCAGATAACACCTGTTGCATTAGCTGTCCAACCAAAGTGAGATGAGTGGTCAGCCTTGAACTTAGTTTGATCGTCCTTAGAGAGTGGGCAAACAGAACCGGAAATACGAATGTAGGATTCCAAATCGCCAAGCTTGAACTTGAAGTAACCGTTTTCAAGATTTTGTCCTGTGATTTGTACACCCTTGATTGTTACAAGGAAGCCTTGTTTTGCAACAAGATCTTCTTGCTTCAAGGATTGTGCATTTGTGTAAATTGTTGTGTAGTCAACTGGTTCGATAGTCTTGATTGTTTGGTCAACAATTTCGGCTACAGCTTCCTTAACTTCGTGTGTTCCGCTGTAGATATCCTTTGTACCTCTAACCTTGATAGTCATACCAACCTTGATACCGTCAGCAACTGGATCGCTAGCCATATCGTAGATGTAGTAACCACCATCGTTATCTTGGATGTAAATTGTGTTGTAGGTGTTACCAACGGATTTGCCTGTCATTGCTGTTACAACACCTTGAACGGACAATGTGTAATCCTTTGGAGCAGCAACGTAATCTTTCCAATTTACAAGGTTGTAGTTAGGAAGTTCTCTGTCAAAGGAAACGGAAAGTTTACGACCTTCGCTATCTGTAACTGTACCGATAAGCTTGTAGTAAACGTCCATTTGTTCTTCGTCAATTTCGATTGTTGTTTCTGTACCTTCTGTTGCACCAACCTTTACGGCGTTCTTGTTGTCTTCTGTAAGATCTAGAATTTCAACTGTCCAAGTAACGGCATATTCGCCGGCACCATCAATGCTAACTGTTGCAAGTACTTTGAAGTCGCCAGCTGTTCTTGTAGGTGCTTCAATGTAAGCTGCTCTTAGGTAGTCTTGAGCTGCTTCTAGGTTTTCAAGCCATTCTTCTTTTGAACCACAAGAGCAAACACCTTCAACATATACGTGTTCTGGTTCGCCTGTGCTTGTGTCGCAAACATCACAGAAACCATCGTGGTTGTTGTCTGCGTGCATTGCTGCTTCGCAAACGTCACACCAGCAGTCTGCGTCTGCGTCCACGCAATCGTGTTCCAAAACTTTGCCACAAACGTCGCACTTGAAGTTTGTGTCTTCGTCTACGTGTTCGTATGGAAGGTCGCCAACTTGACAAACATCACAAACGCCGTCGTGGTTGTTGTCTACGTGCTTAACTTCTACTGTTGTGCCGCAGATATCGCATTTGCCATCGTGCATAGCATCAACGTGAGTGTGAGCAACTTCTGCACCACAAATATCACATTTGCCATCCACTGTAGCTGTGTCCACGCATGTGTGAGCTACGTCTGCACCACAGATGTCACATTTGCCATCTACTGTAGCTGTGTCTACACATGTGTGAGCAACAGCTGCGCCACAAACGTCACATTTTCCGTCAAGTGGGTTAACGTCTGCACATGCTTCTCTGTAATCAGCAGCACAAACATCACACTTGCCGTCATGGTTGGAGTCGGCGTGTACAACAGGCAAATTTTCTGTTGCGCAAACGTCGCAGATACCGTCGTGGTTTGCATCAACGTGTGTTTCGCAAGGTGTTTGGCATGCTGCCAATGCGAATACGCTGAATGACAAAACCATAGCGAGAATCAAGATGAGTACTTTTTTCATGTTTTTCTCCTTTTTGTTTTGTTTTTTTTGTTTTTGCATTAATTGGTTACATATTTATGTGTTTTCATCTCGGCCATAAACGGTGTTACAACCGAGATGTAAAAACCATTGATTACTTTACGATTTGGATATATTGATCATCAAATACCTTGATTTGGTAAGTGCCATCGTAGTAGTCTACAATACCTTGAACGTTGATTGTCTTGTTTCGGTAAGCACTTTCGGTGATCATTTCGTTATTGTCATCGTACAAAACAACTGTTCTGACGTCGATTTCGTTACCATTAGCATCCCTACAAGTTAGTGTCATTGCTCCCTTGGAAGCACTTGCTTCGTTCTTGGTTGTCCAAATGTCCACAACCTTGAGGTTTGTCATAGAAATGGATGCGTGCATAGAAAGTTCACAGTGAGTAAATGTCTTTTCTACAAGTTCATCTGTTTCGGAATCGTGAATAGTTGTTGTAATCTTGCCATTGAAGAATTCGTCAATTGTTGTTTCTTTGTAGGAACCCTTGTGGCCTGTAGAAATAACTTGGATATTTAGTGGATCATCTGGTCTCATTGCAGAGTAGCGCAAGTCGGAAACTTGATAGTATCCACCATTTTCGTAGTATTGAACTACACCAACAATAAGCACTTCGTTGCCAGGAGTCAAGATGCGAACACCTTCGCCAGACAAGTTGAATCCATAGTAAACTTGAATACCGTAGTATAGGCCAGTTTCTTCGTCGTAGTCTTCTACGTATACAGCATTGCTACCACTGTTGATGGCAACGATGCCCTTGAAGGCAACTCTAAGGCTGTTGTACTCGGCTGTGTTGCAACGAAGTTCCTTGAGTGTAACGGTGATTGCATCGCCAGCATAAACTTCGGGATCTGGAATGTCGGAGTGAACAACCAAACCGTAGTTTCTTGCTTGCAAAAGCGCGCCGTATGCTTGATCGTAGTAAGCTGTATCGGTAATCTTGGAACCAATAGCATAACCTTTTTGAAGAATTTCTAGGTTAAGGTTGTGCCATGTTGATTCGCCCTTTGGCAAATACCAAACCCAAACAAGGTATCTGCTACCTGTGGAATCGGCATTCCAACTTGTTGTTTCGGATTCGATAATAATCTTTTGGGCATTAAGCAAAGTTTCCTTTGTATATCTGGAAGCTGTTTTGCCGTAATTTTCGATACGACCGGTAGATTCGGGGGTATCAACACCAAGGAATCTTGCCTTGAGTACACCACCTTCCACTTCGGAATTAGGAACGTTGAAGTGAACTGTATCGCCATCGATGTAGGCATGAACTGTTACTTCCAAACGCTTTCTTAGAGCATTTGTTTGATCCAAAACTGCTTGACCAGCGTAATCTACTAGTTCGTCGTTTTTGTCATCATTACAATTGATGCAAACAGCATTTTTGTAGGAGTGTCCAGTTGTTGGAATAACAAGGTCGGTAATTTCTATTGTACCGTTGTAGCCAATATTTTTTTCACAAACTGAACAATAGTAATGTCCCTTGGTACCTGTAGTAATACAAGTTGCAGATACTTCTTCAATCCAATCTCCCAATGTGTGTCCACCAGGGATAACAGTTGTTTGAACTTCTTCCTTGTTTTGGTCAAATAGAGTGTCACAAACTGAACACTTATAGTGGTCAATTGTTCCGTCAGTTGTGCAGGTAGCTGCTGTGCCTGTAATAAGTTCGCCGTAGTTGTGTCCTGTTGCTGGAACAACAAGCGTTTCTACTACTTGCTTTTCTTCATTGAAGGTTGTTCCACAATCTTGACATTCGTAGTAAGCAATTTGTCCTTCTTGTGTACAAGTTGGAGCAACTGCACTATTTAGCTTTCCGTAATTGTGTCCTTCTGCTGGTATTTCAAGGCTATCTACGACCTTTTTTTGTGTGTTAAAATCCTTGTCACATCTGTCGCAGTGATAGTGAGCTATTGTACCAGTGTTATCGCAATCAGCGGGAACTTCGGGGATTAAACTCCCGAAGTTGTGCCCTTTGATTGGTAACGTCAAATCGTTTGTTTCGTTTTTGTTTTGGTCAAAAGTCTTGCCACAAAGACTGCACTTGTAGTGAGCCGCTGTTCCCCTAGCAACGCATGTAGCAGGAACTTCTTCTATCAACTGGCCAAAGTCGTGTTTGCAAGATTTGTCGCAAGCAACAAGGCTAGTTAGAGCAAGACAAAAAACCAAAATCAAAACTACAAGTTTTGTTGTTTTTTTCATATTGTTTGTTTCCTTGGTAATTATTTACCGATACTTGCCAAACAGTTAATGATAGCATCAGCAAATGCCTTGTCTACAGATGCATCGTCTAGGCATGTTGTAAATACTTTTACCATCAAAGCATTAGCTTGGTCACGGGCTGTGGATGAACCGTTGAATGCTGGAGATACGTAGTAAGCGTTTGCTTGTTCCAAAGCTACCTTTGTGCTCATTGCTGTTAGGTATGCATTTCCATCTGCGCTAGCAATAAAGTTAGCATATGCTTCGTTTTGCATTACAGATTGAATAACTGGAATGTAACCAGATGCCATACTGAATTCTGCTTGGAAGTCAAGACATGTTGTGAGGTACTTAACAAACAACCAGCTTGCAAGAACTTCTTGTGGGTTATCTTTCTTAAAGATACATACACTTGGACCTTGGCTGATTACCTTTGGATTGCTTTCATCTACTTGAGGAATGGAAGCAATACCTACTTCAAATGGGTAGCTACCGTCTGTGTTAGCAGCTGGAGATTGGTGAGAAGCACCAGCGGAAGAACCGATAGAAATGTAGCTCTTTTGTGTTGCTTTGTCTGTGTTTACAAACAAACCAGATGTGTAAGCACCGTAGATTGTTTGTGTTGTCATAAGACCGCTTTGATACCAATCTCTAAAGTGTTTTACAAAGTCTTTGTTTGTATCGTTGTCAAACAAGAAGTGGTCGCCTGTAGCAGATGTGTATGGAGAACCAAGTTGTTCGCACATTGTGATGAACCAGTTAGCTTCACTGTCGTATCCAAGAGGAATACTTGTTGGGTCAATTGCCTTGATCTTCTTGAGTACATTTTCCAAACTTGTTTCGCAGTTAGCGTCATCACACCACCAGTGTGTAGGAAGCTTGATATTGTGTTCATCAAAGAATGTCTTGTTGTAGTACATAACTTCGGTGGACTTGCTGAATGGCATTGTGTACATAAGGTTATCACCAAAGGCACGACCTTCGTTGTAGTAACCAGGGATGAAGTCGTCCTTTTGAGCTTGTGTTAGACCAATAATTTCCTTTGAACCGTCAGCACGTGTAACTTCTACTTGGCTGTTGATTAGGTTATCAAGTGTTACAACCTTGTGAGCTACGTTGTACAATGCAACGTGGTCTGGGTAGCAGTATGCAATGTTAGGACCAGCATTTGCAGAAAGTTCTGTTTTGATTGTATCACGAACTTCGTCGTATCCACCAGGTTGGCTTGTTACGATTGTGATGTTAGGATAAAGTTCATTGAACTTGTCAATGTAAGTGTTGAGAACTGTTTGTAGGTTGTCACCCATTGTATTGTAGAAGGTGATTGTTACTTTGCTGTTATCGTAGCCACCATCTGGAAGGTCGAAGTTAGGTGTTGCAGCATTTGACCAAACGTCACAAACGTCACACCAGTTGTCGTTATCTTCGTCTACGTGCTTAACTCTTACTGTTGCGTCACAAACGTCACATTTACCATCGTGTTCAGCATCTACGTGAACAACGGCAACCTTCTTGGAGCAAACGTCACAAATACCGTCGTGTTGTGCGTCTTCGTGTTCGTAAGTTGTTGTCGCGTGGCAAACATCGCACCATCCGTCGTGGTTGTTATCTGTGTGAACATCACAAGGAGGAACAATGTTTTGTTTGCAATTTTCGTGGTCACAAACGTTATCTCCGTCAGCGTCTACGTGTTCAAGACATTTTCCGCATTCTGCGCTGTCACAAACCTTGTCGTTGTTAGCGTCTACGTGTTCTTCTCTGTAGTCAAATTGACAGTAATCGCATTCGCCATCGTGGTTTTTGTCTGCGTGTTCAAGGCAAACGTCACAAACATCGCATAGTCCGTTGCTGTCAGCATCTACGTGTTCTGGAACAACTTCTTCGCCACAGTAATCGCAAAGAGCATCGTGCAATTCGTCTTTGTGTTGAATACACTTTTGACAAACGTCACATAGTCCGTTGTTGTTTGCATCTGTGTGAACTACTTCCACTTCGGTACGACACTTGTCGCATGCTCCATCATGGTCAGCGTCTTCGTGGTTGAAGCAAACATTGCCGCAAGCTGCAAGCATGCTGGTAAGCATAGCCAATAGTACAACTACAGCAAGCAATTTGTTGAATACTTTCATAAATTTGTTTTCCTCCTTGGAAAAAATTGTTTTTTTGTTTTTATATTATCTGTTGTTATCGCTCGCACGCACAACAGTATAATTCTGTAAAAATAGAATATAAATTATCCTTTAATACCACTACGGCTTACACCCTTCATGATGTACTTGCGTAGGAAGATGAACACCAAGAACAATGGAGCAGATACTGTTGCTACTGCTGCCATTTGGCGTGGATAGTCAACTTCGCTTGGGTTATCCGGATTGACAAATGATGCGCCACGCAAACCGTTGGTAATCATATCGTGCAAGCCATCCTTACCAGCAACAAGCTTTGGCCACATGTAGCTGTTCCAAGAACCCATCATCTTGAGGATTGTGATGGAAATAAGTGTTGGCATTGCCAAAGGAATCATTACTTTCCACAAATATTTGAGGTCGCTTGTTCCGTCTACCTTTGCTGCATAGTACAACTCGTCTGGAATTTGCAAGAAGTTGTTACGTAGCAAGTAAATGTAGAATACGCTTACCAAGAAAGGAATAATAAGCGCAACAAACTTTCCTTCCCACTTGAAGTGTTGAACTACTGTTTGGTAGTTTGTGATTGTAAACATTTCGCCAGGAATCATCATTGTTGCAAGCAAACCAGCAAACAACAAGCCTTTTCCCTTGAACTCGAGTCTTGCAAAAGCAAAAGCTGTCAAAACCGTGATAACAAGTGACAGTATTGTGGAAACAACACCTACGTAAACGGTGTTTACAAACAAGCTACCCAAGTCAGCAATTTGGAAAGCGGCTGTGTAGTTGTTCCACATAATCTTTTCTGGCCAAAATGTTGGAACGTTACGACGATATTCTTCCAATGTTTTCAAGGAAGAAATGATCATCCAATAGAATGGGAACAAAACGATGAGCGCCATGCTTCCCAAAAATACATATGTTAGTGTTTTTACAAGGATTTTTACCACTCTTTGACGGGCGGTAACCTTTTGCAAGTCTTTTTCTTGCATTACTACTGCAGTATCCATACTTTCCTCCTCCTAATAGTGAACCTTTTTGTTGCTCACTTTCAAATTGAGAATGGTAACTGCCAAAATGATTACAAACAAAATCATCGCAGCTGCACTAGCAAATCCTTCGCCAGTACCAACTTCACCCAGTGAGTCGTAAATCAAACCAACCATGGTTTGCAATTCCTTATCTCCGGTTGGGCCCATTCCTTCGCCGAATACACCTACTACACTGCTGTATTCCTTAAATCCACCGATGAAACCTGTGATAAGAACGTAGGAAATCATTGGGGAAAGAAGGGGAACAGTGATGCGCCAAAATACTCTTGCACGAGATGTTCCGTCTACCTTTGCAGCATCGTAGTATTGCTTGTTAACACTTTGCAATCCACCAAGCAATACAAGAATTTTGAAAGGAAGTGCATTCCATACAATATACACACACATAACAAACATGTTTGCTTCGTATGTGGAACCTGGGTTAATCCAGTTAACTGGACCTACGCCAAAAATCGACAAAAAGTTATTGATAATGCCGGCTGTTTGGGGAATTCCTGTAGCAGGATCCAAGCCGATCATGTTGAACATTGTTGCAAATACCATACCAATAGCAATGGAGTTTGTTACGTATGGAAGGAAGAAAATTGTTTGCAACAATCTGTTTAGAGCCTTGATAGAGTTTAGAGCAACTGCAATCAGAAGAGCCAACATTGTAGAAACTGGAACTGTCAACACACAAAGAAGAATTGTTGTTTTTAGTGTTGTTAAAAATCCTGGATAATTCAACACTTTAACAAAGTTGTCAATACCAATGGTGAACATTTTTCCGTCCATTGCTTCCCAGATGTTGTATCCGTTTAGGAAGGCAAGTTGAACGGTGTTAAAGATGGGATAAACCGTAAATATGCCAAGTAATACCAGTGCAGGTGACAGGTATAACCATGCTTTCCATTTGTTTTTAGAATCTACCATTATTTCACCTCGAATGGGATACGTTGTTCAGTTTCCTTGCTGAACAGGAATACCTTGTGTGGTTTAAGTGAGAAACTTACTGTTGTTGCATCGCGGTCAATTGCGCTGTCGGCATCAACGATAGAACGGATTGTTTCGCTTACTGCATTAGGATGCTTGGAAACGATAGATACGTCACGACCCATAACTTCTACGTTAATAAGGTTTGTTGTAAATTCACCTTCTGGGTTAGTGATGAAACCTTCTGGACGGATACCAACATAAACTTCTTGATCTGCCGCACCCTTAACGTCCAAAACAGCTTGTTCACCAATGTAAAGTTTTTCGCCCTTTACAACGCCTTCGAATACGTTGATAGGTGGAGTTCCCAAGAACTTAGCTACGAACAAGTTAACTGGGTTGTCGTAAACTTCTTGTGGAGCGCCAATTTGTTGCAATACACCAAGCCTCATAACAACGATCATATCGGAAATAGACATAGCTTCTTCTTGGTCGTGAGTAACGAATACTGTTGTGATGCCAGTTTCGCGTTGAATACGCTTGATTTCTTCACGAGTTTGCAAACGAAGACGTGCGTCCAAGTTGGAAAGTGGCTCGTCCAACAACAAAACGCGAGGCATCTTTACAAGTGCGCGGGCAATAGCTACACGTTGTTGTTGACCACCGGATAGTTCGTGTGGTTTGCGATCCATAAGGTCATCAATTTGAACAAGACGAGCTGCTTCGTATGCTCTTTCCAACATAACTGTCTTTGTAAGCTTATCCTCTCCCTTTAGGTTTTGCAATGGGAACAAGATGTTTTGCTTAACTGTCATGTGTGGATACAATGCATAGTTTTGGAAAACTAGGCCTACACCGCGGTTTTCTGGTGTAAGTTCTGTAACGTCATCTTCACCGAAGAAAATCTTTCCGCCTGTTGGCTTTTGCAAACCACTAATCATGTATAGTGTTGTGCTCTTTCCGCAACCAGATGGTCCAAGAAGACCGATAAGTTTTCCGTCAGGGATTTCAAATGTGAAATCATTTACTGCCACAACTTGTTCGTTGGACTTTTTGTTTCTGCTGGGGAAAATTTTTGTCAAATGCTCTAATACTACTTTCATAAGTACAGCCCTTCCTTATCAAATTATTTTCATTAAAATTTTATCAAAACAACGCTTTTGCGGGATTGCAAAGGCGTTGTTAACTACTTGTTTATTTTTCCTTAATAACAACGCAAGAAACGGTATATAGCGCTTGAATTGCAAGAGCGATATATCCCAAAACCTTAAATAGTGCCACTGCTGACTGATAGTCTTCAACATTGTTGTCACTAACTACCATGTAAAGCATGGAAGGTTCGCAGGTTTTCTCACCGGTGTTAATATTGGTGGAAATTTTTAGGTATTTTGGCATTTCACCAAGAGCCTCAATAGCCTCTGGTGTTTTTGCACTTCTATATTGACGCATATATCTGTCTGCATCTGCTTGCATTGGCATTTGTGCAAAACAATAAATTGTTACCAAGAACAAGATCATCAATACAATTGCTGCTCCCAACAAAATGTATCTTTTTGTGGGCTTTTCTCTAAAACTGAGAGAAAAAGCAAGGCATACACCACTGCCAACGGTTGTGACAATTGCAAAAAACAACCATGCTGCGCGGTTGCCTAGCTTCATGTCGGTAATTGCAATGTATAACAAACCTACTGCGATTGGAAAGAGAAATGCCACGTAGTAGAGAATGTTTTTTGCCTTTGGTAAAATTTTTGTAAGCATAAATTGAAATCCTCCGTATAATCTTTGCTTGAGTTATGGTTTTTACCTTATTTCACCAGTTTCATCATCGTCGTTAGATGAGCGCCTTGTTTGCTCTCTCGTTGACGAAACTTGTCTGTTGTGGTTTTCACTTATATAGCGAAGTCTGTCATCTTCGTTGCTGAATATCATTTGACTACTCAAATCGACTTCCACTGTGTAACTAATGATGTCGTGAATAAAGGAGTTTGTTTTGGTGGTAATCAACAATACAAGTTGCAAAATCAATATTGCCGCCAAAATGATAATCAACAGCAAACCACCGTTGGTAAAGAAAAACATCAACACAAGGAATACCGGCACCATTGTTTCGATGGTGTACTTTCCCAATACACCACGAACAAACAAACTAAAGGTGCTAATCTTGACTCCGTTAGTATGGATAACTGCAATGCCAAAAACCTTTTTGCCCACAGTTTGTCCGTTTTTCAAACAAAGAGGAATAATAAACTCCAAAATCAAGAAAGCTACAAAAAGTCCAAGTGGAATGATTGTTAGCGTTGCTCCAACAACATCGAGCAAACCATCAGAAACCTTTTTGGACAACTCCTTTAGTTGGGCGTCATTGTTGATGTAGTCAAGGTATGCGTCGTATTGATCTCTTTGCTCTTGTGTAAGCTCGGATGCATTTTCTTGCGTTACTGCAAGCAAATCAAAAGTGATGCTGTGCTGCTGTTTGTATTCTTCCGTTTTTTCTTTTACAAGGTTTTCACACTCAACGTACGCAGTGTTGTACTGTTCATACCTTGCATCGTAGTGAACCACAATGGAAAACAACGCAATGGCACCTACTGCCAAAATGCTAAGAAGTATAAAATCCAAAAGAAAGGCAGAAAGTCTTTTGATAATACTGGCTTTTTGCAAATCACAAATCATGTGCTACCTCTCTTTCTCAGTGATAAATTCAAAAATCGATTACAATCGGAGTTGCTTTTTCCATTAAAGCAGTTAAAACAGGGCTGACTTTTCGACAAAAATTGTACGTTACGAAAAATGTCGAGTCTCATCACTGTAATTATACATAAAAGTACAAAATATTTCAATTAAAAATGGTCAAAAAGTGGGCAAAAAATTTAGTTATTTATTCACTTTTGGTTTGCCCCTTGAAATAAGCTGAAAATAGCACCAAATTTGACCATGTTAAGCACTATAAGATGCAAAAAAACGAGATGAAAGCACACAAAGCAAAATGACAATCAACTTCTTTGTGCAAAACATAACACTCAAAGCAGATTGTTGCAAACAAAATTGGCAGTTGTGCCAAAATCCGCAACATAAGCATACCACCAACAGTCGCAATGTGTTGTTTTTCCACACAACAAGATTAAGCTAAGGATAAAATTGTTTAGTATTTCTTCCAAGTGTACCGACTGGTAGTTTTGTTTCACCAAAAAACAGTAGTATTGCAAGATTTCCAAGCCTATAAAAACAAAAAGCGCACAACTACTGCGCTTTAATACAGATTAGTTGTACACTTTACTTTGTTTAGTTGTAATTTATATCATATCTGCAAGAGTACAAATGTCCCCTGCTCCTAGCACCAACAAGATATCATTTTTACTAACGTATTTATGAGCAAATTGAACTGCTTGTTCAAATGACGACAAGTAGGTAGCTGACACCCCAATATCCCTTGCAGATTCTACCAACAGGTAAGAATTGATCTTGTCAATCGGCATTTCCCTCGCAGCAAATATTTGCAAATATCCCACCTTTTCCACTTCTTTGAAACACGTTGCAAATTCCTGCCAAAATGCCTTTGTTCTTGAATAGGTGTGTGGTTGAAACAAGCAGTACACCTTGCCCTTGCAAATAGACAATGCTGTTGAAACTGCACACTTTATTTCTGTTGGATGATGAGCATAATCTACAATAATATTGGCGTCTGCTCCTTTAACCGACCATCGCCTACTAACACCAGAAAAAGAAGATAAACTTGTTGCCGCATTTGCCAACGATATACCTAGTTGATTAGATACAGCTATTGCCGCTTGTGCATTTGTAATGTTGTGTTTGCCAACAATTGGCATACTCAAAGAAGTTTGATTTATTGTGCAGAAAACACCTTCTTTCCTGCACTCAATCTCTACAGCACCATACTGTTGATCGTACGCAATAAAATTGCCCCTTGCTAAACATTTCAATTTGGAAGACAAAATCACGCAATTTGTTGCACTTGCAATAAATTGTTCGAAAGCTTGCAAAATAGATGCTTCATCGACAAAACAATCGGGATGATCATATTCGGCATTTAGACAGCAACAAATTGTTGGAGAAAGATGCAAAAAGCTTCTATTATATTCGCACGCTTCCGCAACCACAATATCTCCACCATCACTAAAATTCTCTCCCTGATACAGTCCTCCCAAAAAACAGGTGTGCGCAATATTATTTTCTTTTAGAATATGATGAATCATTGCTGTAACAGTAGTTTTTCCGTGAGTGCCACAAACTGCAACACGCGTGGCATAACTATTAAATATTATACCCAAAAGCTCTTCCCGCAACATTACTGGAATACCATTTGCCACAGCACGAGCAACTTCTACGTTATCCAAAGATACCGCTGACGTTCTTACCACAAGTTGCACATCAGTAACGTTATCTGCGCTGTGTCCAATTGCAATTTTTGCTCCCTTTTTGCGCAAAATATCCACAATTTCGCTGTTTTGACGGTCACTTCCACTAACCTGATATCCACGGGCAAGTAGCCATTGCGCCAAACTACTCATGCCGATGCCACCAATGCCCACAAAATGAACCCTGTGGGGAATATGTTGTACTTTCATACAAATAATATATGATTCACTTTGGTTTTTTTGTTAAAGATATACAAACATTGCATCAATACTTAATGCCGCAGTTGTGGTAAACAATCATATACAAGTACAAAAAAACAGCCGTAGTTGATTTAACAGCAGTTTTATGCGTTTTTGCTGTATGCTATCCGTCAAACAATTAGTGTAAGAGATAAAAAAAGGACAGCGCAAAAAAAGCACTGTCCTATAATAGTACAAATAAAGTTATTTAATTAGCCGATATACTTTTTAACAAAATCTGGCAACTCGTCGATGTCACCACTAGCTGTGATGGTAAAGTTGATGCTAAATTCCTTAGCAAGCTTGTCCAAACCTTGGTAAACTTCGCCAAGTTCAACGATGTTGCAGTCAAACAAACGAGAAAGACCATCGATGAAAACGTGTTCGATATCAAAGTTTGCTGCAATCATACCCTTGATAAAGGAAACAAGTTCCTTTTGATCGGTTAGTCCAAAGTGAGATGCGTCCACCAAGCGGATGCTTCTGTGAAGGTCGTGCATACGGTGGTTGCTTCTATCCAAATAAACAACAACACCCTTTGCTTGTTTTGCTGTTTCGTTAGCCAAATCAACTATTTGCTTTGTTTTTCCTGAACCTTTTGAGCCATAAATAACTTGTATCAATGTAGTGTCCTCCATAAAAAGGCAATGCTGCCTCAATTTGCTATATTTTACAATATTTTTTGGTAAATATCAATACATTTGAACAAAAAAATCACAATGTTTTTTCGCCTAATATTGATATGCTAATTACTCGTCACTGTCCTGCAATTTAGCAGTTTGTTCGGCAAGTCTAAGCGCTTCTACCATTTCGGCAATATCGCCGTTCATAAAGTTTTCGATAGAATACAACGTTAGACCAATGCGATGGTCGGTTACACGACCTTGTGGGAAGTTGTATGTGCGGATACGTTCACTTCTATCTCCCGTTCCAACTTGACTTTTACGAGCAGCGGCGTATTCGGCATCTGCTTGAGTTTGGTAATAGTCGTACAACTTACTCTTTAGTATATTCATAGCCTTTTCTCTGTTTTTGATTTGGCTACGTTCGTCCTGACAGTTTACAACTATTCCTGTTGGCAAGTGAGTGATACGAATAGCACTTTCTGTTTTGTTAACGTGTTGTCCACCAGCACCGCTACTGCGATAGGTGTCAATCTTGATATCCTTGTCCAAAATTTCGATATCTACGTCGGGGGCTTCTGGCAAAACGGCAACTGTAATAGTACTTGTGTGGATGCGACCTTGGCTTTCGGTATCGGGAACGCGTTGAACACGATGAACACCACTTTCAAACTTGAACTTGCTGTATGCGCCTTCGCCCACAACCATAAAGGAACCTTCCTTCAAACCGCCAAGTTCGTTTTCATCAATACCAATTTCTTCAATCTTCCAACGATTTTTTTCCGCAAACATATAATACATACGTCTAACTTCGTTGGCAAATAGGGCCGCTTCTTCGCCGCCGGCACCTGCACGGATTTCAATGATAACGTTTTTGTCGTCATTTGGATCTTTTGGTAGCAACAAAACTTTGAGTTGTTCGGTTAGTTCTTCCAGTTGCTTCTTTTGATAGTTAATATCCTCGTGCAAAAGTGCAAGCATTTCCTTGTCTGTTTCGATAGCAGACATTTCCAAATTGGCTTGTAGTTCTTCGTTTGTTTTTTTGTAAAGTGTGTACGCTTCGATGATTGGTGTAAGGTTGCTGTGTTCCTTTACAAGCTTTTTCCAAGTATTGTTATCGGCAATAACTTCTGGCTTGGAAATTTCGCCAGTCAAAAATTCATATCGTAACACGATTTTGTCTAATTTATCTGTCATAATTACTCCTTGTTAGCACCTTGATTGTATTTTGATGGTTTGTTTACAGCAACCAACGCTACAACAAGTGTGCAACGATTATGCGATCGTTACTGCTGTAATCTTGCAAAAGTTCAACAGTAAACTTTTCGCTCAACAATGCTACAACGTCATTTCCTTGGTTGTAGCCAATTTCCAAAACAAGCAAACCGTTCTTTTCCAAGTAATTTGGTGCTTGTTCTGCCAAAATTCTATAGAAATCTAGTCCATCCGCTCCGCCATCTAGCGCCATGATTGGTTCGTAGTTGCGAACGCTTTCATCCAAAGTGGCGATATCTTGCGATGGAATATATGGTGGATTGCAAACAATGGCATCAAATTTGCCCTTGATATTTTGGAACATATCGGTGTGAACAATATTTGCACGCACTTTGTTCAACTTTGCATTGCGCTTTGCCACCTTCAATGCTTCTTTGGATAAATCCGCCAATGTAACTTTTGCTTGCTTGTTGAGTGCGGCTGTAATGCCCAAAACACCACTTCCACAGCACAAATCCAGCAATTTTGCACCATTTGGAAGGTTTTGTAGAAGTTTTTCGCAAACAAGTTCCGTTTCTAAACGTGGAATTAGCACGTTTTTATCTACAACAAAGGTGTGGTCGAAAAACTCGGTATTGCCCAAAACGTACGCCAAAGGTTCGCCGTTTTTTACACGCTCATCCATCCTTTGAACACGCAAAGTCCAACCAAATGGAATCTTTAGTGTAGGCTTAAGTTTATCTTTTTTTACCTTCAAAATAGCCGAAAGCAACCATTGTGTATCATTGTGCCCCATGGATTGCGCCATAAAGCTACTTTCTACCACTTTGGAAAACTCTTCCAAGGAAATGGGATCTGGGAAGTGTTCTTCGGGGATGGTTGTGTCGGCATCCATAGCCAATACTTGATTAAATGCAGCAATTGCAACTTCGCACATACTGTCATCTGGCTCTTTGGTTGTGAGCTTTTGGAATTGCTTGCCAAACCACTTGAGTGGGCGGAACAAAATAAAGTTGGAGCGAGCAAGCAACATTAGCATTTCGTAACTTAATCCTGCTGTTACTGGCAACAATGCAATTTTGAGCAGGGCACGTAGCCACCACTTTTCTTGAAAAGCGGTAAACTCAACGGACATACAAATGATATCCAAAACCATCATCAAAATTACCGATAGCACCACTACAAATACCAAAAAGCTTGTACCGCAACGATCGTGGTAACGACTGCATTTTTTTACGTTTTCTACTGTTAGTGGCATTTCAGCTTCGTAGCAAGCGATAGTTTTGTGCTCTGCACCGTGATACATAAATACGCGACGGATTTCCTTTAGTTGAGAAACGCCACCCATATATCCTACCAAAACAAGAATTTTTGCAAGTCCTTCCAAAAGGGATTTGAGCCAAATCCATTGTGGATCGGCTTGATCCAAACGGAACAATGCAAAAACACCAGCAGTGATAGCTGTTGGCAAAACAACAAAAAGTCCCAATGCCAATGCAATGCCCAGTAGCATAGAGATTGTCATCATCCAACCCATGCCTGTATCGGATGTGTCTATTTCTTCTTCCGCCATAACTTCGGCAGATTTTCCAATAATTTTGTATCCGTCAATCATGGATACAACAAGATTTACTACACCGCGAAGGAAAGGAACCTTTCTATACCAAGGTTTTTTTGTTGCTAAACGGGTAGTATCCATACGGATATTACCAGATTCGTCCCTGCACGCCAAAGCCATTGAGCTTTGACCACGCATCATAATGCCTTCCAAAACGGCTTGTCCACCAATTTTAGTTTTCATATAGTTCTCCTATTTACTGTTTCATTATATCAAACTTTAATATAATTTACAACTATTTGAACAATACCTTTACACGGGTTGATTAGAAGTGACACTTTGCTCCACCAATATTTATAGCACTATCAACAAAAAAAACAATGCCACTATTATTAATAAAAGGTGCAAATTGAGCAAAAATATTAAAAAATGCGCTACCAATGATTCGAGATTTTAATGTAATTTTGAGTTTTTAACGATATTTTTTAATAATTTTGTTAAAATGTGTTGATTTTTGTCAAATTATGTGTTAATATTGTCTTGTTCAAAACAATATCACTTGTTAAAAAGGAGCATAAAAATGGATAACGACATTGGTTCAACCTCAAACGAGATAGAAAACAGCAACACTTCAGTAACATTTGTGCAAAATTTATTGTTGCATCTTGGATTCAAAATTCACCACCTAGGGACAAACTATCTTTGCCAAGCGCTGACAATGTTTACAAACAAAGACAGCTTGTTCAAGATAAACCTTTCTTCGCAAGTTTATCCGCTGGTAGCAGAAAACAATGATACCACGCCTTCTCGTGTGCAAAAAGCAATAACTGCTGCCATAAAAAGTGCTAACTGGGATGACAAACTTTGTCAGCGCATAAACACTTTGCTCGAAGGTTACAGCGCAAAACAGCACTATCCACCCACACCAAAAGAATGTGTGGGATTGTTACTAACTGGCATCTACTGTATGCTCCAAGGAAAAACAGAACAGCAAATCCTAGTCGAAATAAAACAAAAACAGCAAACCCAATAAACAAAACAAAGGTTTTCTCCGCAATAGAGAAAACCTTTTTATAATGTACAAGTAATGTGTTTTAACCGCTTTAGTTGTATTAACTAAAAGCTTTATCTGTGTATGCCTTGAATTCGTCCAAGTCAATCTTGCCTTCGGATAGAGCAAGCAATTTATCGTTGAATTTGTCAATCATGCTACAGGATACGCGGATCATGTATGTGCATACGGCTTCACTAATGATGCTGTCCATAAATGGAACAACAAGCTTGAAAGCAAGATATCCTTCAGTCATATCGTATTCGAAACTACCATTGAGCATTGCATAGTTTGCAATGATTACGCCAATTGCTAAAATACCACGCTTGTCTTCTGGAATAGAGAAAGGCATTGGGGATTTTAGGTACATAACGGAACGTTCTGGATCGATACTGATAACCAATTTCATGCTAAGGTCATCGCCAACAGCGGCTGTTTTAACAACCAATTTTCCGCTTTCTGTAGCCTTTTGGTAGCGCCATTGCATTTTGTCCAATGCTTGACAAAGGGTGTCATACAAAGCTTTTGCTTCCATTTCTGTGCTCATAACAATTCTCCATTAAACCGTAAATATTTAGGTAAATACCTTATTAATAAAAATTATATCACAAACCACACCAAAACGCAAGAATATTTGTCCTTCAAAAGTCAATTGCTATATCTATTTTATTTGTAAATGTTTTTTTATTTGCCACAATTGATAATTTAATGGTATAATAGTAGAAACAACCAACACAACAGTAAAATAGAGGTACTAATGAAAGTTTCCAACGCCATTTACGATCAAGAACGCGCTTTGTACAACCTGGTAGACAGCACGGTGGAAAGTTGCACCTTTGAAGGCCCTGCCGACGGAGAATCCGCACTAAAGGAATGCCACAACATTCAAGTAGTTGACACAAAATTTGCCCTTCGCTACCCATTGTGGCACGGGAAAGACTACTACCTTGGCAACTGCACCTTTACCGAAACGTGTCGTGCGCCATTGTGGTATGACCAAAACGGAAATATTGTCAACTGCAAAGTGATGGGAGTAAAAGCTCTTCGCGAGTGCATAAACACACGCTTGTCCAAGTGTGAACTGTTCAGCGAAGAATTTGGTTGGAAATGTACCAAGCTTCAACTGGAAGATTGCCGCATTGACTCAAAGTACTTTTTGTTCTTGAGCAAGGAAATAAAGATGAACAACTGCACCATGACGGGCAAATACTCCTTCCAATACGTAGAAAATACCGAAATCTTTGACTGCGTGTTGGACACAAAGGATGCTTTTTGGCACGCAAAGAACGTTGTTGTTCGCAACTGTGTTGTAAAAGGGGAATATCTTGGTTGGTTTAGCGAAAACGTTACCTTTATCAACTGCAAAATTGAAGGAACACAACCACTTTGCTACTGCAAAAAGCTCAAGCTAATCGATTGCACTATGGATAACTGCGACTTGTCCTTTGAGTACAGCGACGTAGATGCCACC